>CAZJKZ010000001.1:0-128014 GCA_964546885.1 uncultured Bacteroides sp.
ATGATGCCCAAACTCGACGGCAAGAAGATGAACATGATGCTCGCGCCGAAGGGCACGAAAAAGTAGCACGCGGTCAGGGGCCTGCGCCCCGCCGCCGATACGGCAAAAGCCCCGGATTTCGGTCCGGGGCTTTTTTGCGGGCGGCGGGCTGCGCTTGGAGAGTTGCGGCGGTTGCGGCGGAGCGCCGCCTGCGGGAGAATGCTGCGGAAAAATTGCCGCAGGCGGGTTTCCCTGCAAGAGGTTTTCGCGTCGGGAAACTGCGGCTCCCAAACGGCTCAAAAAGCCGTTAAACGGGTACGCGGAAGAGACCGCCCCACGGGCAACGCCCCCGCATCAGCGACGCATGCCGGCTGCGGCACCCGACTGCGATTTATTGAAGCTGTAGCTGACGTTCACGCACCAATATCTGCCTGCCGTGGACCTCCAGGAGCTGTTTTGATAATCCGCCGCCATCTTCGTCGTGAAAGCGGTACTGCGATTGAGCAGGTCGTATCCTGCAAGGCTCACCGTGCCGCGGCTCTTGTGGAAACGGCAGCCGAAGATCATGTTCAGCTGGCTGTTCTCGTTGCGGCTGCCGATGCTGCCGAGCGGCTTGTACAGCGAATACACGTAGTACGAATTGAAAAAGAGGCGCTTGGCGAAATTACTATCCAAAGCACACATGATTCGCTCATTCAAATAACGGCTGTCGTTGCCGATCCTGTTTTCAGAAAAGATCAGCGAACTCGAAGACGCCAGCGACAGGCGGACCTTTCTCGAGAAATTGCTGTTCAGCATAATCATGGCACGCGGCGAATAGGTCGTCGTCCGGTTTCTCTGCTCACCCACATAGGTCGGAGTACGTTGATAATCTCCTGAAAGCGTGAAACGCATATTGGAGCGCAATGCCTTGATTCGCAACGAGTACTCGCCCGATACAGAGGCAGAAAGCGCTCCGTTCAGATTTTCGTAGGTGGTAAACGTTCCGCCGGCCGGCACCTCGAAGCCGTTTCGGTCGGGAAGCACCGTTGCCGTCTTACAAAAAACAGAGCGGTCGACAATGCTGTTACGATGAAAAGACACATTCGCGTGTACACTCCATGCGTCGCCGTTCGAGCGGGTACAATTCCTCTGCAGAGTGAACCTGTGCCCGACCGACTGTTTCAAGTGCGGATTACCGGAAAAGAGATACAGCGGATTGCTGTTGTCGACCCGCGTGGAGAGCTGCTCCATCGAAGGAAGCGTCGTGGTAGCAACATAGGTAATCCAGACACGACGATTGAAACCTTTGCCGATCAACCACGAGATACGCGGCAGCAGCGCCGCAAAGCGTTTGCGGTTCTCTTCGCTGCCCGGCAGCCGCTCGTCGCGATGCTGTACGGCGATTTCGACCGGCAGATCGATCATCAGCGAATTGCGAAATCTTATCGAGCAATAAGGTCTATGAAGAAAATAGTCGTAGGTCATGTCGCGACTGCCCGGGATGTCGAGTTCGTCCCGTACAAGGTCGTAACGCAACTGGCGCTTCCGCTCATATTCATATGTGGGATTATACCCGAATTCAACCGATTCGAGGGCTGTCTTTTCGTTCTCGGGACGATACGACAACGAAAACGTTCCCGATAATTTGCGGGCACGGCCCACGGGAGCGGTATGGTAGAGCCGGTCGGCCGAAAAATCCGTGAACGTATCCGAGCGATCCTGCACACCGTCGCTCTTGTCCAGGGTCAGTTCGGCAGAAGTCAGCGCATGCCAGCAGCCTGCGATGCGCCCGTTCCAGTTGAGATAGCTCGAATATTTATAGGTACGTGTATCCGAAGCAACGGCAGATTCGGAGCCTGTCCGCGTACCGTCGAACAGCGCCAAACTGTTCCGCAGCTCCTGTTCCTTGTTACGCGATGTTTCGAAACTTTGGGAAAAAGAGAGAAAATTTCGGGAAAAGTAGACCGCTGCATGGTGGGTCTCGGTCTGCCGTGCCCGATAGAGCGAATCGAACGAAGAGCGCTCGGCATATTCCGCCGTCGGGAAATAGAGGCGCGACGTGTGGCTCTCCTGTTTCGTGCGGCCTGTCGAATAGGTATAGTTCGCCGACAACTCCGGGCTGACACCCTGTTCGTCGCCGAACCGTTGTCGATAGCTTGCGGAAACAGAGCTGGTCGCTGCATAGGAGCCGGCGACGGGGGTTCTGACGATCAACAGGTCCTCGGGACGATTCGACGGGCGGCCGATATTGTTCGCATTGACACCGGCGGACAACGAGAGTTTCTCCGAGAAGAACTCGCTCGTCAGACCGATGCCGTAGCGCTCCCGACGACCGTCTTTGTCGTTCTTTTCGAGGTCTGCGCCGCCGCTGGCCAAAAAAACGGCGGACAGCGCGTTGATCAGCTTGCTGTGCGTGCGGATATCCAACACGCGCCGTTTGCGCGAGGATTTGAGACCGTGTTTGCGGTGGTATTCGTCGTCTTCGTCGTAAATTCGGATCTTCTGCACGTCGGATGCCGTCAGATTCAGCAGCGCCGTCATCGGATTCTCGCCGAAGATCAGCTTGCCGTCCACATAGGTGCGGGCCACCTCCTGCCCCATCGCCGTCAGAGCTCCGTTTTGCACCAGAACACCCGGCAACTGCTCGATGATCTGCAGCGCATGGTCGCTTTCGAGCGACTTGATCGCGGCAGCGTTGTAGACCAGCGTATCTCCGCTTCGTTTGAACAACGGGGGTTCGCCCTTCACGGTCACCTCGTCGATCTCGCGGGAAAGCGGCTCCAACCAGATTCTCTGCCAATTCGACTGCCGCGGATCGGCAGAGATCGTCACCGACTGCTCGTAGGGTTTATAAGCGATATGGGTGACGCGCAGCAGCGCGTCACCCGGTTTTGTCTTGACAGCGAAATCGCCATACATGCTGGAAACCGCATGCAGCGTATCCGTTCCCACAATCAGCTCGACCTCTGCAGCCTCCACTCGATGCATATCCGAGTCCATAACGGCTCCCGCGAAAGTGACCGTGCGGGATTGCGCAAAGCCCGTTCCGGCCAGCCAAAGAGCGGAGAGTAGGAGAAGGAGACGTTTCATTGAAAGTTCTTAAGCTTTTTTAGGGGACATGACTACAGTCGGAATCACGCCATCATATCTAATAAAATCTATCGCTGTTCTTTCGATTGGCTCATAACCAACAAAAGAAATTACAAGTATCGAATTGAGTTTAGGTACAATTAACATGACATTGCCATCTACATCAGAAACAGCCCCATACTGTGTGTCTGCAATGGCAACATAGACCCCTGGCATAGGGTTTCCTTCTTCATCTACGATTCGAATACGTATTATATAACCTTGTTGCAAATTGTTTACCGACGCATCGGAAGCCTTTGCCTCGGCCGCATCGGTCATCGGACAGAACAGCATGCACAGAAACGCGGAGAAGATAAACACCAATTTTTTCATAGCAGTATTTTTTTTAATTAAACAATAAGGTTTCTTTCTCAACGACCTTGACAAAAAAAGTTGCAATTGAATACAAATTTCCACACAACTTTTCACACAAGAAATTTAATTAGGTACAAAGATAGCAAAAAAAGTTGTTGCACAAAACAATATTGCCGCAAATTCATAAAATTAACCGAATTCACCGTCTCCGACCGCATTTCGGCGGCGGCCGCATGCGGTTTTCCGGCGCGGCATTTTGAAATCGGGCCGCCTTTTCGTACATTTGCAACATGATGCACGAAGAGGAGATTTTCAGCCTGACGGACGATGCCGCCTTCGAGCGGGCCGCCGCTGCGCTCTTTCGGCGGCAGGCCGTCGCCTGTCCGCCCTACCGCGACTACCTGACCCGCATCGGCTTCGACGAACAGGCCGTGGCGGCGGTGCGGCGTGTGACCGACATTCCGTTTCTGCCGATCCGCCTCTTCAAGCATGCCGACGTCTACTGCGGCCCGACGCCCCCCGAAGCGGTCTTCACGTCGAGCGCCACGACGGGGATGATCCCCTCGCGCCACCCGATGGCGTCGCTCGCCCACTACGAGCGGGTCTTCACCGAGGCGTTCCGCACCTTTTACGGCGATCCGTCGCAACGAAGCCTCTATGCGCTGCTGCCCAACTACCTGGCACGCAAGGGGTCGTCGCTGGTCTACATGGCCGACCGGCTGATCGCCGCATGCGGCTCGGGCGGCTTCTACCTCGACCAGTACGAGCAGCTGCTCGCCGACATGGCTGCCGACCCGAAGCCCAAAATCCTGCTCGGCGTGAGCTACGCCCTCTGGGAGCTCGCCGAGCGTTATCCGCAGCCGATGCGCGACACGATCGTCATGGAGACGGGCGGCATGAAGGGCTATCGCGAGGAGCTGCCCAAAGCGGCCTTCCACCGCATTCTCTGCGAGGCTTTCGGCGTCACGGAGATCCACTCCGAGTACGGCATGGCCGAGCTGACCTCGCAGGCCTACTCCGCAGGAGGCAACCGCTTCCGCTGCCCGCGCTGGATGCGGGTCGTCGTGCGCGACGTGAACGATCCGTTCGACCTGCGGACGACGGCCGGACGCGGCGGCCTCAACATCGTCGATCTGGCCAACAACGCTTCGTGCGCCTTCATCCAGACCGAAGATATCGGACGGCTGTTTACGGACGGCTCGTTCGAGATCGAGGGCCGCATCGACCACAGCGAGATCCGCGGATGCAACCTGCTGGTGCAGTGAGCGCAGACCGCCGGCGGCTGTGCCGCCGTGTCCGCCAGCACACCGATTCAAACCGATACGAATACGACCGATGAACCACACCGATATCGATTTCGTCCTGCTCTGGGTCGACGGCGCCGATCCCGCCTGGCGCGCGGAGTTCGACCGTTACCGCCGAGAAGCTCTGCCCGCGGCGCAGGCGGCCGCCATTCCCGCCGAACGCACTGCCGACGGCTGCGACGCCTCCGAGGTCCGCTACCGCGACTGGGGGCTGCTGCGCTACTGGTTCCGCGGCGTGGAGCGCTTCGCACCGTGGGTGCGGCGCATCCACCTCGTCACGTGGGGGCACCTCCCCGACTGGCTCGAGCGCGACCACCCGAAGCTGCACATCGTCCGCCACACGGACTACATCCCCGCCGAACAGCTGCCCACCTTCAACTCGAACGTCATCGAGCTCAACCTGCATCGGCTCGAAGGGCTGGCCGAGCAGTTCGTCCTCTTCAACGACGACATGCTGCTGACGGCGCTCTGCCGCGCAAGCGATTTTTTCCGCGACGGCCTGCCGTGCGACATGGCGCGGCTGAGCATCGTGCGCCCCTCGTGCATCGCGCAAACGATCCTGAACGACCTCGAGCTCGTCAACCGGCTCCATCCGCGGCGGGCGCTCAACCGCCACCTCGGCAAGTGGCTCGCCCCCTGCTACGGGTTCGGGAACATCCTCAAAACGCTGTCGCTGCTGCCGTGGAGCTTCTTCCCGGGCTTCTTCGACCCCCACATGCCGCAGGCACACCTGCGCTCGGCGTTCGCCCGCGCCTGGGAACAGTGGGGCGACGAACTGACCGCCGCCTGCCGCAACCGGTTCCGCGCTCCGTCCGACCTTTCGCACTGGCTCGTGCGCTACGACACGCTGTGCCGCGGCGAATTCCGCCCGCACGGCTTCGCCGACACGCTGCTCAGCGACCTCGACGACGCCTCGCTCCCGACGGTCTGCCGCACGGTGGCCGCAGGCAGCCGCCGCATGGTCTGCCTCAACGACAGCACGCAGATCGCCGACTTCGGCCGCTCGCAGCGGCAGCTGGCGGCCGCCTTCGAGGCCCTGCTTCCCGACCGATCCGCCTACGAAACATTCTGACAAAGCATGAAACCCGCATTTTCCGTTATCATCCCCCTCTACAACAAGGAGCGCGAGATCGAAACCACCCTCCGCTCGGTATTGGCGCAAAGCTATCCCGCGGCCGAGATCGTCGTCGTCAACGACGGTTCGACGGACCGCTCGGCCGAGATCGTACGCGGCATCGGCTCACCCCTCGTCCGCCTCGTCGATCAGCCCAACGCCGGCGAATGCGCCGCCCGCAACCGCGGCATCCGCGAAGCGCGCTCGGAGTGGGTGGCGCTCCTCGATGCCGACGACCGCTGGCATCCCGAGTTTCTCGCGGAGATCGCCGCGATGATCGCCGAATGGCCCGACTGCGGCGCCTACTGCACGGGCTTCGACATCGTGAACGCCGAAGGGTCGCACCCCGCCCCGGGGCTCGCCGAGCGCGGCATCGTGGCGAACTTCTTCCGCGACTCGGCCCACCGCTACGTCACCACCTCGTCGACCGTCGCCATGCCGCGCCGCGTCTTCGACGAGGTCGGCGGATTTCCCGAGGGGATGAAGATCGCCGGCGACCTCTACATGTGGATCAAGCTGGCCCGCCGCTACCGCATCTGCTACTCGCCCCTGCGGGCGGCCGACTACGTGACGGTCGCATCGAACCGCTCCTCCTCGATCTACACCCCCGAACAGACCCCCTACTCGTTCGAAGAGCTCTACGACCCGGCGGCCCCGCTCGACGAACGCGAGTTCGTCGCCCGCGCGGCACTCGGCAAGGCCCTGATCCTCTCCTCCAAGGGGGACACGGAGGCGGCCGCGCGCGCCATCCGCACCTTCGGCTTTACGCGCACCTACCGCCGCACGCTCCGCAAGGTGCAAGTGCTCAACTGCCTGCCCCGTACGTGGCGGCCGAAAGTGCTGGCGTGGTACAACTACCTCGCCTGGAAAATCGCGCGCAAAGGGCTGTAGCCGAAGCGGCCGCAGCAAACGAAACGGGCGGACTCCTTCGATCGGTGAAGGAGCCCGCCCGCCGTTTACACCCCGGGGCCGCGTCAGTTCGAGAAGCGCAGGCCTTCGTCGGAGGCGTCGATGCGGATCGGCCGCTCACGATCTACCTCGCCCGCCAGAATCCGTTTCGAAAGGTCGTTGATGACGCTCCGCTGGATCGTCC
Organism: uncultured Bacteroides sp.; assembly: GCA_964546885.1. Taxonomy (GTDB): domain Bacteria; phylum Bacteroidota; class Bacteroidia; order Bacteroidales; family Muribaculaceae; genus CAG-873. The sequence continues at coordinate 6,917 of CAZJKZ010000001.1, forward strand.
GCTTCACGGGGCGGGCGCCGAAGAGCGGATCGTACCCCTCGGCGGCAATGCGGTCGCGAGCCGCCTCGCTCCACTCGAGACGGATGCCGTTGCGGGCGAGCAGCTGCCGCACCCCTTCGAGCTGCAGTTCGACGATCCGCCCGATATCGGCGCGGGTCAGCGGCTCGAACATCACGATCTCGTCCACGCGGTTCAGGAACTCGGGTTTGAGCTGCTGTTTCAGCAGTTCGACCACCTCCGTACGCGTCCGCTCCAGCAGCGCGGGATCGAGGTGTCCGCCGTCGAAGCCCTCCGACAGGCGCTCCTGAATCAGGTGCGAGCCCATGTTGGAGGTCATGATGATGATCGTATTGCGGAAATCGACCGTGCGGCCCTTGTTGTCGGTCAGACGGCCGTCGTCGAGCACCTGCAGCAGGATGTTGAACACATCGGGATGAGCTTTCTCGATCTCGTCGAACAGCACTACCGAGTAGGGCTTGCGGCGCACGGCTTCGGTGAGCTGGCCACCTTCATCGTAACCCACATATCCCGGAGGCGCTCCGACAAGTCGGCTCACAGCATGCTTCTCCTGATATTCGCTCATGTCGATACGTGTCATCATGTTCTCGTCGTCAAACAGATATTCGGCGAGAGCCTTGGCCAGCTCGGTTTTGCCGACACCTGTCGTGCCCAGGAAAATGAATGAACCGATAGGACGGCGTGGATCGTTGAGGCCGGCACGCGAGCGGCGCACGGCGTCAGAGATGGCCGCAATGGCCTCCTGCTGGCCAACAACACGCTGATGGAGCTCATCTTCAAGATGCAGCAGCTTCTCCTTCTCGCTCTGCACCATCTTGCTGACGGGAATACCGGTCCAGCGTGAAACAACGTCGGCGATATCATCGGCATCAACCTCTTCTTTGATAAGAGCCTTGTCGCCCTGCATCATGTTAAGCTGTTCCTGGATAGTCTTGTTCTCGTTCTCCTTCTGCTGTACACGGCTATAACGGATTTCTGCCACCTTAGCATAGTCGCCTTCACGCTCTGCCTTGTCAGCCTCAAAGTTGAGTTGCTCAATATCTATCTTGTTCTGCTGAATCTTATCGATAAGCTCCTTCTCAGCCTTCCATTTTGCGGTGTATTCCTTCTCCTCCTCGCGCATTTCGGAGAGTTCTTTTTCGATGGTCTTAACCTTCTCCTTGTCGCCCTCGCGCTTTAAAGCCTCACGCTCAATCTCCTTTTGAGCAATACGACGTGTAATATCGTCAAGAGCCTGGGGCACAGAGTCAATTTCAAGTTTTAACTTAGAAGCGGCCTCATCTATAAGGTCAATAGCCTTGTCAGGAAGGAAACGGTCGGTAATATACCTCTCTGAAAGCTGTACGGCTGCAACGACTGCCTCGTCGCGGATACGCACCTTATGGTGATTCTCGTAACGCTCTTTAAGACCACGGAGAATGGCAATTGCGCTAAGTTCGTCAGGCTCGTTAACCATCACCTTCTGGAAACGACGCTCAAGAGCCTTATCCTTTTCGAAATATTTCTGATATTCATCGAGAGTGGTAGCACCAATGCTGCGGAGTTCGCCACGAGCCAAAGCTGGCTTTAGGATATTAGCGGCATCCATAGCTCCTTCGCCTTTACCGGCACCAACAAGTGTGTGGATCTCGTCGATAAAAAGGATTATTTCGCCGTCGCTCTGGGTCACCTCGTTGACAATAGCTTTTAGACGTTCCTCAAATTCGCCTTTATACTTGGCTCCTGCGACAAGCGCACCCATATCCAACGAGAAAATCTGCTTAGAGCGGAGATTTTCAGGGACGTCACCGCGGACAATACGCTGTGCAAGACCCTCAGCGATGGCAGTTTTACCTGTACCCGGTTCGCCTATCAGCATAGGGTTGTTCTTGGTGCGTCGGCTCAAAATCTGAAGCACTCGACGAATTTCTTCATCACGGCCGATTACAGGATCGAGCTTACCCGAGCGAGCACGTTCATTAAGATTTATAGCATATTTTGAAAGCGCATTGTAGGTCTCTTCAGCTCCTTGATCTGTAGCCTTCTTACCTTTGCGCAATTCGTTAACTGCAGCCTCAAGATCCTTCTTCGAAAGACCGACATTCTTAAGAATTGTCGAAGCCGGAGAGTTAATCTCAAATATTGCCATTAAAAGCGCTTCAAGAGTTACATACTCATCGCCGTTCTTTTTAGCAATATCAAGAGCTTTTTGCAGAACATCATTAGAAGTACGGCTGAGATAAGGTTCGCTTCCTGATACTTTGGGTAAAGCAGCAATTTCCTTGTCCACCATACCTGACACTTGCGGAAGTGCGGCACCTATCTTTTGGAAGATGAATTTCACGATAGATTCGCCTTCCTCAATCACCGCCTTGAGCAGATGCACCGGTTCAATGGCCTGCTGACCTGAAGAGCGGGTAATTTCCACCGCCTTTTGAATGGCTTCTTGCGATTTGATTGTAAAATTGTTGAAATTCATATGTAATATTTTTAAAGTTTTTGTTCAAAATTGGTAAAAATGAAAACACAAGTGCTTTCGTTTTTATGATTATTTGTTAACTTTAACAAACAAACATATAGAATGGTTTGCGAAAATCAATGTGTTTAGCTAACTTTGTACTTACAAATTCAATGCCAAAACAAATGAAGCACTATTTTATCTCAATAATTTTAGCGATTTTAGCTTGTGCAGGAATCAATGCGCACGCCCAGCAGTCAGGAACACTTTTTCCCTATCCGACAGCTCCGGATGATATGCAATCGCTCACAGAACGCTGCAACTATCTGGTTTTCAACTTCTGGGATCGATGCAATATAAAGCAGTCGTTCTCTTCACTTACCAAACTCAATGAAGCTTTCGGCACATGGGCGGCCTTCATGCCTTACGCAACAGCCGACACCGTACACCTCGCAATTGACAATTATATTAAAAAAGTGGAAAAAGAAGCCCCAAAAAATATTTTGGAGGTTGGAAAGATGGCTCAAAACTGGTTCTACTGCGACACAGCCCAGTATTATTCCGAAGAACTTTTTCTGCCTTTTTGTCATGCAGTGGCAGCAAGCAAGAAACTTTCAAACGCAGAAAAGGCTCTCTACGCTTCGCAAGAAAAGATCATAGAGAGCAGCGGAGAGGGAAAAATAGTGCCCAACTTCAAATTTATAAAACCAGACGGTAGCCAATCAGATTTCGGTGACTGCAGAGCCTCGCGCATAGTCCTTTTCTTTAATGATCCGGAATGTATCGACTGCAAACTGACAAAAGCGCGCCTCTCAGCCGACTTCAACTTACAACAACTAATGAAAGCCGGGCTTATAAAAATAGTAAGTATCTTTCCAGACGAACCAACCGAAGAGTGGAAAAAAGAAGTGGCCGGCTATCCGGAAGATTGGATAGTGGGAGCATGGCCCAACGCTGACGAATATTTCGATCTTACCGATATGCCTACAATGTATTGGCTCGATGGGCGACATAAGGTAATCGGCAAAAACATAGACATAAACCGTCTGCTTTTCCTCGTGCAGCAGATTCAGCTCATGCAGTCGCAAAACAATTAAACTAACATTTGACAAAATACATATATGAAGATAGCAGCACTGATATCAGGAGGCGTTGACAGTGCGGTAGCCGTTCATCGCCTTGTGGAAGAAGGCCACGACGTGCAGCTATTCTATATTAGAATAGGCATGGACAACGATGAAGGCGACTGCTCTGCCGAAGAAGATATAGAGATGTGCAGCCTTATAGCTCGTAACTACGGTTTGCCATTAGAGGTAGTATCCCTACACCAAGAATACTGGGACAACGTGATGGAATATGCGCTACGCACCGTAAAACAAGGACTCACGCCCAACCCCGACATCATGTGCAACAAAATGATAAAATTCGGATTTTTTGAGGAACGCTGGGGACACGAGTTCGACCGCACTGCCACCGGGCACTATGCCACCACTACAGAACGTAACGGCAAAATATGGCTATCAACGGGCGTTGACAAGGTGAAAGACCAAACGGATTTCTTGGCTCAGATTTCCTATGACCAGCTTCGACACCTGATGTTCCCAATAGGCAATCTACCAAAATCAGAGGTGCGAGAGATTGCAGCGGCCACTCATATGCCCAACGCACTGCGCAAAGACTCGCAAGGCATATGTTTTCTTGGAAAAATCAATTACAACGACTTCATACGCCGCCATCTTGGCGAAAAGAAAGGACCAATAATAGAAATAGAGACCGGAAGAAAAATAGGCGAGCACAAAGGCTACTGGTTCCACACCATTGGTCAACGCAAGGGTCTCGGATTAGGAGGCGGTCCGTGGTTTGTAGTGAAAAAGAACGTACATGACAATGTGATATACGTGTCGCACGGCTACGATACCGACAAACAATATGGTCGCGTCCTCAATCTTGACAATATGCACTTTATTACAGCCGACCCATGGGGCGCAGACTGCAAGGAAGTGGAGATAACCTTCAAAAACCGCCATATGCCCGACTTTATGGAAGGCACACTGACCCATATCGGAAACAAAGAATACCGCATCAACTCAAAAGTGGATGTGCAAGGTATTGCTCCCGGACAGTTTGCCGTAATCTATGACCGCGACAGCCATATATGCTACGGATCAGGCGTAATAACACTATAACCAATTTCTTACCTTATAATCAGCATACAACCACAAAAGCAAAGAGAGAATTATGGACGAAGAACGAGTACAACTTGAAGTAATGGGCATATCATACACGCCGCTGCAATCGGGAGCATTCGCACTCTTGCTGGCACAGGTTGACGGTCCGTACCGTATACCCATGGTAATTGGAGCCACAGAAGCCCAATCGATCGCCATACGGCTCGAAGGCATAGTACCGCCCCGCCCTATCACTCATGACCTTTTCAGCAGTCTCGCCCATGCATTCTCCATAGAATTACAAGAGGTGTACATATACAAATTTGAGAACGGCATATTCTTCTCCGAAATGATATTTACTGACGGGGAGAAAGAGGTGTCTCTCGAATCACGAGCCTCCGATGCAATAGCGATAGCTCTTCGCACCGGAGCCCCGATATATACCACCAAAGAAATAATGTACCAGACCGGCACGATACTTGAGACAAGAAAAGTTGACCCTGCCACAGGTGAAGTAGAGCCCGATGAAGCCGAAGCCACCGATTCGGCTGAGTCACCGGACGAAATGACCGATGAGCAGCTTCAAGAGTACCTTGACCGACTCATAGCAGACGAGGACTACGAAAAAGCGGCAAAAATCAGCGAAATTTTAAAGAACCGTAAAAGATGAAGAACCTCAAACTCAGGCTCATCGTGATGAACTTTCTGGAATTCGCAGTCTGGGGAGCTTATCTCACATGTATGAGCAACTACCTTGGAAAAGCCGGTATGGGCAATCTCGTGGCATGGTTTTATGCCATTCAAGGCATAGTATCACTTTTTATGCCGGCCATAATGGGCATCATAGCCGACAAACTCATCCAGCCCCAACGTCTGTTAGGCTTTTGTCATCTTACCGCTGGAGTGTTTATGGGTATTCTTTGGGGTATGGGACAAGCATCCCCTACTCCTGATCCATCCCTATTTGTTACCTTCTACACTATCTCAGTAGCATTCTTCATGCCGACGATCGCTCTTGCCAATACTGTGGCTTTTAGAAGTCTTAACGAACGTGGAATGGACATTGTGAAAGATTTTCCGCCAATACGCGTATTCGGCACAGTGGGCTTTATCGCCACAATGTGGTTTGTAAACTGCGCCTATGTGAGCGGCGGCTCTTTTGGATTCAGCATGGAAAACCCATCACGATTTCAATACACACACTGGCAATTTTTAGTGTCGGGCGTGTTAAGCATCATCCTGGCTACCTATTGCCTGACTCTGCCACATTGCCGCTTGATAAAAAACCGAAAGAATCAGACACTTGCTCAATCGCTCGGACTCAGCGCATTTTCGCTCTTCAAGCAGCGAAATATTGCCGTTTTTTTCATATTTTCGATGCTTTTAGGCATGTGCCTTCAAGTGACCAACGGATATGCCGGTCCTTACATCACGAGTTTTCTTGCTCTGCCCCAATACGCCGACACCTTCGGCGCACGCAACGCCACTCTCCTGACATCCATTTCGCAAATATCAGAAGCACTCTGCATACTTATGATACCATTCTTCCTAAAACGATTCGGTATTAAGATTGTGATGTTCATATCATTCATGGCATGGACTATACGCTTCGGATTCTTTGCAATGGGCAACACAGGCAGCGGGGTATGGCTCTTCATCATATCAATGATCGTTTACGGCGTTGCGTTTGATTTCTTCAATGTGTCAGGTGCTCTTTTCATAGAGAAGGAAACAGACAAATCAATGCAGGCATCAGCCCAGGGACTTTTTATGCTTATGACCAATGGACTTGGCGCAACGATAGGCACCCTTTCGGCCGGAGCAATCATCGACAGATTCTGCACATGGGAGGGCGACTATCTTGTGGGTGATTGGAAACAGGCATGGTATATCTTCGCAGGATTCGCTTTCGTTGTTGGCTTTCTTTTCCTCATCAGTTTTAGAGAAAAGAGCAAAGTGAAAGTGTCTTTGACCGAAGCCGCCGACATTGATGGAGAAACTCCAGACGGATTTGTAAACTAATGCTGCCACATCATCACCAATCAACGAGGAAATATGATACGCTTCTACGCACCCGATATAGAGACATCGCCAATGCTGCCTGAAAGCGATTCGCAACACGCTGTAAAAGTGCTACGAATGAAAGAAGGCGACGAACTTGAGATTACCGACGGCAAAGGATACATATACAAATGCCGCTTGATAAGCGCGCACCACAAGCACGCAATGGTAGAAATCATTGAAAAAACGGATGCCCCACTCTCTTGGAAGCAGCGTATAACAATAGCCGTTGCTCCAACCAAGCATCTTGATCGTATGGAATGGCTTGTAGAAAAACTTGTGGAGATAGGCGTAAATGACATTGTGCCGCTGAAATGCCGCTTCTCCGAGCGCAAGGAGATAAAGACCGAACGCCTTGAAAAGATTGCAGTATCGGCTATGAAGCAGTCTCTAAAAGCCGTGATGCCGCGGGTGCATGAGATGATGCCATTTGACAAAGCTATTGCGCAGTTTAAATCTCAGCAAAATTTCATAGCCTACTGTGAAGTGCATATTCCAAAAGTCCAACTTGCCAAAGCATATCAGCCCGGAATAGACACCACCATAATGATAGGACCCGAAGGTGACTTTTCGTTAAACGAAGTGGAAAATGCTTTCAGCATGGGCTATCAGCCAGTAACACTCGGTGAAAACCGCCTGCGCACCGAGACAGCTGCCCTGTACAGCTGCACGGCATTCCACATAATTGACTCCCTTCTAACTGAGATATAATTAACGACCAAACAATCCACGAATGAACACATCAGAATACCTTTTGTCATCTCCCTCAAAAAATTTTTTCCTGCTCGCCGGCCCTTGCGTAATTGAAGGCGAGAAAATGGCACTTGACATAGCCTCTACTATAGCCCCGATGTGTCGTGAACTCGACATACCATATGTATTTAAAGGGTCATATCGTAAAGCCAACAGATCAAAATTGGATTCTTTCACAGGAATAGGCGATGAAAAAGCACTTAAAATCCTCGCCAAAGTAAGATCGGAAATAGGTGTGCCGGTTGTAACAGACGTGCATGAGACCTACGAATGCGAACTTGCGGCCGAATATGTGGATATACTGCAAATTCCGGCCTTTCTATGTCGCCAAACCGAACTTTTAGTAGCTGCAGCTCGCACCGGCAAGCTTGTAAATATCAAGAAAGGACAATTTTTAGCTCCTGAATCTATGCGCTTCGCCGTAGAGAAAGTGAGAGCCTGCGGAAATGAGCAAGTGGCGGTAACTGAAAGAGGAACGACCTTCGGCTATGGCGACCTGGTGGTGGACTACAGAGGAATACCCACAATGCAAAAAGAATGTGGCTGTCCTGTGATAATGGACATCACTCATTCGCTGCAGCAGCCTAACCAAGGTAGCGGCGTGACAGGCGGCCGACCTGACATGATAGAAACAATAGCAAAAGCGGCTATCGCAGTAGGATGCGACGGTATATTCATCGAGACACATCCCGATCCGTCCGTAGCAAAAAGCGACGGCGCCAATATGCTGCGTCTCGACTTGCTGCACGACCTCCTCGTAAAACTCACAGTGCTGAGGCAAGCCATTATTTCTATCGGCTAAATTCTGCCCTGATCGGCATATGAATAATATGACGACGAAGTGACTATAAGGTGGTCATTGACCCGGATATCCAGAATAGCGGACGCCTCCTTGATGCGCTTTGTCAGGCGATCGTCCTCTACGCTCGGACGTAGCGTTCCGGAAGGATGGTTGTGAAATAGAATCATGCTGGATGCCAACGACTCAATAGCTGCCTTCATTATCAGCTTAAGATCGACAGTGGTGGCTGCAGTGCCACCCTGCGATATACGCACATCGCGTATCATATGTCCGGCACGGTCGATAAGGAGAATCCAAAATTCTTCGTGCTGTATGCGCTCGAATCTATGGCGCATTATATCATACGCCGCACTCGATGAAGATATCACTACGTCGTCAACCAAAAGAGCGTCTTTCGCAGCCCTTGCTCCAAGCTGCAAAGCGGCAAGCAAGGTGATAGCTTTTACCTGGCCAATACCCTTGTACTCTTTGCACATGTCCTTCACCGACATCTTGGTCACCTTGGAAAGATGACCGTCTTTAGAGTCGAGTATTTCCTTACAAAGCTGCACCACCGACTTCCCTTTTATGCCCGTGGCGAATATAATCGCCATGAGTTCTGCATCTGAGAGCGTTTCCACGCCATGCAACATCGCCTTTTCACGAGGACGCTCGCTCTCGGCCATATCCTTTATCAACTCTTCGCCCATCTGACTACCTACTAAATATAAAACAGATTATTTACCTTTTCTTATCAATATTTCCTCATTTATATCCCTGCCCTTACCAAGGAGTATTTTCGTGGTGAAGGCTTTTATGAAGCCCATACCATAGCCTCCAAGCTGAATTGCACTCGCCGGAAGAGCAAGTACAGCGATTTTCAGCGACTTAGTGGATATAAGAGCCGAGACAAAGATGGCAAGAAAATACACTGCGAGAGGAAGCAGCCACCACGGTGAAACAAATATACCCATGAGGATAAGAAACACGCATCCGAGGACAAACACTGCCGGAAGAGCGTGTACAAGCTTCAATGAATCAGGATATAGCAATTTTAGCGTGATACGCGACATGCCGAAAACATACACCTGCCTGAAAAATTTCTTAAAATCAACTCTGCGTTTGTGCCACACCGGCGCATCGGGAATCAACCCAATGGTGAATCCCGCAAGCCTGATGCGTGTACTCATGTCAATGTCCTCCGAGAACATCTCTCTAAAGCCACCAACCTTGTCATACACTCTACGAGAAAAACCCATATTAAATGTACGCGGCACGAATTTTTCGAGTTGCACCTTTCCGCCTCGAATGCCTCCGGTTGTAAGAAACGAAGTCATTGAATAATTTATGGCTTTCTGCACAGGCGTGAACGACTCGTGGGCTGCGTCAGGTCCGCCGAAACAGTCGAGAGGCTTAGCGTCGAGACAAGCAGCCACTGTAGAGAAATACTCCGGGGGTATGACGCAATCTGAATCAAAGAAGATGAAATAGTCGCCCTCAGCACGTTCAAGACCATAATTTCGGGCTATCGAGCGACCCTCATTTTCTTTGTAAAAATATTTCACGTTTAGAGAATCGGCATGCCTCTCCACTTCCTCTTTGCAGGGCATAGAGGAACCATCCTCCACGATCACTACCTCAAAATCCTTGAAAGTCTGCTTTTCAAGACTATCAAGGAGATCGTGCACCTCATCAGTACGATTGTATACCGGTATAATAATTGAGAATCTCATAGCATTTTTTTCTTTTAGGAGAAATAATGATGAATATGAAGTCAGCTCATGCGGTTTTTATAGTCCTCATATGTGAATTGTCTCAGATATTCACATTCGCCGGACACCCGGCACAACACTATAGCCGGATGCTGAATACCATTGAACATTGTGGTCTTTACAGTGGTGTAATGGTTCATATCCTCCAATGTGAGTTTCTCTCCAATTTTTAGCTCGTGGTCGAAATACCAAGGTCCGTGATAGTCTCCACTCAGACATGAATTACCGCCAAGGCGATAAGCGAGCGCACCTGAGGTGGAGGGATCCACGCTTTCTGTGATAATCGGCTGATAAGGCATTTCGAGAGTATCGGGCATATGGCAGGCAAAAGACACGTCAACTATTGCTGTGGAAACACCATCGTTTGTTACGACATCGACAACCTCGGTAACGAGATCACCCGTGCGCCATGTAAACGCACTTCCCGGCTCCAGAATCACTTCAAGATTAGGATACCTGTTCTTGAAATCGCTTATAAGGCGAATGAGATGGTCGGTATCATATCCCTCTTTTGTCATAAGGTGACCGCCACCGAAATTTACCCATTTCAATGACGGGAGGAGATGCCCAAACTGAGTTTCAAATGCTACAAGTACTTTTTCAAGATCGTAGGACGTGGACTCGCAAAGAGCATGGAAGTGAAGACCCTCTATACCTTTGGGCAACTTATCAGAAAGCTCTTCAGCGTTCACTCCAAAACGGCTACCGGGCAAAGCCGGATTGTAGATATCCGTTTCTATCACCGAACATTTAGGATTAACCCTTAGCCCTGGCGACACATGAGGATATTCCTTCATCTTATCCGCAAATCTATACCATTGAGCCAATGAATTGAATGTGATGTGAGTGCTTCCTGCAAGATATTCGTCAATTGTGGCATCGGTGTAAGCAGGACAATAGCTGTGAGCATCGGTGCCCAAAAACTCGCGGCCAAGCCGCAATTCGTTAAGACTGCTCGCCGTGAACGACTGGCAATACTCTTTTATTATGGGAAATGTCCGCCACAACGCGTTAGCTTTGAATGCCATTATAATTTTTGCACCGCTCTCTTTGGCCACGCGGTCGATAAGGCTGAGATTACGCCTGAGCTTTTCCTCATATACTATATAATAAGGGGTGGGTATTTCATTTACAGTCATAGCAACTTTGTTTTCGCATATTTTATCATTATTGTCTTAACATCGACATTATCGAACTTCACACGGATTCTGGCATCAGCCATAGACGTGTCTATTTCGAGTATGCGACCGCGTCCGTAAGTTTGGTGCACAATTTCCATACCTTCAGCATACTCGCTGAGCGGATGCACACTATACTCTCCCGAATCAGATGGCGAGGACGCCGTGCGCGAAACAGAAGGCATAGAGAAAGAAGAGCTGCTGAACGGGCTCACTACTCTATTTTGAGACTTAGACACATATTGTGGAGAATTGGTACGAGAGGGGGAGTGATATGATTCGCGCACGGTCCTTTCCGAATGGCTCTGGTTTGAGGATATATCCGTACCGAGTCGGAAATCAAGGAATCTACCGTCAATATCCTTTAAGAAACGTGATGGCCTTGTGGCCACGCTCTGCCCATTGCGATATCTGTTTCCGGCATAACTCATCATGCAAAAACGCTTGGCTCGCGTGATTGCCACGTACAGCAGACGCCTCTCCTCTTCCACAGCTTTTGGAGAATCCATACTCATCAGCGCCGGCAGAAGCTCTTCCTCTACTCCGATGATAAACACGTTGCCAAATTCCAAACCCTTAGCCGCATGAATAGTCATAAGCGTTATGCGGGGAGTTGTGACTCCGTCGTTCTCGTCCTGATCCGTTGCAAGGGAGACTTCGGCCAAGAAATTAGCCATAAAAATCTCGTCTTCGTTGCCTTCCTCACGTTTTGAGTTGACAAATTCCTGAACGCCGGTGATAAGTTCTTGTAGGTTTTCCTGTTTTGAAATACTTTCAGGAGTCGTGTCAGACAAAAGCACTGACAACAGACGAGCTTCTGTAATGATGCTGCGAGCCACAGCTAATGCGTCGTAGCCGTCTTCATTCATTTTTATGAATTTCTTTATAAGATCCGCAAAATCATTGATTTTAGCTCGCGTACCCTTGTTGATATTTACATCGTAACGTTCAGGCTCAGTAATGACTGTCCACAGACTCACATTATTGTCAATAGCCGCGCGTGTAAGTTTATTTACTGTAGTGTCCCCTATCCCTCGAGCCGGATAGTTTATTATGCGCTTTATAGCTTCATCATCATTAGGATTTATAGCAAGACGGAAATAGGCAAGAGCATCCTTCACTTCCTTACGCTGATAAAATGAGATGCCTCCGTAAATCCTGTAAGGGATATTGCGTTTTCTCAGAGCTTCCTCTACTATTCGGCTTTGGGCATTAGTGCGGTAGAGCACGGCGAAGTCGTCGAAGCTGTCGCCGCTGGTCATCTGGCGTTGGGATATCCTATTGGCCAAGAGGTAGCCTTCCTCATAATCGCTATAGCTTTTCACAACCTCGATTTTAGAACCAACCTCATTTTTGGAGAATACCTGCTTTGGTATCTGGAATTTGTTTTTGTCTATGAGGGTATGGGCGGCATTGATGATATTCTGGGTCGAACGATAGTTCTGCTCCAGCTTATGAGTCACAAGATTAGGATATGCGTTACGCAGATTCAGGATATTTCCGATATTCGCCCCACGAAACGAATAAATACTCTGTGCGTCATCGCCAACCACGCATAGCTTTTGGGAGTATTCGCAAATAAGCGAGACAATGGCGTGCTGGGCGAAGTTAGTGTCCTGATACTCGTCGACAAGCACATAACGGAAAAATTCTTGATAATGATGGAGTACATCGGGATTGTCGCGCAGGAGCAGATAAGTGTAGTAGAGCAAGTCATCGAAATCCATAGCACATGATACATGGCATCTGTTGACATAGCCACGGTACACCTCGTACATTCGGTCGCGCTTGGATCGTCTGTCAGCTTCGCGGATATCACGGTCTTCGGCATAGGCTTCAGGACCGACAAGAGCGTTTTTTGCAGTGCTGATAGCGTTCATCACCGATTTTATAGTGTACACCTTCTCATCAAGACCCATATCCTTTATTATGGTCTTTAAGAGCGACTTTGTGTCTGTTGTATCGTAAATTGTAAAATTGCTGTTAAAGCCAATACGCGAAGCGTTGATACGCAGGATTTTCAGGAAAATAGAGTGAAAAGTGCCCATCCACAATTTCGACGCAACATTTTCACCCACAAGCGCCTGGATGCGCTCGCGCATTTCCCGAGCCGCCTTATTGGTGAAAGTGAGGGCGAGTATGCGCCACGGCTCATACTCATGGGCAAGAAGATGCACGATTTTATAAGTCAGCACGCGGGTCTTGCCTGAACCAGCACCGGCAATCACGAGCTGTGGCCCGTCGCAATACTCTACGGCAGCCCGCTGCTGAGCGTTAAGCTTCGATAAATAATCTTCCATGTCAAAATTTACCAGAATTTGTTGAATTCAGGTGAATATTCAAAGCCTCCCTCGGCGAGTGATGCCACAAGTGCATCTTTATTGATGTGCATATCTTCGCATAAATCATCGAGCGACTTATACACGTCGCGAAGTTTGGTGTTGATGAAGCTCATCAGCATTGCCTTATCTGTAGGTAACTCTTTTAATTCCATATAAATAGTATTTACAAACAAATATCTAACAAAGTTACGGAAAAAATCTGACATTAGAGCGCATTAGGGTGGAAAATTTTTATTTTGGGGCTTGATTAGGGATAATTTAGATTGATTGATCGAGATTTATCAAGATTATATTGATGAACCTTTATTTATCTTAATGCAACATGACATATCTTGATTCAGCTTGATTTTCAAGGCGACCGCTTTCTTTATTAACAAAATTTTTGCAAAATCAAATAAATTATGTAATTTTGTCGGCAGTTAATCAAATTTTATGTCATTATGCCATTAATACTACCTAAAAAATATCGACAGAAACTTCTGCCTGAGACCACTGAAGTGGCGATAAAACTCGTAAAGGACGCTTTCCAGACCACTCTCGCCCGCGAATTAAAACTAAGACGCGTCACAGCTCCACTATTTCTTCTCACCGGCACAGGATTGAATGATGACCTTAACGGTGTAGAGCACGCAGTGTCGTTCACCATCGACGATATGGGCGGCCGGAAAGCCGAAGTGGTGCATTCGCTTGCCAAATGGAAAAGATACAAGCTTGGGGCATATGATATCGCTCCGGGATTCGGACTCTATACCGATATGAACGCCATACGCACTTTTGAAGAACTCGACAACCTGCATTCGCTCTACGTGGACCAGTGGGACTGGGAAAAGACAATACGCAAAGAAGACCGTAATCTGGAATATCTGAAACAGACTGTTGACACTATATATAATGTGTTGAGAAAGGTGGAGCAAATCGTATACGAGCAATTCCCGCATATCACCCCCACTCTCCCGGAAAAAGTGACTTATGTGCATGCCGACCATCTTGCCAAAGAATATCCGGCTCTCACACCTAAAGAAAGAGAGGAGATTGTAGCTAAGAAATATGGCGCAGTGTTCATAATAGGCATTGGAGGCAAACTTTCCGACGGCAAAGCCCATGACGGTCGCTCGCCAGACTACGATGACTGGAGTACTCCAAACGAAGAAGGCACACTGGGACTGAACGGCGATTTGATATTATGGAACTCAGTGCTTGAAACACCCTTCGAGATATCTTCGATGGGCATTCGCGTTGACAAAGAGGCCATGGTCCGTCAGCTTAAAGAGCGCGGATGCGAGGAACGCTCCAACCTCACTTTTCACCGTATGCTGCTCAACGGAGAACTACCGCTTTCGATAGGCGGAGGTATAGGACAAAGCCGCCTTTGCATGTTCTTGTTGCAAAAAGCCCACATAGGCGAGGTGCAGTCGTCGATTTGGCCCGAGGAGCAAATTGCTAAATGCAAAGAGGCAGGAATCGAATTGCTTTAACGCCTTTTCTTTGATTACTAACATAATTTTTCCGTAATGTAGACGAACAAAAGCATATGTCGAATGATTATATATTTATACGATTTCAACTTTTATTTATTCGCATATGCTTCATGATGTAGTATTTTTGATTTTAGGGTTGACACTGATTATCTTGGGTGGTAATTATGTGACCGACGGAGCCGTAGCCGTGGCGCAAAGGCTGAAACTTTCACCAATGGTAATAGGTCTTACTATTGTGGCTTTCGGCTCCTCGACCCCTGATCTTGTAGTGGGTCTAATCTCGGTGTTCCACAACAAAGGACCAATGGCGGTGGGCAACGAGGTTGGAGCCGTCATTTTTGATATGTTTCTTGTGGTGGGCATCATGGCAATACTTCGCCCGGTAGTAATATCCAAAACCGTAATGAAATACGATATGCCGGTTATGGTGTTGGGAGCCTTCGCCTTATCGATATGCGCCACAACATCATGGTTCGACTCCAAAGGATTTTTAGGCATTTCACGCATAGACGGTGTAATAATGATAACCATATTTTTAGCTTTTACGATTTTCACAATTCTAAAGGCTAAAAAAACCGATATTCAACCGACCGGGTCCCAGACCACTCAAAATTCTCCCTCAAAAAATACTTCTAAAAGCAATAACATGCTTATCGCAGCCATTAGCATCGTTGGCGGATTTGCAGGATTAGTTATAGGAGGTCAGTGGACAGTGGATTCCGCATCAGTAATAGCAAGGCACATAGGCATGTCGGAGGCTCTTATTGGTCTCACCATAGTGGGTGTTGGAGGGTCGCTTCCTGATTTAGTGTCGTCTGTAATAGCAGTATTGAAGAATGAACCCGGACTCGCTTTGGGCAATGTTGTAGGGTCGTGCATCATGGACCTCTTGTTTGTGCTTGGCACGTGCGCCATAGTCAAGCCTCTTGACTGCATGAGCATTTCAAGCATCAACTTCATCACACTTTCGGTTGCCGCGGTGTTGCTGTACGTATTCGGTCGCTCTGGCAATTCTATCAACCGCAACGAAGGCATATTTCTTACAGTCTGCTACGCGGCGTATATCGCATATTTGATTATTACCCGATAAAGTCAATTCCGCACTGCTATTGCCACACTAAGCATTTAAAAATAATTAAAAGTTTAGTGAGCTAAAGGATTAATAAATAATTTTAACATGTAATATTAACAGAACTGATGTTATAATAGTAACTTTGTGGTGCGGAAAATCCACCTATTCGCAATATTACTGAAAGAGATTATAAAACCTAAAGATAAAAACAAACTAACATCACTTATAAAAATATGAGCGACTCAGTAGATATCAGAGAGTTGAATAACCTTGTTGCAAGCAAAAACGACTTCATACAGCTTATCACACGCGGTATGGACCAGACCATTGTAGGACAGAAACACCTTGTGGAATCATTGATAATAGCACTACTCGCCAACGGCCACGTGCTGCTCGAAGGTGTTCCCGGTCTGGCAAAGACACTTGCCATCAAGACACTTGCCCAACTTATTGACGCCAAATACAGCCGTATACAGTTCACGCCTGACCTTCTGCCTGCCGATGTGATTGGTACAATGGTATATAGCGTGAAAAACGAGAAATTTGAAGTAAAGAAAGGACCGATTTTCTCCAATTTCGTACTCGCAGATGAAATTAACCGTGCTCCCGCCAAAGTACAGTCTGCTCTTCTCGAGGCCATGCAGGAGCGTCAGGTGACAATCGGTGACAACACATTCCCTCTCGACGAGCCGTTCCTTGTGATGGCAACCCAGAACCCCATCGAACAGGAAGGTACTTATCCCCTCCCTGAAGCACAGGTGGATCGTTTCCTTATGAAGGTGGTTATCGGCTACCCCACAAAGGAGGAAGAACGCATAATCATTAGACAGAACATAAGCAACGAGCACAAAAAGATTGTGCCTTTGCTGCAGCCGTATGAGGTTATTCAAGCCCAGAACATTGTTGAAAAAATATATGTGGACGAGAAAATCGAACGTTATATCGTTGATATTGTCTTTGCCACTCGTACACCCGCCACTTATGGCCTTGACGACCTCACAAGCATCATAGCCTTCGGCGCTTCGCCCCGTGCATCAATAAGCCTTGCACGCGCAGCGCGCGCATACGCCTTTATCCACCAGCGCGGTTATGTGATCCCGGAAGACGTAATAGCTGTTTGCCACGACGTGCTTCGCCATCGTATCGGCGTAACCTATGAGGCCGAGGCCAACAACATAACCACCGATGAGATTATCACCGAGATTCTGGATAAGATACAAGTGCCCTAATTCTTAATCCGTGATTCATTTTAATGGATGCAAAAGAACTATTAAAGAAAGTACGCAAGATTGAAATAAAATCGCGCGGACTGTCGCAAAACATCTTTGCCGGTGAGTACCACTCCACCTTCAAGGGTCGAGGCATGATGTTTGCCGAGGTGCGCGAATATCAATACGGCGATGACATTCGAGATATCGACTGGAATGTCACCGCCCGTCACAACCATCCCTATGTGAAGGTGTATGAGGAAGAGCGCGAACTCACGGTAATGCTCCTTGTTGATGTATCGGCAAGCCGCAACTTTGGAGCGGTGGGGACAGCCAAACGCGAAATGATAGCAGAAATCTCCGCCACACTCGCATTCTCTGCCATTCAGAACAACGATAAGATAGGCGTGATATTCTTCTCCGACAAGATCGAGAAATTCATACCTCCGAAAAAAGGCAAGAAACATATCCTTTTTATCATACGCGAACTTATCGACTTCCAGCCTCAAAACAAAGGCACCGACATAGCAATGGCGGTTAGATATTTCGCCGATGCTATGAAGCGACGCTGCACGACCTTTATAATCAGCGACTTTATAGACAACAGTGATTATAAGCAAGCCATCAACGTTGCCCATAACCGCCACGAGATAATGGCTCTGCAAGTTTACGACAAGCGCGACTCGTCGCTTCCTAACGTGGGACTAATGCGAATGACTGACCTTGAAAGCGGCGTATCAAGATGGATTGACACATCATCGTCAAGAGTACGGTCTGCATACGACAAATGGTGGTACACTCGCCAGCAGACCATGACCGAGACTTTGAGAAGATGCAGTGTTGATTTCGCTACAATAGCCACAGACGAGGACTATGTAAAAGCACTGTTAGGCCTATTCAAAAACCGCCGAGGACGATAATATTTTCTACCTCATATGTTGACATTTCAGACACGTTGACAATAAAGACAAAATAGAAACTCTACATAAATGATATCGCACTTAATAAAGATAATTACATTCATATTGGCACTGGTCCCTATAACTGCGGGGGCGCAAAACGCGTCGCAGCTCACGGTGAAGGCAAAATCTGACTCCACCACTCTCACTATGGGCGACCGCGTGAATGTGAACGTAGAGGTAATCAAAGACTCGCATGAAGGCTCATTCGTGAATATGCCTCAGAAAGAAAAAGATTACTATGGTATGGAGATGGTTGACTGCGTGATTGACTCAACAGACCTCGGCAACGGAAGGACCCAACTGGTCTATCATTTTACATTCCAGGCCTTCGACCCGGCTGAATTGCTCACACTCCCCGGATTTTCCTATGCCATAGACACAGACACCGTGACTTCGGACATACTCACCTTTAAAGTGCTCCCGGTGGATCTAAGTCCAGAACTTGGCGACCCGGAAGATATAGAAAATCTTAAAATACACCCGGACGAACTTGTTGTGTCCATACCCTCGAAATGGTACGATTTCATTCCCGACTGGTGGATTTGGGTTGTAGTGGCTCTTGCAGCGATAGGTCTTGGTGTAGCCATCTACTTCCTCTTCAAGAAGCACGGCGACGCCATCTTCACCACCAAAAAGGTCATGCCGCCATACGAGCTTGCAATCTTCAATCTTAAAAAGCTAAAAGACAAGCATCTGATAGAAAATGGCCTCGCAAAGCAATTCTACACTGAGGTAACGGACATCTGGCGTACATATCTCGCCGGAAGGTTCGGCATAAACGCCATGGAGATGACCTCCAAACAAATCTTGCGACAGCTCCGCGAAAACAAAGAGACTCATTTATCAGCCGCTCAGATGGAGAATATGCTCCAACTTTCCGACTTTGTGAAGTTTGCCGCAATGAACCCCACACGCGACGAGATGGTGCGCGCCTATGACACTATATACGATTTCGTGGAATCGACACGTCCGGCTCAGGATCCCGATGACGACAATAAAACTACCGACAATATAAAAGAAAATAAATAATGCAGTTCGCTAATCCAATATATCTCTGGCTAATTCCGGCCGTGTTAGTGCCTTTGATTATCTGGTATATGATCAAGCAGCGCAACGCACGCCCGTCAATGATGGTGTCCACTGTTACACCCTTCGCCGGAATTGGCACGCCGTGGAAAGCCCGCATGCGTCACGTGCTATTTTTGATGCGTCTTGTAGGCATCGCATGCATCTTGGTGATTTTAGCACGTCCTCAGAAAAAGAACAGCTGGCAGACTACACCAACCGAGGGTACAGACATTATAATCGCTCTTGATATTTCAGCCAGTATGCTCGCCCGCGATTTCACTCCTAACCGATTTGAAGCAGCCAAAAAGATGGCGCAACAATTTATCTCGGGACGCGACGGCGACAATATAGGTGTGGTGATCTTCGCAGGCGAGAGCCTAACGGGTATGCCTATGACAGTGGATCACTCGGCTCTTATTAATTATGTAAATGGCATCAAGATGCAAAGTCTTCCCGATGGTACGGCAATCGGCGACGGTATTGCCACATCGCTCAACCGCCTCAAAGAAGGCAAGGCCAAAAGCCAAAGCATCATCCTATTGACAGACGGCTCGAACAACACCGGTATTGTGGCCCCCCTCACAGCGGCTGATATCGCCAAAGAGATGAATGTGAAGATTTATACTATAGGCATAGGCTCCAACACTACGGCCCTCATGCCGGTACGCACCGATTTCGGCACAGAATACCAGGAAGTGAAAGTGGTGATCGACGAGGCAACCCTCCAGCAGATAGCCAACGAAACAGGCGGACAATATTTCCGTGCCACCAACAATAAGGTGCTGAGCGATGTATTCAAGGAAATCGACAAACTTGAAAAGACACGCATGGACGTGCACCACTTTACCCACACCGAAGACGACTATATGAACTTCGCGTGGATAGCCTTCGCATTGATATTCGTAGAACTCCTGCTGCGTTACACTGTGACGCGCTCAATACCCTGACACTATGGATTTCGCATACCCCACAAATCTGACATTGCTCATAGCCGCATTAGTTATAGTAGGTCTCTATCTATTGGCTATGACCGCAAGAAAAAGGAAGCTTAAGAAATACGGACGTCTTGACGTGTTGAAGGCTCTTATGCCCGACGCATCAAAATACAAACCGAGAATAAAAATCGTATTCGAGGTGTTGGCTGTCGCAGCTTTAGTAATTGTGCTTGCAAGACCTCGCTATGGTGAAAAGATGTCAAGACAGTCGAGAGTCAACGGTATAGAAGTGGTGATAGCATTTGACCTCTCTAACTCAATGCTCGCATCCTCCACTGATGACCCTGACGGTGTAAGCCGCCTGAACAGAGCAAAACTATTGCTGGAAAAGCTGCTCGGTCAACTCGACAACGATAAAGTAGGCTTAGTGATATTCGCTGGTGAGGCAAAAACACAAATGCCACTCACCCCCGATCATTACACAGCAAAAATGTACCTCAACGAATTGTCGCCTGAGATGATCAACCTTCAGGGTACATCTATCACTGATGCTATCAACCTTTCCGTCAACTCTTTCAGTCAGAATGACAAGGTTGGCAAAGCCATCATTCTCATCACCGATGCAGAGGATCATGAGGGCAATGCCATAGAAGCCGCAAAAGAGGCCGTAAACAAAGGCATACAAGTAGATGTTATCGGTGTGGGTTCACCAAAGGGAGGCATGATACCTATCGACAACAAAGGCACGTATCTTAAAGACAAAGACGGAAACATCGTCATCACCAAAATTGACGAAAACGCCGCAAAAAAGATAGCCGAAGCCGGAAAAGGCGTATATGTCAACGGCGCATCCTCAAAGGCTTTCGATACTCTTAAAGAATCTCTTGAAAATCTCGACAAAGGCGAATTTGAGAGAGTAGAATATAAGACAAGCGCCGAGCAGTTCCCCACCTTCGCATGGATAGCTCTGATTCTACTTGTAGCAGACGTGTTCATTCTTGACAGGAAAATCGGATGGCTCAAAAAAATTAACTTTTTCAGCAAAGAAGCAGATGAAAATAAGTAAGAAATATAAAGCTTTTTGGCACTCCCAGCTCAAAGCCGCTTTGCTCTTGGCAGCGATCGCTTGCGTATGCGCTCAGGGAGTTTCTGCGCAAGAGACCATCTCCACCAAGGCAGAGCGCAATATGGTGAAAGACGGCAACAAAGCTTTTAATGCAGGCAACTACCAGCGGGCTCTTGACCTTTACGAGCAGGCTCTTGTAATCGCCCCGACCTCAGAAGCTGCTCTATTCAACAAGGCTGTGGCACTTACACGCCTGAGCAACGCAGAAGACAGCACCATGATAACAGAAGCCACCAAGCTTTTCAACCAGCTTGGGGCAAGCGCAACGAATACGTCGATAAAAGAGAAAGCTAATTACAACCTCGGCAACATAGCTTTCAACGGCCAAGATTACAAGCAGAGCATCGAATATTATAAAAAGGTGCTTCGCTCCAATCCTTCTAGTCGTCACGCCCTTGAAAATTTGCGGGTTGCTCAGCTGAAGTTGCCGCCGGAAGACCAAAATCAGAACCAGCAGCAACAACAGCAACAGCAGCAGCAACAACAACAGCAGCAAGAGCAGGAACAACAACCACAACCGCAGCAGCAACAACAGCAAAACGGCAATGCCGACCAGATACTACAGTCTATGCAAAATCGCGAGAACCGCACCCGCAAAGACACTCAGAAAAAGGACGTGAATGTTGGTGTGCCTGTGACAGACAAACCTTGGTAAAGGCATTTACTCAAAAATTACACCCAAATGAAATCAGCACGTATATTCAGCTTACTATTTATGATAATTTGTGCGATAAACGTTATCGCACAAAGCGTAACCGTGCAGGTTGCGTCAGAAGTAGAGGAAGGCCGGAAATTCCAACTTGCCATCAATATGAAAAATATGGATGCGGCTCCTCCGGATAACGTGCAATTGCCCAACTGCACACTAATCTATGGACCAGCGATATCATCGAGCTCTTCTTACCAATCCATAAATGGCAAGGTGACCGCCTCGTCTGCTCTGATTGCCACCTACACATTTCGTGCTGACAAAGCCTCCACTATAACTATTCCGTCTTTCACAGTGACGGACAGTGATGGTAAAAAATACACTACCGCCACAAGCCAACTCAAAATTATGCCTGCCGGACAACGTCCATCCCACACACGTCCGGGATATTCTCCATCAGTTGACATGCCGGAAGGATCCAAGGTGAATACCGAAGGGCATTTTTCATCTGACGATATGTTTGTGCGTATTATCGTAGACAACCGCGCTGTTTATGAGCAAGAGCCTATTGTAGCCACGGTAAAGCTCTACACTCACCACAGCATACGTTCGTTCCAGATGCTTACCGAGCCGACATTCGAAGGGTTTCTTTCAGAAGAACTCGAGGTAAATGAGCCAGTAAGCACTGAAATAGTCAACGGCAAAGAATATTGGACAGCTGTGTTGAAACGTTGCGTGCTATATCCTCAAAAATCAGGAAAACTGAAACTTTCATCTGGCACATACGAAGTGACGCTTGTACAAAGAGTGAACGTCAACACCAACTCCTTTTTCCCTGATTTCAGAAATGTGGAGAAACAAATACGCACTCAAGAGAACGTAGCCACTATCGATGTAACACCCCTCCCCCAGCCTTCGCCACTGTCATTTGACGGAGCAGTCGGACGCTTCAATGCAGATTGGACGCTTTCGTCAGAAACCCCCAAAACCAATGAGCCTATAACGCTCAACCTAAAAATTACAGGTAAGGGTAACATCAAATATCTGAAGACCCCTGAACTTAATATACCGGCCGGAATCGATGTATACACTCCCAAGACAGATATAAACGCATCGTACAGCAACGGCGATATTTCGGGCACTTACACTGTGACATACACATTAGTTCCGCAAGAGGTGGGTACGTTTAAGATACCCCCGATGCAATTCTCATACTTCAACCCTAAGACAAGAGATTACAGCACTATTGACCTAAAAGGCTTTGACCTGCGTGTAGCTAAAGGCACAGCAGCCGGAGTCGTGGAGCAGAAGGAGATTAACAAAGGCATGACAGATATTCTTCATATCAAGCCTATAAAGCACAATCTCTCAAAAGAGCCGGTATATGTATATCACAGTTTCTCCTATTGGATACTTTACATTGTACTCACAGCCCTGCTTATTACAGCAATATTCGTTTACCGTCGCCAGCTCAAACTTAATGCCGATATACGCGGCCGCCAACTCGCCCGCGCTCTTCGCAAAGCTATGAAACGATTCAAGAAAGCCAAATCGCTTATGGCCAACCATGAGTCGGAGGCATTCTATGCCGAAATCAACAAGGCTCTCTGGGGCTATCTAAGCGACAAGCTCGGCATTCCGGCTTCACAACTTGTGAGAGAGAATATAGCTACACAGCTGAAAGACTACGGTGTGACAGAGGAAGGCATAACAAATATTATCAGTATTCTCGACGAATGCGAGATGGCGAGATTCACGCCTATGCACTCTGACACTGATATGTCGCATCTATATGATAAAGTGGTAAACGCTGTTAAGAGCATTGAAAATGTAAAAAAATAATTCAGGCTAAAGCATAATGTCAGTTTATACCTTATAATTATGAAGAAGATTATTTTCACATTAATATATATATTGATGGCAGCTGGAACCTCCTACGCTTCCAATCTCACAGAACAAGCTGACTCAGCCTACAACAACGAAGACTATCGTCTGGCAATCCGACTGTATCTGCGCACAATTAACGAACAAGGCTTCTCTCCAGAGGTATACTATAACCTTGCCAACGCTTATTATCGCATAGACGATCTCGGACAGGCTGTGCTTTACTACCAAAGAGCCCTTAACCTCGACCCTTCAATGAAGGACGCCCGTACAAATCTCGAATTTGTAAAAACAAAAATATTAGACAGGCCCGAAGACAACAGTACTTTCCTCACCAATCTGCATGAAAGCATTATTGCAATCTACTCGCCTGACACATGGGCATGGATAGCTTTCGGATTGTTCGCCCTTCTTATAGGCAGTGTTGCCCTCTATATTTTCACATCAAATGTGTCACTGCGCAAGGTAGGATTTTTCGGCGCCATAATTATACTTGTTATTACCGTGTACGCATCCATTATCGCATGGCAAAGTGCTAACGCCTACAAGGGATCAAACAAGGCCGTAGTAATCGTGCCCACTGCCAATCTCCGCACCCGTCCTGGCGAAAACAATACCGACAAGGTGATACCCATCCACGAGGGGACCATCCTTGAAATTACCGACTCAATGACAATGCCCGGAGAGTCGTCATCACCGAAATGGTATGATGTGAAGATTTCCAACTCCTCGCGAGCTTGGGTCAAAGCATCAGATGTAGAAAAAATTTAGCTTTTACCGTCAAAGTAACCATTTGATTAACAAAGGACAATTAGCGAATTATAGCAAATCTAAAAATTTTCATGTTTTAAAACATAAAAATTTTTGCTCCTATAATTTGGCAAATTCAAAAACATATTCTAATTTTATATCGAATTTAAATCGTTTAAAAAATTTAATCAACATAATTACTAACCATAATCCATAAATAGCATGAGTAAGACAATCACCTTCAACGAGCTCCGTCGTCTGAAAGATAGCCTGCCTGATGGCTCAATGCATAAGATCGCCGACAAACTTAACATCACAGTACAAACTGTACGCAACTACTTCGGCGGCGTAAACTATGACTTCGGCAAAAACTGCGGTGTACACATCGAGCAAGGTCCCGGTGGAGGTATAGTTGTACTCGACGACTCTACAATCTACGACATGGCTGTGGAAATCCTTAAGGAGTCCAAAGCCGAAAAAGCGTAAACCAGCTGCCGAATTACAGCTATACGGACTTACTCTCTTCTCATATTCCAGCCTTTAGGGCAGCTTTCAAATCAGGCTCCTTAAAGGCTTGAATTATTTAAACTTTTGTCGGACTTTATGCGTTAGAAATAACGTATTTACCAATAACTAAAGATATGGCTGATAGATTCATTACCGTGGCTATTCACACCTACGAAAAGGCGGTAGCCCTGAGAAATCTCCTCGAAAGCGAGGGCATAGTGGTGGAATTCCGCAACGTCAACATCGACCAACCGGTGGTATCATCGGGTGTGAGAGTGAGGATAAAAGAGACTGATCTACCTTTGGCTCTGCGCATTATTGAAAACAAAGAGATTTTCGTCAATGAAGTCGCGGTAAAAAATACAGACATATCAAAGCCGGTAGTTTTACCTATCGACTTCAGCGAAAAATCATATGTAGCCGCAACAACGGCTTTTGGCATAGCAAGCAAAAATAATGCGCCCATTGTGCTTCTTCACACTTATATTGATCCATATGTGGCAGGCGAATTGCAGCTTACCAACAGCTTGGCTTACGAAATAGCCGACATAGATACGCGCGAAAAGATAAAACAGACTGCTATTACGCAGATGCGTCATTTTTCCGATAGCCTGAAAGATATGATAAAAAAAGGAGAGCTACCTCCTGTGCCTTTCTCATATGAAGTGGTAGAGGGAGTGCCTGAGGACGCCATTACAGAATATGTGAGGGAAAACACGCCGTCGCTAATCGTTATGGCAACCCGCGGTCCCGAAAAGAAGGAAATTGACCTTATTGGAAGTGTCACAGCCGAAGTACTCGGCAAGTGCAGATTCTCCGTGTTGGCTCTTCCGGAACTTGACACAATTAAATATTACGGGTCCGATTTCAAAAATATTCTATTCTTCTGCAATGTTGATCAGCAAGACATCCTTGCGCTTGACACCCTATACAGATTGATGCAAAATAGAGATGTTAAAGTAACCCTTACAACATTGCCGATAAAGAAACGCCCATTTGCCCAGACCGCCAAGAGAGCCGTAGACTCGCTCCTCGACTATTGCCGCAACAATTTCAAAAGCTTCACTTTTGATACGGCAGAAGTTAGCGGACAAAATTCCGAAGAAGAGATAAGACAAATCGTAAAGGACCGACAGTTCGACTTGTTGGCAGTACCAAATAAAAAGCAAAACATATTCTCTCGCCTCTTCAATCCCACCCTTGCGCACAGAGTGCTACTTAACTCCGACATACCTATGCTTATGATACCTGTATAATATACAGAGGCAAAAAAGCCCCAATAATTAATTTAGAATGATTACAAATAATAGGATACGCCCTATTTTCATTTAACTCGCTATAATTTAATTGATTTTGTAAATGTTCCACAAGAATATTGTTCTTTGTGGAACATAAATTTGTCAAATTATCACACTTATTATCAAATATTTGTCTATTTTTCAGAGTGATAAATTGAAGCGAAATTATCATATTTTATTTAATTCGCTGAAAAGCAAAGCACTTAGCTTCAAAATCATATTTCCAAAAATTTTGACAATATTTTTTTCAGAATTTAATTCGTAATTTTGCATCGTGAAATATGAATCTGTTCATCTC
The DNA here is from genome assembly GCA_964546885.1 of uncultured Bacteroides sp. Classification (GTDB taxonomy): domain Bacteria; phylum Bacteroidota; class Bacteroidia; order Bacteroidales; family Muribaculaceae; genus CAG-873. Next base: position 33,662 of record CAZJKZ010000001.1, read on the forward strand.
CTAACAATATTATTTCCGAAAAGAACACGTAAATGACCAATAACCTACATACAGAACTATGGGAAAAATGCCGCTCGATCATAAGGAGTAAGATTCCTTCTGAGCAGTACGATACCTGGTTTAAGGACATCACCTCCTTGAAATACGAAGACGGGGTGGTGACATTGTTGGTGCCTTCATCTTTCTTCGCCGAACAGCTTGAAGACAGGTATATTGGTGTTTTAGGATATGCTCTCTCCACAGTCTACGGTAAGGACTTCAAACTTTTTTACCAATACTATCAAGTCAACGGTGAGCCGTCGTCAGTGGTCAACCAGCTCAGCAGCAAGCCGAGCAGCGAGATTATCGAGCAGCAGCATCAGGGGGCTAAATCATCGCCTTTTGCCCCGCCGATGCAAGGCAATATTGACCCTCAACTCAATCCAAGATACACATTTGACAACTATTGCGGAGGCGAAAGCAACAAGATTGTAAAATCTATTGCAGAGGCTATTGCTAACGATCCTACCAATCATACATTCAATCCTCTCTTCATCTTTGGTCCTGTGGGTGTGGGTAAAACTCACCTTATGCAAGCCATAGGTATCCGTCTGAAGGAAAAAAATCCTCAATCAAGGGTACTTTATGTCAACGCCCGTCTGTTTGAAAGCCAATACACCACTGCTGTGGCTAAGAAGAACACCAACAGCTTCTTCTACTTCTACCAAAGCATCGACACCCTCCTTATCGACGATATACAGGATCTGCATGACAAACCCGGCACTCAGAACACATTCTTTCATATCTTCAATCATCTGCATCAGAACAATAAGCAGATAATAATGTCGAGCGACCGCGCCCCGGTTGACATGGAAGGATTCGAAGACCGACTATTGTCACGCTTCAAATGGGGTATGGCAGCCGAACTTCAGAAGCCAGACCTTGAATTGCGCCGCAGTGTCCTCACACAGAAAGCGGCTCAAGATGGTCTTGATTTACCCTTCGATGTGAAGGAGTACATTGCAGCAAACGTAACGACAAGCATACGTGACTTAGAGGGCATAATGGTGTCGCTTGTGGCTCACGCCACTGTTTTGGGTCAACCTATCAATATGGAGCTTGCGCAGCAGGTGGTAAGCAACACAGTGAAGGTGAGCGCACGTCCAATCAATTTCGATCTTCTTGCTCAGGAAGTAGGTTCGTACTACAATCTTCAGCCTGACGTGTTCTTTTCAAAATCGCGCAAACGCGAGATTTCCGACGCACGCCAGATACTTATGTACTTAGCCAAGAAAATAGCCAAACTCCCCATCGTTGATATAGGAAAGCTCTTGCAGCGCACCCACGCCACCGTGAACTACGCATGTAATATGATTGAAGAACGTATGGAATCAGATTTTAAACTGCAAGCTGATATTCACAACATTCAATTGGCTCTCGCTAAGGCTTAATAGCATCTCCTATAAAGTATTAATTTCTAAAAAGAATGTATACATTTGCAAATGTATACATTCTTTTACATATTTTTGGTATATTTTTTTTATAGCTAATCAACCTTTTTGGGATACATTGTGTTCTAATATCATGAATTATATGCGCTACGTGCGATTTATTTCCGTCTTTACCCAAAGCAGTAATGATCCGGAGATTACTTGAAGGAACGAATCAGACATAACGAATATACATTTCATAACCGCGATTCAGGTATCTTAATTATTCACCCTCCCCTAAAAATTTTACGTTATGATCGACAATGATTTTCGCACAGGCGATGCAAAAACTGAAGTGTTCGGTTCGGATGCAATGCTTAAACCTTCTCCAGTAGACAAAATTCCCGATGGGCCTACCACTCCGGAAATCGCTTACCAAATGGTAAAGGATGAGACTTTCGCCCAGACACAGCCTCGACTTAACTTAGCTACTTTCGTAACTACCTATATGGATCCATGGGCTACGAAACTAATGAACGAAGCTATCAACATCAACTACATCGACGAGACTGAATATCCGCGTATAGCTTTCATGAACGGTAAGTGTATCAACATCCTCGCCAACCTTTGGAACAGTCCCGAGCAGGATAAGTGGAAAACAGGCGCATTGGCAATAGGTTCGTCAGAAGCCTGTATGTTAGGAGGTATCGCAGCATGGATTCGATGGCGTGACCGCCGCAAAGCCGAGGGCAAGCCCTACGACAAGCCCAATTTCGTGATTTCCACTGGTTATCAGATTGTGTGGGAAAAATTTGCACAACTCTGGCAGATAGAAATGCGTACTGTGCCTCTGACTCTCGAACACCGTACACTTGACCCCGAAGCAGCAGTGAAGCTTTGTGACGAGAATACAATCTGCGTAGTGCCAATCCAAGGTGTCACTTGGACAGGAGCGAACGACGATGTAGAAGCTCTCGACGCAGCACTTGACGAATTCAACACCAAAACCGGCTACAATGTGCCTATTCACGTAGATGCAGCTTCCGGAGGATTTATCCTGCCTTTCCTCTCTCCCGAGACAAAATGGGACTTCAGACTGAAGTGGGTACTTTCAATCAGTACATCAGGTCACAAATTCGGTCTCGTATATCCGGGTCTCGGTTGGGTAATCTGGAAGGACAAACAGTACTTGCCGCCTGTAATGTCGTTCTCAGTCAACTATCTTGGAGCTGAAATACGCCAGGTAGGTCTTAACTTCTCGCGTCCGGCAGCTCAAATTCTCGGACAGTACTACCAGTACATCCGCTTGGGATTTGAAGGATACAAGGAAATCCAGGCCAACTCAATGGCAGTAGCCAACTATCTACACTCACAGATAGGAGCAATGCCACAGTTCGACAACTATTCCGACACTCTTGTCAATCCAATTTTCGTATGGATGATGAAGCCCGATTATCAGGCAACAGCAAAGTGGACACTATTCGATCTTCAAGATAAACTCGCACAGAGCGGATGGATGGTACCGGCATACACAATGCCTGCCAACATAGAGAATATCGTGGTGATGCGTGTGCTCTGCAAGCAGGGATTCAGCCGCGACATGGCAGACCAGCTACTCAACGATATTAAGCGCTACATAGCCGAACTCGAGCAGCTTGAATATCCTACCCCAACCCGCATAGCGATGGAAAAGAATGTGCCTTTGAAGTCAAAAGCATTCAATCACACAGGTCGTTAACTCCCTTATTCACATAAGCGGCATGTCTGCCGCAGCGGAAATAACCTAATTTTCTAACTTAGCGGTCGCCGGCCGACTTTACAACGGCCGGCGATTTCATTTCCCAATGATTATGGATAAAATAATTACAGCCGAACAAATAAAAGAAGCCGCTCAAAAAGCGTACGACTCGGCCAAGGATATAAAAAGCGGAGCGAACGCCAACTACATACCTTATCTTGCAAATGTCGATTCAGATCTTTTCGGTCTCAGTGTCACTCTTCCAAATGGCGAGACAATAAGCATTGGCGACACCTCTTATAGATTTGGTATAGAATCGGTTTCAAAGGTGCCAACTGCGATACTGGTGATGAGGCAGCAAAGTCCGGAAGCGGTACTCGAGAAGATAGGAGCTGATGCCACCGGCCTGCCATTCAACTCAATATTCGCAATATTGCTTGAAAACGACCATCCGTCAACTCCACTGGTCAACGCAGGCGCCATCACAGCATGTTCAATGGTAATGCCTATTGGCGACAGCGAGTCGAAATGGAAAGCAATAGTTGACAACATTACCGACCTTTGCGGCTCGGCGCCCCAGCTTATCGACGAACTATACCGCAGCGAAAGCGAAACCAACTTCAACAACCGCTCAATCGCATGGCTTCTTAAGAACTACAACCGTATTTACGACGATGTACCCATGAGTCTTGATCTTTACACACGTCAGTGCTCATTAGGCGTAACGTCAGACGAACTTTCAGTAATGGCAGCTACTATAGCTAACGGAGGAGTCAATCCGAAAACCGGAAAGACAGTATTCGATGAGAGGATAGCCCCGAAAATCATCTCCCTGATTGCAACAGTAGGATTTTACCAACACACAGGCGACTGGCTATACACATCAGGAATCCCGGCAAAGACCGGTGTGGGAGGCGGAGTAATGGGTATGCTTCCCGGAGTACTTGGAATATGTGCATTCGCACCACCGCTTGATGATGCCGGCAACTCAGTAAAAGCACAAGCTGCTGTGAAGACTTTTGTAAACACCCTTGGTCTTGGCATTTTCGAACGTACACGAGTGAGAGTGGAATACTGAACATAATAATAACACACCTCAACTAAAATTCAAGAATTATGGCAACTAACTCTTCATCCGTTAGCGATATTAAAAAGAACGCGGTGAAAAAGACCGTGAAGATGGGAGTATTCACTCTCGTCATTATGAATATCGTAGCCGTTGTTTCGCTTCGAGGTCTTCCTGCCGAAGCCACTTACGGCATTAGTTCAGCATTCTATTATCTGCTTGCAGCAGTAGTGTTCCTCATCCCTGTGTCGCTTGTAGCTGCAGAACTCGCTGCCATGTTCCCCTACCAGCAAGGCGGTATGTTTCGTTGGGTCGGAGAAGCCTTTGGTAAGAAAACAGGTTTTTTGGCTATCTGGCTACAATGGATAGAATCCACCATTTGGTACCCAACCGTACTTACATTCGGCGCAGTGGCACTTGCTTATATTGGTATGAACGACGCTCACGATGCAATATTGGCATCTGACAAGATTTTCATGATCGTTATAGTACTCGCTATCTACTGGATTGCCACAATTATATCTTTGTGCGGCATGGGCTGGGTAGGTAAAGTGTCAAAAATCGGTGGTATGGTCGGCACGATCATTCCGGTGGGAATTCTCGTCGTGCTTGGTATAATATATGCGTGCACAGGCGGCGAAATTCAAATGAATCTGCACGGCAAATTCATCCCTGATTTCAGCAACTTCGACAATGTGGTGCTCGCCTGCTCAATCTTCCTATTCTATGCAGGTATGGAGATGTCGGGTATCCACGTAAGAGAAATAAAGAATCCTACCCGCAATTATCCTAAGGCAGTACTTATTGGTGCTCTTGTAACCGTTATAATATTCATTTTTGGTACATATTCATTAGGCTTTATCATTCCTGCCAAGGATATCAATCTTGTACAAAGTCTTCTCGTAGGTTTTGATAACTACTTCAAGTATTTCCATATCAGCTGGGTATCGCCTATTATGGCTATAGCATTGGCATTTGGCGTGCTCGCCGGAGTGCTTACTTGGGTAGCAGGTCCGTCAAAAGGTATCTTCGCAGTAGGACGCGCCGGATATCTTCCTCCCTTCTTCCAGAAGACTAACAGCAAAGGCGTGCAGAAGAACATCCTTTATGTACAAGGCGCATGCGTCACCGGTCTTGCATTTATTATGGTGCTTATGCCCTCCGTAGAGAGTTTCTACCAGATACTTTCGCAGCTCACCGTTCTTCTCTATCTGATTGCTTACCTTCTTATGTTCGCAGCCGCAATCTATCTGCGTTACAATATGAAGGATGCCAAACGTCCGTTCCGCATCGGTAAGTCAGGCAACTGGCTCATGTGGCTCATCGGCGGTGTAGGTTTTATCGGATCACTCGCAGCATTTATCTTTAGCTTCTTCCCCACAAACTCAATTAATATGGGATCGCATGCAGTATGGTTTGGAGTGCTTGGTGGAGGTGTAGTACTCTTTGTGGTACTTCCATTCATAATTCTTCACTTCAAGAAAGCTTCATGGCTCGAACCCGGTAATGAATTTGTACCATTCCATTGGGAGACCTCACCCGAAGCTAAAGCAGCTTTGGCAGCCGCAGCAAAGGAATTTGAGGAAGAACAAGCAGCCGAGAATGAAAACAATACTCCTACTAAAAGCTAAGTATTGATTTAGTGAGATAACTAATTTTTGACCAATAACCTTCTAAAGCAGTACAGGATTATGAAACAGATTGTTACAGGCAAAGCCCCGATTTCGTTTATCACCCTCGCGGCAATATTGTCACTGTCGCTGGTAGTTAACCTCCCCGGACTCGCCATTACTCCAATGCTTGACACGCTGAATAAAGTTTTTCCGCACTCTACTCAGCTTGAGGCACAGCTACTCACCACTCTGCCCAACGTGCTTATCATCCCCTTTGTACTCCTCTCGGGAAAATTCTCTGAGACGAAGCATAAATCGGCCTTGGTGATTGCAGGCCTTGTGATCTTCAGTGTATGTGCAATAGCATATCTATTTGCAAAAAGCATGACTGCACTTATTATCATTAGTTGTCTGCTCGGTGCAGGCACCGGTATAATAATACCTTTCTCTACAGGTCTTCTCGCTGACACCTTTGCAGGATCCTACAAAATGAGAGAAATGGGTATGCAGTCCGGTATTGCAAATCTTACCCTCGTGGTAGCTACTTATGTTGTAGGTTGGCTGCAACACGGCAACTGGCATCTGCCTTTCATTGTATATCTCGTAGCTATAATTCCTCTTGCTTTGGCTCCCTTCCTGAAAGGTATACCAAAGAGTGAAGAGAATGCAGAATCGGCTCCTGACAATAAGCCGGCCCAGACAGAAGTAAAGCAAACTTCAGGAGAAACAATAAATGGTGTACGCTACGACCGATATGGATTCAGCACCAACCGTACAGTGAGCTTATTCATGACATATCTATCGATTACTTTCCTTACGATTGTAATTTCGTACTATTGTCCGTTCCTCGCCGAAAAGCATAATTGGGGAGACTCACTTACCGGTACTGTGACAGCTCTCTACTTCCTCTTCATCTTCCTCCCTGGATTTTTCCTGATGAGCGTGGTGAAAGTGTTGAAAGGATACACCTATGTAGTGTCAGCGGTATGCGTAACAATAGGATTGGCAATGTTTGCATTCATACCCAGCGAAGTGACTTTGTGCATAGGCGCTGTACTTTGCGGATTCGGCTACGGAGTAATCCAACCCTTGGTATATGACAAAGCCACTCTGATTACCGCTAATCCTGCCAAAGCCACTCTTGCGCTCTCAATTATTCTCTCGGCCAACTACATAGCAATTGTAATAGCGCCGTTCATCATTGACGGTGTGAGAAGCCTATTCGGAGATGCAGGTACAGGCACATTCGCTTTCAAGATGAACTTTGTACTATCGATAATTTTCTTAATCATAAGCTTGGTAAGACGTAAGAACTTCAGCTTTGGAATCCCCGCATCTTACTACTCCGCTAAGTGATGTACTGCAAAAAATCTTCCCTCTTTTAGAAGAATTTCCACGGTGCCCGACACAAAAATTGTGCCGGGCACTTCTTTTACATAAGGCTCGATTCCAACATTAGTACCGTCATCAGAGATATGGGCTATCGACATCTTATATTTCTCGCCATTATAAAGCACACTGTGCGCAAGGATACTCTTAGCTTTGATAACAACATCATCCATGGCAATTAATTACAAAGATGGAACGGAGTCAGGTTTAATCCTCTTTCGGGTAAGCTCCTTTAGGGCATTCAATCGCGAACGATCCATTGAATATGTCTCGGTGTTGACACGCTTACGAATCAGCGAGATACTGTCAAGCCAAATTAGTTGATTTTTTTTATTATCGCTCGATGAACTTCTATTCTCTGTCAATGGCTCGAAATATCCTCTAAGAGCCTTAACGCTCTTTGTACTGTCGGTAGCAAAACGCACTTCGTTCCAAGTTAAAGTAGAGGAGGTGGTATTGAGATATTCACTTGTGGAATCATTGTACTGCACCAATATCACCCATCGAATAGAGCTTACATTATGATCATCCAGCTTCACACGCCATGTGTATGAGTCACCGGGTTCTTGGTTGTCGTCTTCACCCATTTCAAATGAGACGAATTTTGACGGGAAGCGATTATGGATAATAGCATATCTTGCACCTGACCATACATCAACAGAATCTCCGAAGAAAGAGGAGGCACTCTGCGAAATTGCGCTGCCAATCTCCCGGTCGCGCTCCTTGAGTATCTCCATCACTTTATCGTTGACTTTTAAATACAAATCAGCGTGCATTCCGTACCACATAAGAGTAGAATCGAAATCGGCTGATTCATAACCGTACTTTGCAAGAACCGACTGTTTGAGCAGACGGCGCGAAGAATCAGAATTAAAATCACTATAATTATGATCCACGTAGCTCTCTGCCACGTACATATCAGCAAGCACATTGGCAAAGTCATTCTGACTCATCACGCCCGACGGGACATTGGTGCATGCCAGCACTATGAAAATTAGGAGTATGTAAGCTAAATATTTCACTTCTGAGATTCGTCTTGCCGGTTGTTTTCTTTTAATATGTTATCCTCAATCTGCTTATCGTTCATCACCATTATATATTTGTGATAAAAGATGATAAGAACAATCATACCTACTGAAATTGATGCATCGGCAAGGTTAAATACGGGGTCAAAGAACGAGAAGACTGTGCCGCCTACAAACGGTATCCACTGAGGCCATGTAAACGAGAAAAGAGGGAAATAGAGCATATCTACCACCATGCCGTGGAAGAGCGTGCCATAGCCATCGCCCCACGGAACAAACTTAGCCACTTGCGGAGGATAAGGATTGTCGAATATCTCGCCATAGCACACACAGTCGATGATATTGCCGAAAGCACCAGCCAATATCATGGCTACGCACACCAAATACCCCAATGGCACAAGCTTGACTTTTCTAAGCTTGACGAGGTAGACGGCGAGAAAGATTACCGCAATTATGCGGAATACCGTTAGAAACAGCTTACTACCCAACTGCCATCCGAAAGCCATACCGGGGTTTTGCACGAAGCGCAGTTCAAAAAAGGGTAGGATTTCCACACTCTCACCCCAATAGAAATGAGTCTTGACCCAAATTTTCAGTACCTGGTCAAGAATAATAATAAGAGCAATAATTATAAGCGTGATAACGCCGCGAGAAAGTTTCATTTATTTTGTTTTGCGTCGATTCCAAGGGTAGCATGAGGCACGGCACGAAGACGCTCCTTAGGTATAAGTTTGCCGGTGGCACGGCATATACCGTAAGTTTTGTTTTCAATGCGCACCAAAGCAGCCTTCAGATGGTTGATAAACTGGCGCTGTCGTTCGGCCATACGAGCCGCATGCTCTTTTTGGAGCGTGTCGGCGCCTTCCTCCAGAGCCTTGAAAGTTGGTGATGTGTCAGACACGTCGTTAGCATTACCGTCTACTACGGTCTGGCGCAATTGTTCGTATTCATTTTGTGCCTTAGCGAGTTTCTCCAATATGAGAGTCTTGAATTCCTGTAGTTCTTCGTCAGAATATCTGTTTTTTTCGGTCATAAGATAAATGGTATTAGTTAGATAATATTAGATTGTATATCGGCAGCAATGGCTTGCTACCGATATACATATTAAGTTATTTGTTAACCGAAACGAGGAGCTTTATATCGTCAATTTCAAGAGTCTCTACTCCGGGCGCGTCTTCCGCAATCGGAGCCACAGTGATAGAATCAGCCAAAACCTGTGTAGCGATGTATTGACTATACTCTTTTATTGCATCGTCGGTGAGCGCATTTGGAGCGAATACGAGATTAATGCGATCCGTAATCTCGTAGTCACGGCTTTTGCGAATATTCTGCACTCGATTGACAATCTCACGCGCTATACCTTCACGACGCAGTTCATCTGTCACCGTTACATCAAGAGCTACTGTGATATTTCCTTCGTTTGCAACAAGCCATCCCGGAATGTCCTCCGAGATAATCTCCACATCGGCCACATCAATTACTGTTGGCGCCTCAAGCTGTATTGTCACTGAGCCGTTGCGTTCGAGTTCGCCTACCTGCTGCTGCGACATCTCGCTGATGGCTTTGGCAACAGCCTTCATCTGCTTGCCAAATTTTGGACCCAATTTTTTAAAATCGGGCTTAACACGCTTAACAAGCACACCTTGATCGCCGGTAACGAGCTTCAGCTCTTTCACATTCACCTCGTTGAGGATAAGCTGCTTCATTGATTCGATTATCTCTTTCTGTGACTCGTCGATTACGGGTATCATCATCTCTTGCAGAGGCTGACGCACCTTGATGTTTGCCTTGCGGCGCAGCGAAAGAATAAGCGAAGTGATTGTCTGGGCTGCTGCCATTCTTGCTTCAAGCTTTTTATCGATAAGCGCTTCATCAGCCTTGGGGAAAAGAGCGAGATGCACCGATTCAGTATTATCCTCTCTCACGGAGGAGAGATCGTTATAAAGCATATCAGCATAGAAGGGAGCGATAGGAGCAATAAGAAGAGCCAATGTTTCGAGGCAAGTGTAAAGAGTCTGATATGCAGCGAGTTTATCCTCTGTCATACCTCCGCCCCAGAAACGTTTACGATTAAGGCGCACATACCAGTTAGAGAGATTATCGTTGACAAACTCGTTAATAGCACGCGCGGCCTTTGTAGGCTCATAATCGTTGAGGGCGTCATCCACTGTTTTGATAAGGCTGTTAAGCAGAGAGAGAATCCAACGGTCGATTTCCGGACGCTCGCTTACCGGCACTTGCGGCTCGGTGCCTCCAAAACCGTCTACATTTGCGTAGAGAGCGAAGAAGCTATAAGTGTTGTAGAGCGTGGAGAAAAGCTTACGTGAAACCTCCTGCACACCGGCTATATCAAATTTGAGGTTATCCCATGGCGCTGAGTTAGCAATCATATACCAGCGCACAGGGTCAGAACCGTATTTATCTATCGTCTCGAAAGGATTGACAGCATTACCAAGACGTTTTGACATCTTATTTCCATTCTTGTCAAGCACAAGACCGTTTGAAACAACGGCTTTGTATGCAACCGAGTCGAACACCATACCAGCGATGGCATGGAGAGTGAAGAACCAGCCACGAGTCTGGTCAACACCTTCGGCAATGAAATCAGCGGGATACAGCTCGCCACTGTCAAGACCCTCTTTGTTCTCAAACGGATAATGAAGCTGCGCATAAGGCATCGAGCCTGAATCAAACCATACGTCGATAAGGTCAAGCTCACGGTGCATGGGTTTACCCGATGGCGAGATTAGCACTATATCATCCACATAAGGACGGTGAAGGTCAATCTTATCGTAATTTTCTTTTGTATAAAGACCTGGCACAAAACCTGCTTCCTTATAAGGATTATTTTTCATCAAGCCGGCAGCCACGGACTTTTCTATCTCGTTGTAAAGAGTCTCAACCGAATCAATGCATATTTCCTCGGCAGCGTCCTCAGTGCGCCAAATTGGCAAGGGTGTGCCCCAGTATCGAGAACGTGAGAGATTCCAGTCTTGAAGATTTTCAAGCCATTTGCCGAATCGGCCTGAACCAGTGCTTTCAGGTTTCCAATTAATAGTCTTGTTTAATTCAATCAAGCGGTCACGCAAAGCGGGCGTCTTGATGAACCAGCTGTCAAGCGGGTAATAAAGCACAGGCTTATCGGTGCGCCAGCAGTGAGGATAGCTGTGGACATGCTTCTCAATCTTGAACACCTGATCATGCTGCTTAAGATACATACAAATCTCTACATCGAGAGTCTCTGTATCATCATTGGCATCAGGATTGTAAGCATTCTTCACGTACTTTCCTTCCCACGGCTTGTATGCCTCCACATCAACATGTGTTTTCACGAATTCGGGATCGAGCTCGTCAAGAAGGTAGAAACGACCGATACGATCAACCATAGGGCGGATATTGCCGTCACGGTCTATCAGGTGAAGCGGCGGCACATTGTTCTGCTTAGACACTCTCTGGTCGTCAGCGCCAAAGGTGCCTGCTATATGTACGATGCCCGTACCGTCTTCTGTAGACACATAGTCGCCGGGGATTACACGGAACGCGCCTTCACCGGGATTGACCCATGGCATAAGTTGCTTATAGTGCAGACCAACCAATTCAGAACCGGTACGAGATGCCACTATTTGATATGGAATCAGTTTGTCACCCTTTTTATAATCCTCAAGCGCGATTTCGGCAGCTTTAGGATTGAATATGCTGTTCATTAGTTCTGCAGCAACCACCACCGTGATAGGCGAGCCGCTGTATGGATTATAAGTGCGAACAATATTATAATTGATTGACGGTCCTACAGCAAGCGCGGTGTTAGAAGGAAGAGTCCAAGGAGTTGTTGTCCATGCCAAGAAGCAAGGCTTGCCCCACCCTTTCATTTCCTCAATAGGATCAGTCACCTCGAACTGAGCTATACATGTGGTGTCCTTAACGTCGCGGTAGCATCCTGGCTGGTTAAGCTCGTGCGAGCTGAGACCTGTACCTGCTGCCGGCGAATAAGGCTGGATTGTATAGCCTTTGTAGAGGTATCCTTTTTTAAAAAGTTGTGCTAACAGCCACCACACGGATTCGATATATCGGTTGTCGTAAGTGATGTAGGGATCCTTCATGTCCACCCAATAGCCCATTGAGTTGGTAAGGGTCTCCCACTCATGGGTGTATTTCATCACTTCACGACGACAAGCAGCGTTATACTCATCTACAGAAATCTTTGATCCGATATCTTCTTTAGTAATTCCAAGAGCCTTTTCTACTCCAAGCTCCACAGGAAGGCCATGAGTATCCCATCCAGCCTTACGCTTCACGTGGAAGCCTTTCATAGTCTTATATCGGCAGAAAATATCCTTAATAGTGCGAGCCATAACATGGTGAATACCCGGCATACCGTTGGCTGAAGGAGGTCCTTCATAGAATACGAATGAGGGGCATCCCTCTCGCACTTTCATACTCTGCTCAAAGAGGTGTGCGTCATTCCACTTCTTGAGCACCTCTTTATTTATCTGAGAGAGGTTGAAAGAAGAATATTCCTGAAATTTTTTCATATGATAGCAAGAAATTTATTACTATAGTTTTGCGATTGCAAAGTTACGCAAAAATCTTGAGATTTCCCAATTACACCGCAAAATTAAGATACTTTTAGCGATTTCGCCCAAGTCGCGAGGCCTCAGCTACAAGACATACTCTGTGGCTTTCTATAGCATCGGAAATTTCTGAACGCATCTTATGGTCATGGCTTGCCACCGCGCTTACAAAATCGTCCATTAATGACATATCGGCACCCGCATGAAATGGCTGAGCCACTATGTCGGATAAATCTATCACTCTCTGCTCACCCATAAACGGACTTACAATAATTCTTTTGCCGTCACCGGTTATCTCTCCACCGGTAAGGGTTATAGTAGTGAGCCGAGAATCTTCAGAAGTAAAGAAATCCATGGTCAATGACACAATAGTGCCATCTGTGGTCTCCATGATAATCATTTGACGATCAGCAGCATCGTTATCACAGCAATAGACACATCGACCATATCGTCCTTCTCGAAGTTCGCGCTCAACGGCTTCCTCAGGCGTAGGATAAGTGAAGCCCCCTACCCACTCTCTCCGCCTACGATAAAGATCAACAGCCGAAAAGCGACATTCACGCTCAACCGGACACTCTATGCACCTTGAAGCGGCCGAAGCAGGCTTATTTTCAGGTCGGAACCATCCCAGACTGCCAATAGACTCCACTCTTACAGCCTTTTCACCGAGAATCCAGAGCAGAATATCGACATCATGACAACATTTCGACAGAATGACCGGACTTGTGGCAGACGTGTTGCCCCACGGGCCTCTAACGAAGGTGTGACAAGCTCGGTCTATGCCAACCTTAACTCTGTGAGTGACAGACACAGGACGTCCTAACTCATGAGAGGCGACAAGTGATCGAAGAGCCATAAAATAAGGATGATACCTCAGTACATGACAAACTCCAGCCACAAGCCCCCTTTTATCTGCCTCCCCCATTATAATTTCACACTCTGAAAGAGAAGGCGATACAGGTTTTTCAAGCAGAATATCCCACCCGCGGCTCAAAGCCTGCATAGCGGGCTCAAAATGTACACTTTCAGGAGTGCAAATCACGGCAGCATCAGCTTCTATAGAAGAATTAAAGAGCGCATCAGCAGAGGAGAACATCTTATCAGTGGGAACACCGGCACGTTGAGCAAAGGCTGCGCACCGGTTAGGATCAGTATCCGCTACACCTACAACAACGGCACGATGAGGATGCGCTATTACCCACGACAGATATTTTCCGGCACGATTACCGGCACCAATAAACACAAGTCTTACAGGTGTTGCATCATCTTTGGATATACTAAAGCTTTTCATACTCTCATCATCCATTATTTAATATAATTCAAGCTTTTGCCGATTTAGTCCATGCAGCAAATGCCATCACCACAGCATATCCTATCATCGGTACAATAAATGCCGTGGACATGCCCGCAACATCACTGACATAGCCCATAAGAAACGCACCAACAGCACCGCCAATAGGTGTCAGCATAAGGAATGAAGCAGCTCTCTTTGTATAGTGCCCAAGACCCTTCAATGAAATAGCGAATACAGTAGGGAACATGATAGACTCGAAAAGATAGCATATGGGGAGAGCAATCTTAGAAATAGTACCGACATTCAGCACTATAAGCAGCGTGCATACCACTGTGATAATACCACAGATAAGCAGGACCTTCTCCGCTGCGACACGGCTCATTACAAAACTGCCTATTACCCTACCGAGCATAAAAAGGCCTAATCCGCCGAAAGCAAGGAACATAGAGGCTGTGCGTACATCGAGCCATCCGTCATCAGTTACATAGTTGATAAAGAACGTGTTGATGGATATTTCGGCAATTTCGTAACAGAACAGCGCCACAAGACCAAACACAAAACGATGACTTCGCCACAAGCCAAGTATACTCGCTTCGCCAATATTACCCGACTCGTTGTCAATACGCTTGATTTCAGGAAGTTTAACACGAGCAAACAACAATGCCACACCAAAGACTACGACTCCCATCACCGCATAAGGCAAAGCCACCTGAGCAGCCCCACTGTCAGGGAAAAGCAACATACCTCCTACAAACGGACCGCAAATACACCCCAAGCCATTGAACGACTGCGACAGGTTGAGACGACTAGCTGCAGTGGACGGATCACCAAGCTCTGTGACATAAGGATTAGCGGCTGTCTCAAGAAACACAAGACCGCAGCCCAAAACGAAAAGCGAGATAAGGAAAGAGTTGAACGACATGGATATATCGCTAGGAATGAAAAGCAAAGCTCCGACAGCATACAAAATAAGTCCGCACACCACCCCTTTGCGATAACCATTGCGATTAATATAAAGTCCGGCCGGAATAGCCATAAGAAAATATGCGAGATAGACCGAAACCTGAATTAAAGATGATTGGGTGCGGGTCATTTCAAATGCTTCCTGGAAATGCTTGTTAAGCACGTCGAGAATTGAGCGCGCGAATCCCCAAATAAAGAAAAGAGATGTGATTAAGGCAAAAGGCACCAAATACTCTTTACTTACAAGAGAAGCACCTTGTGTTTTATTTTTTTCTGCCATTATGATATAATGATTTTTAAAGATGCTTGTTATATTAAAGAGAACGAGTTCCGTTGATTACGCTCATCACCTCCTCGTCAGTACCATTGAACGGACCCGAGGCTTCGAGTTTAAGAGTACACATGGCAGCGGCATATCTTCCGGCTTCCGGAGCCGAAGCTCCTTGCAGACGCTTGTAGAGATAGCCTGCCATATATGTGTCGCCACATCCTGTGGCATCCACCACCTGTTTAGGTTTGAAAGCCGGAATCACATAGAGCTGACCTTCACTATAAATATACGAGCCTCCACTGCCAAGTGTAAGGAGCACTTCGTTAACGCCCCAGTCAACGAGTTTATGGGCAGCTTGCACCGGATTGCTGCATCCAGTGAACACCTCCATCTCGTACTCATTGGTTTTAAGAATATCGATATATTTCAACGCCTCTATTTTGTCGGGCCAATCAACCGCAACAACCTTCTCGCCTTGTACCTCTCTCAAATATCCCTGTGCGTCAACCGACACGCGTCCTTTGCCGGCAAGATATTTTATCACATCAAGACTAAAATCATCAGCCAAAAGACTGCCAAGATGAAAAATCTCAGCTTCAACGTCGTTAAGAGCCTCTATCGTAAATGGATCGGCTTTGGAAAGCACGCGCTGGGTTCGGTTGTCCTGATTCTCTCCATATTTATTCTCGAAATACACGGAATTACTGCTTGGAATCACCTTAACATCGATGCCCTTGGTGCGAATTTGCTCCACAGCACCCATTTCGGATTCGCCAAGAGAAGTCACAAGCTTAAAATCATTATCAGGCAGACAACTGATGGCATTGGCTATATAATAAGCCGAACCACCGGGCATATGCTTTGTGAATTTCGGGGTTACTATCTTATCGAGAGTGATATGGCCTATACAGCAAAATTTTGGCTTTTGGTTCATTAGAATTTTTGATGATTTTTGTCAAATTGAGAAATTGACGTTTTAATTAATAATTAATGTTTTGCTCCTTTGGCACCCTTTACTCCGCCGCCGAGAGAGAAGATGTTCTGGTCGTAGGATACGGTCTTCATAGACAATT
Source organism: uncultured Bacteroides sp. (assembly GCA_964546885.1). Classification (GTDB taxonomy): domain Bacteria; phylum Bacteroidota; class Bacteroidia; order Bacteroidales; family Muribaculaceae; genus CAG-873. The sequence continues at coordinate 50,074 of CAZJKZ010000001.1, forward strand.
CTCTTTTGCGCTTTAGAGCGAGTTGCACGAGGCGGTCCATTAGTTTGTCAAACGGTATGCCAGAGGCCTCCCAGAGATAGAATGAGAGCGAACCGGGAATTGTATTAATCTCATTGACATAAATATTACGGTTGTCACGGTCAATAATCATATCTACTCGGCTCACTCCATGGCAAGAAAGCACGCGGAATGTCTCACCGGCAAGAAATTGTATGCGCTTGGTCTCATTTTCAGGGAGATCAGCCGGTATGCGTTTCTGTGAGGCCTGCATACCTTTAGCTCCCTTTGTACCGCCCATATACTTATCCTGATATGAAAGGATTTCACCGCTCTTTATAGGCTCCTCCAGTACAGAAGCCTGATAATCGTTGCAGTCGCCGAGCACCGAGCAATTGATTTCTTGAAGATGTTCCACCATATGCTCAACTATGATACGTGTGGAGTACTTCTCGGCATCAGCCACCTTTTCTATCAATTGATTGCGATCTACAGCACGTCCGATACCTACACTCGATCCGAGATTAGCAGGCTTGACAATAACAGGGTAGCCGATTTTTTCCTCTATTTTCTTAATCAGTTCGTCCTTCTTTGCAAACCACTCCTTATCGGTGAACCAAACATAATCCACGACCGGCACATCACAAGCCTGGAGTATCTGCTTCATAGTGATTTTGTCCATTCCGTTTGCCGATGCAAGAGTGTTGCATCCGGCATATGGAATACCGATGGAGTCAAGAATACCCTCAAAAGTACCGTCTTCTCCGTTTGAGCCATGAAGCACGGGAATTACCACATCGAGAGCGGTGACAACAGGTGATTTGAACATCGAGTGTTTTTTCTTATAAAGATTGAAGTCGCCGAAAGAAGGCACCATATATACTTCCTCGCATTTTGCGAGAAGAGAAGGAATGTCTCGATAATTGGCCACGTCAAAAAGAGCGTCACCTGTGTACCATTTACCATCCTTTGAGATATAGATTGGAGTCACATCGTATTTGTCGCGGTCAATGGCATGCATAGCCTGCGATGCAGAAATCACTGATATTTCGTGTTCGGTGGATCTGCCGCCGAAAAATACGCCTATATTGGTTTTCATTATTTTATATTTTTATGTTGGTTATTTATTTACTTAAATGTATCAGGGAGGTCGTTTTCGAAAAGCACGGTGTCACCTGGTGTAGCGATGGCAAGCATTTGGCGGTGGGCATCATTAAATGTGGGAGCATAACGCACATCAATTTTCCTTTCGGCCTCGTTTATGCCCTCTGAAATAGCAGCTTTATTGTATTCACCCACGATGAATGCCACGTCGGCCGATTCTGCTATCTTCGAGCCAAACTCTTTGTTTAGTTCATATTGGTCAGAGCCAAGTTCGATCATGCCGGGAGTGATTATAATACGTTTTCCGCTCTTCATGCTCCCAAGCACCTCAAGAGCCATAGCCGAACCTACAGGATTGCTATTGTAAGCATCGTCGATAATAGTGATCCCAGTGGGCAGATGCTTCATGCTCAGGCGGTGATCAACCTGCTCGATTTTCTCCACGGCGTAGCGTATCTTTTCCTTATCCATACCCAGGTACAAAGCCACAATCACAGCCGCCATGAGGTTGGAGACATTGCATTTACCGACAAGGCGTGTAAACAAGCGTATCTGCTCACCGTCAGAAGTCGAGATCGAGAAGTTTGTGCCTTTGGGTGAGTATTCTATATCAGAAGCATAATAGTCAGCCGCTTTCAGATTGTCTATAGCGTACCTCAGACTCTTCACATTATTTACCGGACGGTTGGCGATATACTCAAAGTCGTCGTTTACCACCACAAGACCGTCAGAGGGAATTGCGTCAGCGAGTTCGAATTTTGTAGCTTGAACCCTTTCGATGGTCTTAAACGACTCAAGGTGCTGCGGACCCACGGCGGTGATGATACCGATTTGAGGATGCACAAGGTCGCATATCTCTTTAATGTCATTAGGCTGCTTAGCGCCCATCTCGGCGATAAAGATTTGATTGTAAGGCTTCATATACTCACGAATAGTGCGAATCACGCCTAAAGTCGTATTGAAATTGCCCGGAGTCATGAGCACATCATATTGCTCGGAAAGAATTCTGTAAAGATAGTGCTTTGTGCTTGTCTTTCCGTAGCTTCCGGTGATGCCGATTACCCTAAGATCGGGATTGGAGGCAAGGATTGCAGCCGCCTCATCATAATATTTTTTGTTGATGCGCTTCTCCACCGGTGTAAGAAGCCAATTGGAGGCGATAATGAGCCAATATGACAAAAAGTAAGAGATGCAAAGTACACAAATGCCCACAAACAACATATGTAGCAAATCATCGCCAAGCAACAAGCTCACTCCCGCAACACATACCACAAGCAGAAATATCGCCACGAGATAAATGCGTGTGGCGCGTTTTGTGAATACAAGAGGCTTTTTGTACTTCTCTGTAGCGAGGAGAATAGATACCCAAATCGACGCGATAGCAACAAGAACAACACTTACATTGTGGGGAATAAACCTCAGCATACACATTAGACTTAATGCCATAAAACAAAGCCTAGACACCGACGTGCTTTCGCCGGCAGATTCAATCCATTTGATGTATCTGTCGTTACGGTTGGAATTTTGCTGCAGCATCATCAAATCTCTCTTCATTGAGAGCAACACGGCTATGAGCGCCGATACAAAGACTACTAAATATAATGCGGTCATATTTAATTAACTTATCAATCCAGATGGTAAAAAACGTGACAAAGTTACTGATTTGTTGTGAAATTTTTCTACTTTTGTAGCGCAAAAATAACAAAATACCAATATTATGGGCGAAATATCCAATAATACACGCAAAATATACACATCTTTATCATCAGTCAAGGGTAGAAGAGAGCATAATCTCTTCATGGCCCAAGGCGAAAAATGTGTGTCGGACACATTAGACTATTTTGAGGTGCATACAATCATAGCCACAAGAGAGTGGATCGCGGCACACAAGTCGATAGCTGAGACTTTTGACATTTCTCCGGCAAAAACCGCCGATATGCAGCGTATCTCCACCCTATCCACCTCCCCGGATGTGATAGCGATATATAAAATACCGGATATTAAAAGGCCTAATATCAATGGTAATCTTGTCATAGCTCTTGACGGAGTGCAGGACCCGGGAAATCTCGGCACAATAATGCGCGTGGCCGATTGGATGGGAGTGGACACGATAATTGCTTCGAAAGACACTGTGGACGTGTGGAGCCCGAAAGTCGTGCAAGCCACGATGGGAGCCATTTCCCGAGTCAAGGTATTTTACACTGACCTTCCTTCTTTTATTGACTCGCACGCCGGGACACCTGTATACGGCACATTCCTCGACGGCGACGATATCTACGAAGCTCCCTTAAGCAAAAGCGGCATCGTGGTGATGGGCAACGAGGGCAAAGGCATATCTGAAGAATTGGCAAGAAAGGTGAATCGCCGACTTTTCATACCGCCCTATCCTGCGGGCAGGCATACATCGGAATCTCTCAATGTTGCAATTGCCACAGCGATAACTTTGTCGGAGTTCAGAAGAAGATTAGTTGTTGATTGATATAAAAAAGATTTATGGCAAAGGGTAAAGAAAAAACTTTGTGGTACTGCTCCGCTTGTGGAGCCGAATCGCCCAAATGGGCCGGAAGATGCCCATCGTGCGGCGAATGGAATACTATGGTGGAAGAACGGGTGAAAACCAAACCGTCACGCTCGCCATCGCCTGTATCAGGAGCTATGAAAAGCCGCCCGCAGGCGATTTCTGAAATAGAAGCTCTTTCTGAGCCTCGCATCCATATGCCGTCGGAGGAGCTCAACCGAGTGCTTGGAGGCGGCTTGGTTCAGGGATCTCTGGTGCTTCTTGGCGGCGAACCGGGTATTGGCAAGTCCACGCTCGTACTGCAAAATCTTCTTGCCATAAAATCGAAGACTATATTATATGTATCGGGCGAGGAAAGTGCTTCACAGCTCAAACTGCGCGCCGACCGCATAGGCCGCGGTAGCGACAATTGCTTCATTGTGTGCGAGACTTCGCTCGACAATATATTTGAACACATTGAGAATGTACAACCCGGCATTCTCGTAGTTGACTCGATACAGACAATAGCATGCGACGCTTTGGAGTCGTCGGCTGGAAGCGTGAGCCAGGTAAGGGAGTGTGCGGCACAGTTGCTGAAATATGCTAAGGAGAGCGGAGTACCCGTCATTCTCATCGGACATATAAACAAAGAAGGCAACTTAGCAGGGCCGAAAGTACTGGAGCATATAGTGGATGCCGTGCTTCAATTCGAAGGCGACAGTAAATATATGTACAGAATCCTCCGTGCTATAAAAAACCGATTCGGCAATACATCTGAACTTGGTATCTACGAGATGGGGCAACGCGGTCTTCGCGAAGTGAAAAACCCATCTGAGCTGCTACTTTCCCACCCTGGTGAACAACTGTCTGGCACAGCAATTGGCGTAACCGTGGAAGGAATGCGGCCTTTCCTAATCGAAGTACAAGCCCTGGTGAGCACCGCCGCCTACGGCACTCCTCAGAGATCCGTCACCGGCTTTGACAGCAGACGCCTTAATATGCTTCTCGCCGTACTTGAAAAGCGTGTCGGCTTTAAATTGGGTCAGAAAGACGTGTTTCTTAACATAGCCGGTGGTCTGAAAGTGAACGACCCGGCGCTCGACCTTGCTGTGATATGCGCAATCTTGTCGAGCAACGTGGATATGACCATTGACAGCGATACATGTTTTACGGGAGAGGTGGGCCTTTCGGGAGAAATACGTACCGTCACACGCATCGAACAGCGAATTTCGGAGGCAGAAAAACTCGGTATGAAAAAGATTCTTATCCCCAAGCATAACCTTAAGGGCACGGACATAGCAAAATTTTCAATAGAGATTATCGAAGTGGCTAAGGTGGAAGAGGCGTTCAGAGCTCTATTCGCATAACGATAACATCGGGCGCAGCAAAGAGAAAATCTCAGATTTAAAAAAATAATTTCATATACGCCGGATATTTTTTGTATCTTTGCAGCGTATAACCTTAACGCTTCAACCATGACCAGAGACACAAGAAGAGGCACATCGAGACACCACAACTTGATAAATAAAAAGGAATTCGGCACCATGCTCCCACATATATGGGCGCTGATCGCCGTGTCGTGCTGGGCATTATCTTTTGTGGCTACGAAAATACTGATGGACGGCGGACTTACCGATGCTCCCGGGAACATAACATTGAGTCCAACCGAAGCATATATCTACCGTTTCATATTGGCTTATTTCGTTATACTTCTAATATGCCACAAGCGGATTTTATGTCGCAACCTCAGAGATGAAATGCTCATGGCGCTTTGTGGACTCAGTGCCGGCTCCATATATTTCATCACCGAAAACACCGCTCTTGAATTTACCTATACCTCCAACGTATCGCTCCTATCATCTACTTCACCCCTTATCACCATATTGTTGGTGGGCATACTCTACAAGAGCGAACGTCCCGGGCGCGGACTTATCATAGGGTCGCTGATAGCTTTTTTGGGTGTGGGTTGCGTAATTCTCAATAGTTCTACGTCCATAGACATACGCCCAATCGGTGATCTTCTGGCCATCTCGTCAGCATTCTGCTGGGCTATCTACTCTCTGATTCTAAAGAAAGTGGACGCATTCTACGACGCAATGTTCATCACACGCAAGACATTCTTTTACGGAGTGATCACCGCTCTGCCCTTCCTGCTTTTAGAGCCTACTGTACGCAATCCAATCGAGGTGCTGGAGCACGGATGGCCGTGGGTTGACGGCAGTCTTCTTTTCCTGGTGTTAGGTCCGTCTTTATTAGCATTTTATCTTTGGGCCATGACAGTGCACAAGCTTGGAGCGGTGACGAGCAACAATTACCTGTATTTGCAGCCTGTAATCACGGTGATAGCATCGGCTCTGATTCTTGGTGAGAAAATTTCGCTTTTCGGCTACACTGGTTTCGCCCTTATTCTGTTCGGACTATGGTTCGGATATTATCTTGAGCGTCGTATAGGCGTTAAGCTGAAGTAAAAGCCCAAAATCCGAACATACTCAAAAGTGAGTATTCGCCGAATGATAAATAATTCGTAAATTTGCACGCTGAATGGCTGTCATAAGCCATAAATAAGTGTTTTTTGACTATGAGATTATCAGATTTGAAAACCGGCGACGAAGCCGTAATAATAAAAATACTTGGCCACGGAGCCTTCAGAAAACGCTGCATTGAGATGGGCTTTGTAAAAGGGCGCAAAGTTAAAGCCGAACTATCCGCACCGCTAAAAGACCCTGTGAAATACTCAATTATGGGATATGAGGTGTCGCTGCGACGATCAGAAGCAAATCTAATTGAAGTGGAACCCGTTGCTGTAACAGAGACCGGGAAAAAATCTTACAACGAAAGCAAGCAGAATGATATTACAGGATCGGGCGAGATAATCAACATAGCCCTTATCGGCAATCCCAATTGCGGCAAAACCTCGCTTTTCAATATCGCTTCTGGCGCACACGAGCATGTGGGCAACTACAGCGGCGTGACTGTTGATGCCAAAATGGGACATTTTAAATACCGCGGCTATAAATTTAATATTGTAGACCTTCCGGGCACTTACTCGCTCGCATCATATTCGCCGGAAGAAGTGTATGTGCGCCGTTATCTGCAAAACGAGACTCCCGATGTTATAGTAAATGTGGTGGACGCATCCAATCTTGAACGCAACCTCTACCTCACAACCGAACTTATCGATATGGACCGGAGCATGGTAATAGCCCTGAATATGTACGATGAGCTGCTCGCATCAGGCGCGACAATCGACTATAAGATGCTCGGAAGCATGATAGGCGTGCCTATGGTGCCGATTGTGGCGCGCACCGGAGAAGGCGTAAACCATCTTTTCGACAACATTATCTCAGTGTACGAGGGCAAAAACGAAGAGGTGCGCCATGTGCATGTCGTGCCAGGAAAAGATATTGAGAAACGCTTAAGAATCCTCATTGATGATATAAAGGAGAACGGCGGCGACATACCGCGCCACTTTTCTCCGCGCTATATAGCCATCAAACTTCTTGAAGCCGACAAAATGGCTGAGGAAATGGTGAGAAACAGCGATAATGGCAAAAAAATCATGGATTGCCGCGACCAGCTGATAAAGGAATACGAATTGCATCATCCGGGAGAAGATATTTCTTCAAATATAGCAGCAGAAAAGTACGGATTCATTCATGGAGCATTAGCGGAGACATATCAATCTGGCGACAAGACCCAACTCGAAACAACGCGTGTGATCGACGCATTCGTCACCAATAAACTCTTCGGTTTTCCGATATTTCTTGCGATTATGTTCTTCATCTTCTGGGCAACTTTCTCAATCGGGCAGTTCCCTATGGATTGGATCGAGGAAGGAGTGGATTTAATAAGCAAAGTTGTGGGCCAATATATGCCGGAAGGCATACTCAAAGACATGGTGACCGATGGAATAATCGGAGGCGTGGGTGGCGTGATAGTGTTCTTACCGAATATCCTTATCCTCTATTTCTGCATATCATTTATGGAGGACTCAGGCTACATGGCCAGAGCTGCCTTCATTATGGACAAACTAATGCACCACATTGGTCTGCATGGCAAGTCGTTCATTCCCATGGTAATGGGCTTTGGCTGCAATGTGCCCGCCATTATGGCCACAAGAGCTATAGAGAGCAATTCGAGCCGACTCATCACAATACTCATCAACCCCTTCATGTCATGCTCCGCACGCTTGCCCATTTACGTACTCCTTATAGGCACGTTCTTCCCGTCGCATGCGGCCTTAGTGTTTATGGGGCTTTATATCGCCGGCATCCTCATAGCAATTGTCACAGCGAAGATATTAAGAAAATTCTATTTCAAGGACGACGAAACTCCCTTTGTAATGGAACTTCCCCCCTACCGTGTGCCCACTCTTAAAGCATCGCTACGGCATACTTGGGCAAAAGGCGAGCAATATCTGAAAAAAATGGGTGGCATAATCCTTTTTGCAAGTATAATTGTATGGGCTCTCAACTATTTCCCCCTGCGCGACGGAGAACAAACCGCAATAGCAACGGAATCGCCATCCATCGGCGACTCTTACCTTGAAATGGCCGGTAAGGCAGTAAATCCCGTAATGGAGCCGTTAGGATTTCATTGGCGCGCGTCCGTGGCCGCACTTGCCGGTGTTCCGGCGAAAGAGATCGTGGTATCGACCTTGGGCGTTCTATACACCAATGACGAGACTATAGACGACCAGCGCTTAGGCCAGCGACTCACCACTCCGGTGCCCCCTGCGGACAAACCGGATTTCGACTATGCCAACGCACTTAGCTTTATGGTGTTCATTCTTCTTTATTGCCCCTGCATTGCCACAGTCACCGCTATTGTGCGCGAGACGCAATCTTGGCGATACGGGATGTTCAGCATCGTTTACAACACGTGTGTGGCGTGGGTAATGGCGTTTGCAGTGTATCGTATAGCTTTGCTCTTCTGATTTTGCCGTAATATAAATTAAAAAAAATGTAAATACACTTATTTATGTTAACGGCATTAGGACAATTCAATATTTAATTTGTAATTTTGGGGCACTAAAAAAGAATAGCTACATGAACTCACAAACTAAAATTGTCGAAATACCTGAAGAATTCAAAGACATCGCGCCTTATAGCGACGCAGAATTCAAAGAGAAAATGCGTCAATTGGTCAATGAACCCGGTTTTGAGCACGCCATAAAATACTTGAATCCCTCCATCGACTATCCGCGCTTTGTGGACACCCTACTCAACGTAGACTCCCAGCATATGTTCCAATCGGTGATAATGCGTCAGTTTCTGGAGCATCTTGAGTCCACCACCACTGACGGAATTTCGGTCGACGGTCTTGAAAATGTTGAAAACGGCAAAAGTTTCACATTCATTACCAACCATCGCGACATCGTGCTGGACGCATCGTTTCTCAACCTCTGCTTTATACGCGCAAAAATGCCGATAACACAGGTTGCCATAGGCAACAACCTGCTTATATACGAATGGATAAGCGAGCTTGTGAAACTCAACCGCAGCTTTATCGTTAAGCGCGACGTAAAGTTGAAAGCCGCCCTTGACGCAGCCAAGCAGCTATCGGCTTATGTACACTACACTATCAATACTCTGAAAGAATCCGTGTGGATCGCACAGCGTGAAGGACGCGCTAAAGACTCAAACGACCTCACTCAGGAAAGCCTGATAAAAATGCTTTCGCTTGCCGGAGGCGGCAACGTGAAGAACAACATTTTGGGCGTTAACCTCTGCCCTGTGTCGATATCCTACGAATATGACCCTAACGACTACCTGAAGGCACGCGAATTTCTGCTAAAACGCCGTGACCCTCAATTCAGAAAATCGAAACGCGACGACCTCTTTAGTATGGAGACCGGTATATTGAAGCGTAAGGGCAAAGTGATGTTCAGAATAGGCAGATGCATCAACAGCCAGCTAGAGAAATTCGACTCCGACAACCGTACTGAAGTAATCAGACACACCTGTCAGATAATCGACAAGTCGATCCACTGCGGCTACGAGATATTTCCCTGCAACTATATATCTTACGACGAGGTGAACCATACCAACGAATTTGCCTCTTACTACACCGAAGAGGATGTGAAGCGTTTTGACGAATATATCGCCGCCCAGCTTGCGAAGGTAGATGTGCCCGACATTACCGACGAAGAGCTCGACTATATGAGGAATATGATGTTAATGATGTACGCGAACCCGTTGCGTAACAAGATGTCCGCGACTTGCACTGATATATGAGATTTCTTTTACTACCGGCCATTGTGGCCCTTCTGATCAACGGCGTGGTGGATTTTCTCCTCTACCACATCATCAAAAATTCAAAACACAATCGTCCGTGGGCTAAACTACAGCTATGGAGCGCCGTGCTGCTTGCCGTGTACATGATAGTGATATTTATCATGCCTAAACGCAACGGCAGCGACGCACAGCTGCTTACGGTGATGTGGAGCCTGTACGCATACATAAGCGTATATGTTCCCAAATACATATATCTAATATTTCGTATACTGTCGCGACTGCCAAAGTTGTGGAAAAAGAAGCCTTCGAAGATCGTGAGCAGCACCGGGGGAGTATTGGCTGTCGTTGTATTTGTGTTAATGTGGTGGGGCGCGCTTATCAACCGCTTCAATATCCAGGTGTGCGAAGTCGAAATCCCCGTTGCCAATCTTCCTGCCCCGTTTGACGGACTGCGCATAGCGCAGATATCCGACTTACACGTGGGCACCTATGGTCATGACGATTCATTCGTGCGCGAACTTGTTGACAGCGTCAATGCCTTGCACCCTGACATTATAGTGTTCACAGGTGACATGGTCAACAGAAAGTCAGAAGAATTTCGTCCTTTCATATCAGCCATTTCCAAGCTTAAAGCTCCGTTGGGCGTTTACTCGATTATGGGCAACCATGATTATGGCGACTATTCCGACTGGCCTTCTACCGAAGCTAAAGATGCCGACGTAGAGGCTCTAAAATCAATGCAGGGCAAAGCCAATCTGAAAATGCTCAACAACAAGACGGCATGGATCAGAATTGACAGCGACTCTATAGCCCTGATAGGCGTGGAGAATATCGGTGATCCGCCTTTCAAAATCTATGGCGATCTCAATGCCGCATATCCCAATCTTAAAGACAGAAATGTGAAAATACTTCTCACGCATAATCCCGCCCACTGGGAAAACGACATAGAGAATCAAGATACGAACATAGCCCTATCACTGGCAGGACACACACATGCCATGCAGATGGAGTTGTTCGGTCTGTCTCCGGCGGCGTTCAGATACGATAAATGGGGAGGCCTCTATTCCGACTCAAAAGGACAGTACCTTTATGTGAATATCGGCGCAGGCGCCGTAGGACTGCCCTACCGTATTGGCGCAACTCCCGAAATCACTCTCTTTACCCTAAAAAAAGAATAAGAAAATCATGATAAACATACCCGAAGAAATCGCCAAGCAGCTCGACCTAAACGTGCGCAACGTGGAAGCCACAATTTCGCTGCTCGATGAGGGATGCTCAATACCTTTTATTAGCAGATACAGGAAGGAATGCACGGGTTCGCTTAACGAGGTGCAGATTCGCGACATCGAAACGCTTTACAACGAATTTCAAGAACTCGAAAAGCGCAAAGCCTATATACTCCAGACGATAGAAGCCGCAGGCTCTCTGACCCCCGAACTAAAAAAAGAGATAGAGTCCACTATCGATCCCTCACGCCTCGAGGACCTGTATCTACCCTACAAACCGAAACGCCGCACACGAGCCACCGTGGCACGCGAGAACGGTCTGGAACCTCTCGCCAAGATAATAATGGCACAAAACTCGCGCAACGTAGAAGCTTCGGCGCAGAAATTTGTGTCGGATAAAGTGCCCGACGCTGAGGCTGCCATTTCAGGCGCATGCGATATAATAGCCGAATGGGTCAACGAGAACGAAAAAGCACGCCAATCTATAAGAAATAGACTGCAACGCAATGCAAAAATCACGGCTAAAACCGTGAATGGCAAAGAACAGCAAGCCGGGAAATACCGCAACTACGAGAATTTTTCGGGATTGGCCCGCAGATGCCCTTCTCATCAGTACTTGGCTCTTAGACGAGCCGAACGCGAGGGTGTGATGCGGCTGAGCGTGGATATTGACAACGATGAAGCAATCACATCATTAAAAAACGTATTTATCCGCAAAGGCACCAATCAATACAACGCTGACATAATATCGTCGGCAGTGGAAGACAGCTACAAGCGCCTAATGCTGCCCTCGCTTGAAAACGAAGTGTCGGCTGAATGGAAAAAGAAAGCCGACGAGGAAGCAATCAAACTCTTCGCTGACAACCTGCGCCAATTGCTTATGGCTCCCCCGTTAGGCCATAAGCGCGTTATGGGCATTGACCCCGGATTTCGCACGGGATGCAAAGTGGTGTGTCTTGACCAGCAAGGCAACCTGCTGTGCCACGATGTGATATATCCGCAACGCGAGCGCATCACATCGGCTCGTAAGGTAAGCTCGCTTATCGACCAATACGAGATCGACGCAATAGCCTTAGGCAACGGCACGGCAAGCAGGGAGACTGAGCAATTCCTCCGTGTAGTGCATTTTCCCCGCGAGGTCAGCGTAATTGTGGTAAACGAGAGCGGCGCGTCGGTTTACTCCGCCTCCGATGTGGCACGCAGGGAATTTCCTAACCACGATGTGACGGTTCGCGGAGCTGTGTCTATCGGACGCCGCCTTATCGACCCTCTCGCCGAACTCGTGAAAATAGACCCTAAATCAATCGGTGTCGGGCAGTACCAGCACGATGTGGACCAGAATGCGCTCAAAGACTCGCTCGATTACACGGTGATGAGTTGCGTCAACTCCGTGGGTGTAAACGTCAACACTGCCTCTCGCGAATTGCTATCATATATTTCTGGCATCGGACCTGCTCTTGCCGACAACATTGTGGAATACAGGGCCCAGAATGGAGATTTTTCATCGCGTCGCCAACTGATGAAGGTAAAACGAATGGGCGAGAAAGCCTACCAGCAATGCGCAGGTTTTTTGCGCATACCCGGAAGCAAGCAGCCTCTCGACAACACATCGGTGCATCCTGAGAGCTACGATGTGGTACAGCGAATGGCTTCCGACTTAAACGTAGACTTGTCTCACCTATTGTCCAACAAAGAACTCATAGACTCTATAGACATAAAAAAATATGTGACCGACACTATAGGTGTTCCTACCTTGGAGGATATAATAGAGGAATTGCGTCGCCCTGGCAGAGATCCCCGCCAGGAACTGGAAGCCTGGGAGTTTGATCCGACTATTACGGATATCGAGGACTTGAAGCCGGAAATGGAACTGAACGGTATCGTCAATAACATCACAGCTTTCGGAGCGTTTGTAGATATCGGCGTACACGAGAGCGGCTTGGTGCATATATCTCAGATTTCCGAGAAGAGAGTGAGCAACGTGGCCGAAGTGCTGAAGATCAACCAGCGCGTTCGTGTCAAGGTGATGGATGTGGATCTTGACCGACGCCGCATTTCTCTCACTATGAAAGGGCTTAACAACGCATAAAACCAATACTCTAATCGAAATGCATATTTCTTATTTAGGCATAGGATCGAATACAGCCGACGCTCTGTCCATGATACAACAGGCATGCAAGGAGCTTGAGACCAGAGGATGCCGTATAGAGTCCAGCTCGGACATATATGTAGTGACTGCTCCATACAGCAATCTCGTGGTAAAGGCTAAATGCCACTACTCATACGACGAACTAAAAAACATCACTAAACAAATAGAGACATCAATGGGCCGCACACCCCAAATGAAGCCCCTTGGCATAGTGCCCATAGATATTGATGTGGTGGTGTATGACGGCAAAGTGGCACGCAAGCGCGACTATGAAGCCGAATACTTTGCCAAAGGCTATAAAAAAATCATAAATACTAACGCAAAAGACACTGTCGGAGCATAACAATGCTGCAGTCCAATAATTTTTTTTGCAAAAAATGCACAAAATTTTTGGAGAATATACAAAAAAGGCGTAACTTTGCACTCGATTTCAGAATCATTTAACAAATTAACAAATTCATTTAACAATGAAGTACGAAACCGTTTTCATTTTAACTCCCGTTTTATCTGATGACCAGATGAAGGAAGCGGTGGCCAAATTTCAGAAAGTACTCGTAGATGGTGGCGCCAACATCGTCAACACCGAAGAGTGGGGTCTGCGCAAGCTTGCCTATCCCATCCAGAAAAAATCTACTGGATTCTATAATCTGATTGAATTTGATGCCGATCCCACAATTGTCAAGAAGCTTGAGACAGCTTATCGCCGTGATGAGCGCGTGATTCGCTTCCTCACTTTCCGTCTCGACAAGTACGCTGCCGAATACGCAGAAAAGCGTCGCAGCCTCAAGGCCAACAAAGCTAATAATCAACCCGTAGAAGCAAAGGAGGACTAAACCATGGCACAGAATCCGTCAGAAATACGTTATCTCACTCCTATGTCGGTCGATGTAAAAAAGAAAAAATATTGCCGTTTCAAACGCAGCGGTATCAAATATATCGACTACAAGGATCCCGAATTCCTTAAGAAATTCCTCAACGAGCAGGGTAAGATACTTCCCCGCCGCATCACTGGCACATCGCTGAAATTCCAGCGTCGTGTGGCACAAGCTGTAAAACGCGCACGCCATCTCGCATTGCTGCCATTCGTAACCGACTTGATGAAATAACCAGCTTAAGGAACACCAACATTATGAAGATAATACTTAAAGAAGATGTTACTCGTCTTGGATACAAGGACGATGTAGTCGAAGTACGTGACGGCTACGGCCGTAACTACCTTATCCCCACCGGTAAGGCTGTTGTTGCTACTCCTTCAGCTCTTAAAGTGCTTGCTGAAAACCAGCGTCAGCGCGCTCACAAGCTCGAAAAGATTAAGGCCGACGCACAGGCTCTGGCAGCAGCATTGGAGGGTGTAGCACTCACCATCGGTGCAAAGACCAGCTCAACCGGCACAATCTTCGGATCTGTCAACAGCTTGCAGATTGCAGAAGCTCTCGAAAAGCTCGGTCATAACATTGATCGCAAGCTCATCGTGCTCGAGCCTATTAAAGAAGTTGGCGATTACACCGCCACCATCAACCTCCACAAGGAAGTTGTTGTGACAATTCCTTTCACCGTGGTGGCTGAATAATAAGCATATTCATTCCCAATACATCTATAAAACCCCTGTTGAATAGGTAGTGTCGTGAGACACCGCCTATTCCGTTTTTTTGGGGGATGTGTATCCGCCCAATTGACAAATCGTAGGAGTCATTAAGTAAAAAAATGTTTTTATTAGTCAAAAAAAAGCAGTAACTTTGCGGAAAATATACAACGTATTAAATTATCGGTAATATGGAATGGTTAAAAGAACTCTTCATGCCGGGTAATATGTCGATAGCGAGCACGCTTGTGCTTTACTCATTCGTGATAGCTTTCGGTATGTATTTAGGCAAACTGAAGATAAAAGGAGTGTCGCTTGGTGTCACGTTCGTGCTGTTCGTAGGCATCGTGATGGGCCATTTCGGCTATGTGGTCGATGACAACGTGCTGAAATTCTTGCGCGAGTTCGGTCTTATCCTTTTTATCTTCGCAATTGGTATGCAAGTGGGTCCGGGCTTCTTCTCCTCGTTTAAAGAAGGAGGTATGAGGCTCAACGGGTTGGCGGTTATGATAATCGTCCTCAACGTGGTGATCGTGCTTTGCGTTTATTTCTTTGGCAATGTCCACGACATTAGTGCCCTTGTGGGTGTGATGAGTGGTGCTGTGACGAATACCCCCGGTCTTGCTGCGGCACAGCAGACCGTATCGTCAATGGGCAATGCTGAACAAGCCAATATTATGGCTCAAGGATATGCCGCTGCATATCCTCTGGGCGTAGTAGGCATCATTGCAGCCATGCTTATAATCAAAGCAGTCTTCAAAATCAGAGTAGATGACGAAATCAAGGAGATTGAGGACGATCAGGAGAACTCCCAGCTCAAGCCTTTTATGATTTCTTTGGAAGTGACCAATAAACTCGTAGACGGTCGCACGCTGCTTCAGCTCCACAATGTGATCGACTGCAATTTTGTCGTGTCGAGAATGATGGTGGCCGACGGCCATATCGAGATACCCAAATCCAGCACAGAGATTCATCTTGGTGATAAACTCCTGATTGTGGCCTCCACGCAGGATGCTGACAAATTCTATGCCGTTCTCGGACCTGAATGTGACGTAAATTGGGAATCAGCTCCCACTCCTGTCTTCTCTCGCAGAATACTCGTCACCAAAAGCGAATTCAACGGTGTGGCTCTCGGATCGCTTCGACTGCACAAAGGCTACCAGCTGAATGCCACCCGTGTCAACCGTGCCGGTGTGGATCTTCTTGCATCCCCCAACCTGCGTCTGCAGATTGGCGACCGCATTACCGTTGTGGGCGATCTCCAAGATATAGAACGACTTGCCAACCGCCTCGGCAACTCCATGAAGCGTCTCGATCAACCCAACCTTATCACAATATTTGTAGGTATAATATTTGGTATCGTAGTAGGTTCTATTAACATAGGCTTCGGCATGAAGTTAGGCTTGGCAGGCGGTCCGCTTGTAGTGGCTATTCTTCTCAGCCGCTTCGGCTATAAATTCAAACTTGTGACCTATACATCGTCATCGGCATCTATGATGTTGCGTGAATTAGGTATATGCCTCTTCCTTGCGTCCGTCGGTATATCGGCCGGCAAAGGCTTTGCAGCGACGGTGTTTAACCTCACCGGTATGTGGTGGGTAATCTGGGGCTTCTGTATCACCATCTTACCCTTGATAATCGTAGGATGCATCGCACGCTACAAATACCGCATCAACTACCTCACCATTATGGGTCTGCTTTCGGGCAGCTATACCGACCCGCCAGCCCTTGCCTACGCCAACAACTCTACCTCCAATGATGCTCCAGCAGTGGCCTACTCAACCGTGTATCCGCTCACAATGTTTTTAAGAGTTGTGGCGGCACAGACTTTGATACTTTTGTTTGCTTAGCTAAAACTCAATAGTTAGACCATCATAAGCGAGGTGCACTCCATCAGGAAGCTGCACCTCGCTTTGTCTTCCTATGCCATGACTCATGTGGGTGAGATAAGCCACTCGTGGCTTAATCTCGTTGATAAGATTCAACGCCTCGGCAAGACTCAGATGCGACATGTGAGGGTCAATACGCAGAGCGTTGATCACAAGAGTGTCAACCCCTTTGAGCGAATCGACAGTGCGCTGGGGCATCGTCTTGCAGTCAGTGATATATGCAAATTTGCCTGAACGGAACCCCAATATCTGCAACTTAAAA
This sequence comes from uncultured Bacteroides sp., assembly GCA_964546885.1. Lineage (GTDB taxonomy): Bacteria > Bacteroidota > Bacteroidia > Bacteroidales > Muribaculaceae > CAG-873. Next base: position 67,016 of record CAZJKZ010000001.1, read on the forward strand.
TGCATTACGGCTAATGGCAGAAATTCGGTGTATCCAATTCTGAAAGACTCATATGGTTTAATGGTGTGAAAATTGAACGTAGGCACACCGGGATACAGATTCTTTACAAAGCAGTAAGGAAAGAATTCGCGAATGTCCTTCTCCACATCTTTTTGACAGTAGATAGGGAACGAATTAGGATAACAATATGAACGCATATCTATCAATCCTCCCACATGATCAAAATGGCTGTGTGTCACCAACAACGCATCAAGAGAGGGCGAACCTGCATCAATAAGCTGAGTGCGCAGATCCGGACCTGCATCTATAAGAATATTCTCATTACCCGTATAAAGAATAGCCGAACAGCGAAGCCTTTTGTCATGGGCATCCGACGATGTGCACGTGCGGCAATCGCATCCAATCTGGGGTACACCCGTGGATGTACCTGTACCTAAGAAACGTAATTTCATAATGTAATTGACAATAAATTATTAGCTTATCTAATCATAGCTAAATATCCCTCTTCAAACACAAGGTAAGTGCCGTCACTGTACTGCCAGTACTCCACCATTCCAGCCGTTGTTGGGCGTTGACCGTGAACCTTTGGCGAGCCTAATGCGAGCCGGCACTCGTCCTTAGTCATGCCGGGACGCACACGCGAGTGTACAATCAGATTCCAATTCTCGTCAGTGATATTCTTGTATTTGAGTCGAGGGTTTTCTAAAACAAACAGGGTATCGAAATTGCGGGTGGACGTGCGTTTTTCGCCCACAGTCATGTACACCGAGCTTTTTTCCATTGAGCCCGGGCGCGCGAACACCACAAGGATCGGATAATTGCTGTCGCCCGGCTTGACATCTGTCACCTGCACCTCCACATGGCGCAGACCTCGACGCTGCGACGCTCCGCTTTCGTCAAACCACAGCGGAGTGGTGATATAAAATTTTTTTCCTTCTATGCGGTTTTTCACCGAGTCGACAAGCACCATATCCACGGCAAAAGGCAAATCAAAGTCCTCTTTCTTTGCAAAGTCGGCGTATGACGACTCCGACCGATAAGAGTACTTTTTGCCGGCCGGCGATAGAAATGACACAAGCGCAACATCCTCGCCTGTCACAGCAAGAGCAGGCATCACCCCTTCGAAAGCCACGTACTGCCCCTTTGACAAAGGAGCATCCTGCCTGTCGTCAGGCACCAACACCAAATTTATCTTATCATCAGTGATATAGAACAATCGTCCTTTATCCCAATCCTTAGGATTAGGAGTCGATATATCAGCAAGGTACCTCATCTCAGGCGTAACCGTAATATTTTGCTTTTTTACGTCGGCCTGAGTGATACGCGGAGTACTCTCCACTCCGGTGAAGCAGCTTGTGAGCTGCAGCAGGGGTACAATTAAATATAATAGTGTTAAAGATTTTCTCATATTCTGCAAAATTAATGATTTTTTTTAGTATAATAAGTGGTATGTGCTTTAATTTTTGTAATTTTGTGTTGCCAAAAGTGCAAAAACACCATTATACATACAATCAACAAGCAAAAAATCCAGTATAGGCATCCTCTATGGATCAGATACTCTACATATTACCGCGCGGCGTGGCAATAGGCATCCTGATATCGGCTCCCATGGGCCCGATAGGGATGTTCGTCATACAGCGTACACTCAGCAACGGGCGCAAGTCAGCATTTTTTACCGGAGTAGGCGCAGCCTTCAGCGACCTCGTGTACTGCCTGCTCACAGGCTTTTGCCTCAGTTTTATCACAGGATTTATTGAGACCTACAAATTCTGGATACAGATTGTAGGGGGCATTGTGCTCGCCATTTTCGGGCTCTATCTGTTTAGAAAAAATCCTACACGGGCTCTAAAAAAAGCCGAGGATATCCACCAGTCAATCACAGTGTGGAAAGATATAGGCACAGGATTCCTTCTCACCTTCTCAAATCCTCTGATATTATTCTTCATCATAGGTCTTTTCTCACAATTTGACTTTCTGGGCCCTGACTTCCTTATATTTCACTATATATGGGCATATATCACCTTATTTGCGGGAGCTATACTATGGTGGTATCTTGTCACCCTGCTTGTCAACACCCTGCGCACGCGCTTCAATGTGCGATCATTGTGGCTCGTCAACCGCATTATCGGCAGTATCCTTATAGGCATGGCTATAATCGGTGTGATAGACGCCTTCTTCCATATCCTCTGACCCCTATGTGACTATTTATTTCTTACCCTAAACGCAATCTTTTCATGAACAATCCTACAGCCGAACGCATCAAAGCACTGAGGGCACAGATGCAGCTCCACGGCATAGATGCCGTAATCATACCGCAGACCGATCCCCATCAGAGCGAATATATATCCGACCATTGGCAGGTACGCCGATATTTCAGCGGTTTCACCGGATCTGCCGGCTCACTTGTTGTCACACCCGGCGCAGCCCTTCTGTGGACCGATTCTCGCTATTTTATACAAGCCGCCCAGCAGCTGTCGGGCACTGAAGTAGAACTGATGAAGGACGGACTGCCCTCTACCCCGTCAATTGAAAGCTATCTCATCTCCACTCTACCGGCAGGATCATGCGTAGGTATCGACGGTATGCTTTTTTCTTCATCAACCGCCAAAGGGCTTAAAAAGGAATTAGAGGCACACGGCTTAAAGCTCGTCACAGATTTCGATGTAGTTGATAACGTGTGGACAGACCGTCCGGCTCTTCCGAAAGACAAGATTTTCGTGCACGACACAAAATACACCCATGACCCCGCAAAGACTAAGCTTGAGGCTATTATCGCTGACGCTAAAAGCCAAATGGCTGATACTGCCCTTATATCTCCACTTGATGAAATAGCCTGGACTTTGAATATACGCTGCAGCGATGTTAAATACAATCCTGTGGCTACAGCCTACCTGTACGTGGCACCTGATCGCTCCACCCTGTTTATCGACCCCGACAAACTCACACCTGAAACCACAGAATACCTCCACAATGAGGGAGTGGACACACTGCCTTACTCCGATATCAAGCTATTTGTTGAGAATCTGCCGCATGATGTGAAGGTGCTCGTTGAAGAAGCTCGCACATCCACTACCTTGGCACACCTTTTAGGCGACCGAGCTGTCTACGGCGTGTCACCGGTGGCAGTGCCCAAAGCTTGTAAAAATGAGGTACAGGTGCAGGGTATCCGCAATGCAATGACTCGCGACGGTGTGGCTCTCGTAAAGGCTTTCATGGAGATAGAAGATACACTTGCCAATCACCATAGATTAACAGAGCTTGACGTTGATGCTATTTTGCGCAAATACCGCAGCAGCATGGATCTGTATTTCGACGAGAGTTTCGGCACTATTGCAGGATATGGCCCTCATGGAGCTATCGTACATTACGAGGCGGACGAGGCCTCAAACGCAACTATTGAGCCTCACGGATTGCTGCTCATAGATTCGGGTGCGCAGTATCTCGACGGCACCACCGACATCACCCGCACAATAGCGCTGGGCGAACCAACCCAAATGGAGAAACACGACTTCACATTGGTGATGAAAGGCCATATAGCACTTGCGCAGATGATATTTCCCGAAGGTACACGCGGCGTACAGCTTGATGTGGAAGCCCGCAAATTTCTATGGCGCGAGGGTCTGACCTATCTACACGGCACAGGTCACGGAATAGGACACTTCCTGAATGTACACGAAGGACCTCAGTCCATCCGCCTGAACTACACCCCCACTCCGCTTATGCCCGGTATGATCACTTCCAACGAGCCGGGTCTTTACCGCGAGAATATCCACGGCATCCGTTGTGAGAATCTCGTGCTTTGCATTAAGGCCATGACTACCGAATTCGGCGAATTCATGAAGTTTGAGACGCTAACACTTTTTCCATTCGATCTCAAACTGTTTGAAACAGAGATTATGACAGATGAAGAAATAGCTTGGGTCAATGATTATCACCGACAGGTGCGTGAAGCGCTTTTGCCGCATCTCAACGACGATGAGCGCAAATGGCTTGAAAGTAAAACAGCTGAATTAAAATAATAAATATAATATGGCAATAGTACTCCCTTTGAGAGGCAAAACACCTCAGTTCGGCGAGGAATGTTTCCTTGCTGAGAACGCCGCTGTGATAGGCGATGTGGTGATGGGCGACAAATGCAGCATTTGGTTCAGCACCGTGCTGCGCGGCGATGTCAATTCCATCCGCTTAGGCAACTGTGTAAACGTGCAAGACGGATCAGTGCTGCACACCCTCTTCCGTAAATCCACCATTGAGATTGGCGATTACGTGTCAATAGGCCACAATGTGACTATCCACGGAGCCAAGATACACGACTATGCGCTTATCGGCATGGGCGCTGTAGTTATGGACGACGCCGAGGTAGGCGAAGGTGCTATCGTAGCAGCCGGATCTACCGTGCTGTCACGCACCAAGATCGGAGCTCATGAATTGTGGGCAGGTTCACCGGCAAAATTTATCAAAATGGTGGACCCCGCACAAAGCAAAGAGATAAATCAGAAGATCGCACACAACTATCTTCTCTACTCAAAATGGTACACTGAGCCTGACACGCCCAATCCTTTGGACCAGGAATAATCGCTTAGCCAAACACGCTCTTTACAGCCGCCTTCAGCCGAAGTGCGGCTGTCTTTTTGTCAAGCGGCATTTCGGGATAAAACTTTGTGGTCGATACCACAGTATCGCTCTCGAGCCCCGATTCTACCCTGCCGCCAAACGCTATAACCGGAATATTCAATTCTTTGCCTTTTGCCTGAAGCACGGAAATGACCTTGCCTTGCGATGTCTGGGCATCAATAGAACCTTCGCCAGTGATAATCATAGATATGTCATGCCAGCGGATATCATAATGGTCGAGCACATATCCGGCTCCGTCGACACACTCAGCTCCGATAGCCGATGCAATTGCGAATCCCAAGCCGCCGCCAGCACCGTCGAAAGGCGATCTACGGTGTGGATACTCACGGTAAATCTCTGTAAGCCTATTGTGTAGCACCTCAATATCAAGATCAGAAGCACCCTTCTGCTTAGCAAACATCAGTGCAGATGGTTGGCCTATAGGAGCCACTAAAGGCACACGCACATCGCTCAGTCCAACAATAGATTTACGATAGGAATAGAGCTTATCAAGGTCAAGAGCTTCAAGAAAACCTATGCCGCCATCGCATGTGCAAGTTCCTCCTATGCCTATCACCACCTTTCGGCAACCGCCTTTTAGAATCTCCCTCACTTTCATTCCCAGAGGATAGGAAGTGGCACGGAGGATATCATGATGAGCAAGATCAAGACCTGCCAAGCCTATAATCGCACTACTATCTATCACAGCTGTGCGAGTGTGCGGATCTACGTAGTAGCAGTCGTGAGGTTGCCAGCGTAAACTACGGCATAATATCTTTGCTGTGCCTTCTCCGCCATCAGCCATAGGAGCTTTTACTACGTCATTGCGGTTCAAAGCCTCTGCTATTATATCGGTTGCCTCTATTGCAGTGAGGGTGCCTTTGAATTTATCGGGAGCTATTAGGATCATGGGAGTATTGAGAGTTATGGGAGTTATCAGAGTAATAAGAGTTATCAGAGTAATGAGAGTAATGAGAGTTATTAGAGATCTGAGTAATGAGAGTTATCTGAGGTATAATAATTTTAATGCTTTCTTATTATAACGATCGATATTAGGATTTTTCATTTTTTTTGGGTGAAAAGCGCGAATTTGTCGTGAAATGCCGTTTATTTAACAGTCCTTCACAAAATATGGTGCGGATTTTGTCGTTATATTTAGTGTTAGGATAATTTATCCCGACACCTAAAGCATATTTTATACACTAATCATTAACAATGATGAATTCAGATTTCAGAAACTACGCTGTAAAGCATCTTGGCATGAACGGTCTTGCAATTGATCAGTACATGTCGAGCATATCTCCGGTATCGGCAAGCTATATCTCCCCTACTATCATAGAGGAGCGCCAGCTTAATGTGGCACAGATGGACGTGTTCTCGCGTCTGATGATGGACCGCATCATATTTCTTGGCACAGAAGTCAACGACTACACTGCCAATGTGATTCAGGCACAATTGCTTTATCTCGATTCTGCCGACCCCGGCAAGGATGTGTCAATCTACATCAACTCGCCCGGCGGATCGGTGTATGCCGGTTTGGGTATTTATGACACAATGCAGTATATTTCCAGCGATGTCTCTACCATTTGCACCGGCATTGCAGCTTCTATGGCAGCTGTACTGCTCGTATCAGGCACAAAGGGCAAACGATTTGCTCTAAAGCATTCGCGTGTGATGATCCACCAGCCAATGGGCGGCGCTCAGGGTCAGGCTACCGATATGGAAATTACAGTACGCGAGATCCAGAAACTCAAGAAAGAGCTTTACACCATCATCGCCGACCATTCGGGTCAGCCTTTTGATAAGGTGTGGGCTGATAGTGACCGCGATTACTGGATGACTGCTGAAGAGGCAAAAGACTACGGTATGATCGACCAGGTGCTCATTAAGGCAGCTCACTGATTCCCCTTTACAGCTGAGTTTCATAAACATTTCAATAGGCTGCGTCTTATATCAGACACAGCCTATTTCTTTTTTTGTTGCATACTGCAATCTTCTAAGTCTCAATGGTGTTTTTTAGTATTAATTGATAAAGACTCGCTGATTTTGTGTATCTTTGCAGTCTAAACATAAATTATGAATATCGACTTAGACGTACACACCCATACTGTGGCGAGCGGACACGCTTACAGCACCTTACAAGAGATGGTGGCGGCAGCCGCTGAAAAAAATATTAAGCTGCTTGGCATTACAGAGCATGCGCCCACAATACCCGGCACATGCGCTCCCATATATTTCCGTAACCTTCACGTAGTGCCGCGCCATATTAGCGGAGTAGAATTGTTATTGGGTGCGGAAATCAACATTTTGGACACCGATGGTAATTTGGACATGGACGAATCTCTAATGAATCGTCTTGACATACGTATCGCCGGAATCCATGCACCCTACTATAAGGGCGGAGATATATCTCAAAACACCAATGCTCTAATCAAGGTGATCAATAATTCGCTTATCCACATCATAAGTCATCCCGGCGATGGATCAGCCTTACTCGACTTTGAGCCGATTGTTATAGCATCAAAGAAGGCGCATACATTGCTTGAAATTAATAATAGTTCGCTTAATCCCTATCGTGGCAAAAAGATGGCATACGATAATAATGTGGAAATACTTAAGCTCTGCAAGAAGCATGATACTCCTGTAATTCTCGGCAGCGACGCACATATATCTTACGACATCGCCAATTACGACCGGATTTTCCCGCTCCTTGCCGAGACCGATTTTCCCGAAGATCTTATTTTCAATACATCTGTCGAGCGTTTCAAACGATACATTGGCAAAACAGCGATCATAAATAATTGAACAATATTCTAATTTTTAGGAGTATGCACAAAAGGATTCATACAATAAAAATACTTCACGGAAGGCATTTGACATTATGCGTTGCTTTTGCATGTGTCATAAGCCTTCTTACAGGATGCAACAAATCAGCAGATAGTCCTGAGCTTCTGGAGATCTATGATTATGTGTCGAACGATCCTCAGAAAGCTTTGGGCGCTCTCGATAGTATTGACTACCGCAGTCTGTCGGATGCCAACAGGCATTTCTATGATTTCTTGTCAATTAAAGCCAAAGACAAAGCATATATCGATCATACTTCCGACAGTCTTATCCTTGATGTGATTGACTATTATTCTTCTGGCAATGACAACAATCTATATGCGGAGGCTTTGTATTACGGCGGAAGAGTGTACAGCGACCTTGGTGATTACCCTACTTCACTAAGATATTTCCAAAAGGCTCTTGACAGAGTATCCTCAGATACAGATGCATCTGAATTACGAGCCTGTATTGTAAGCCAATTTGGTAGATTGTTTAATAGCCTTAGGATTTATAACGAAGCCGCATATTATATACAAGAATCTATAAACATTGATAAACAATTGAATGATACAATAAATACGGTTTACGACTTACAGCTGTTGGCCAATACGTATCTTAGGGGGAAAGAGTATGATTTGTCTGAGAAAAATTTAAAAGAAGCAATCCAATTAAGTGAAAATCTTTCAGAAGATCACACAGCAACATCAAAGATGTATTTGGCAAAAATAAAATATGACCAAGGAAACATTGACTCTGCGTTATATTTTATAAGAAATACGCCAAACCTTGTAGAACAAAAATTTGTGCGCAATAGTGCACTCGGCTACGCAGCTCTAATTTATCGAGATGCTGGAATTATGGACACTGCATATATGTACGCCCATGAAATTATCAATAGTCCTAATGACGGACCGCTTGAGCTGGCATATCATATTATTCTATCTCCTGAATTGCGTGACCATATTCCTCAAGATACACTCGATGATTACCTCTCAAGCTATGTTAGCATATTAGAAAATTATTATGAGAAGGACAAAATTCAGTTTGCAATCAACCAGCAGAATCTATACAATTATAATATCCATGAAAGAGAAAAAATAAAAGTTCTGAAAGCAAATGAAAAATTAAAATACTGGATAGCAGCATCTGTCTTGCTTTTATTTATAATGGCGATTATCATATTGTATCTGAAAAATAGAAGTAAAGCAAGGATTATTGAGCTGCATGAAGCCATTGAAAATATTAAAATGCTAAATTCACGCCTGGAGGAAAAAGCCAGAGCAAAGGATGCAATCGAGTCGACAACCTTAACCGGAAATTCTTCTATCAATAAGGAGGAAGCTCTTCGTGAAAAGCTAAGAGAAGAAATTCTCGCATTATATGAAAAGACCAAAAACAATGTGCAGATCAGCCATGAATTATTACAGTCGGAAGTTTATCAAAAACTAAATGAAAAATTATCTAAGGGCGAAATAATAGCAGATGACGACTCTTTTTGGACCGAGCTTGAAGATACTATTTTGAAAGTGTCCCCCAACTTCGTTTATAATCTAAATCTTCTTTCGATGGGGAGACTTACTGTTCCCGAACTTCACACAACGTTTCTTATAAAATGTGGTCTACGCCCTTCTCAAATGCAGATACTTTTAGGAAGAAGCCAGGGAGCAATTGTGTCGCGCCGCGAATCCATCTGTAAGAAGGTGCTCAATCAAAAAATGAAAGTTACGGTAATCGATGCTATAATTCGAATGTTGTAGCGTATCTCCTTTCTTGATTAACCGATAGAAAAGCAATGGAAAGACAACGGAAGGTTTCTTTATTGCAGAAAATACCACTGATAAAAATCTAAATTTCAATTAGTTATAATTTCCGTTATTTTTCCGTTATTTGTTTTTGTGCTTTTTTTGCTCTATGCATGTAACTTTGCAGAAAAAAAATTACATGCGATGAAAACAAAAAAAGTATCAAATCTAATTATGCTGTTAATGATACTGATGCTATCATTCCAGCATACAAAGGCAGCTAATAGCGAGCCTCAAACTGTACCTTTAACAAAAACTTATCCTGATCCACAACCAAATAAACGTGGGCATAGAATACCAGACCACCCAATACTATGTATCATTCAGGAGGATGGTATTACATCTACAATCAGTCTCGAAGAAATAATATCCTATGAGATACGGGATATTGAAGGTCTGGTATGCATTGCTACATTTACAGACGAGATAGAATTCACTTACTATCTGTTCACTTATCCAGGTGAATACCAAATCCGCCTCTTAGCCGAAGATTATTATTTCGTAGGAGAAATTTCTACCTTATAAACAAATCTGGCTTCAGTCATGTAAACTATAACCAAACTTAAATCTTACAAATTGAGGCCTAAATTAATGATGAACAGCAACGAAGTATAATCACGAGGATTATATGGGTATTGCAAATTACATAATATAATACAAATAATTATGAAAAAATTATTTCTATTTGGCTCTCTTATAGCATCAGCAGTTGGTCTGTATGCCGAGCCAACAGATCCCCCTCTTCTGCCACCAGGGAGTTCAGAAACAATTTATTACGGCACAGAAGCCTCCACAAATCCAAACAACCCCTGCAAGGGAGCCACTACAAGAATCTGTGCTAAGATAATTACGACCAATACCATAGGCGATAATGGCGAAATACAAGAAGTCAAAGTCGTAAGCGATTCAAATGGCAAAGTAATAAGTAGCACCACAACTTACATTAAAACTAAAGAAACCTCTAAATAATTGAAAATATTCCAATAAAGATAATATATTATTTGTGCATATAACGCATGATCATTAATGCTATCATTTTTTTACCTGTTTAACAATGTTGTATGATGATTTATGCCTACTATATTATCAAATACCCTACTATCTGTCAATATTGGATATGCTAAAATCAGTTCATAGGTAAATTTAGTAAAAAGGAGTTGTGAAAAATTGGATATATTCAACCCGAAGCGTCTAAATTTAACACAACTCCTTGATTTTTAAGACAGTCTCCTCATTTTTATTTAAGAGATTCATTTTATGAAAGTATATCTGTTAAAAGGCATAGGTGTTTTATATAGACTTATACTTCTTTTACTGTTCTCCTTTAACATCACTATCCAAAGTAAAGATACTTACCCTATTTTAAATGAGATAATTAATTCTGATTTAAATATTCGGCAGAAACCAGAAAGTGAGAATGAGTTGAAAAAATTCATAGGTGCATATTTGAATGAAACTGACACCGTATTTGGTATAATTTATACTCCTATGGATTGTCCCAGATGCGAAGTTAAGGTACGATCATTCCCATATCTAATAAAATCATACTATCCTGATTCTAAGATTTTTTTAATTACTGTATATCCTGATTCCACCGTTGCAAAATCATATAATGCGAAAGAAAAATATGATGTGTTATATGATTTGACTATATATGATACTATAGAAAAGCATGCCGACATATTCTCTTATTCAATAGGGGAACTTAATATTGTATATTTTCTAAAAGTAAATGGTAAAGGTGAATTGATAATAGGCGGAGATCCATTATATCTAAATGATGAATTTGTATATGAATTAAAAAATTACTCAAAAAGAATTAAGACTTGTGATTATAAAAAAATATCAAATTCTGTAAATAGATCCGTTGAAGTCAATAAAAAATTTTTGGAGGATAAAAAAGAAATAGAAATTTTATCGAATTGGCCAATTTCAGAAACTGTATATAACCCAGTTTTCTACAATGGTTTTATTTTCTTCAACGATAAATTAGATAATTCTATATATTGCTATAAAAAAGAAAATGATGCATTTGTAAGTCACATGAAGTTTACTTCTGATTCAACTGAAAACAAGACATTCATCAATTTGCCAAAAAATATATATGATAATTGTAACCGTAATCACAATTTTTTCTATCTTGCTAATGCCCCCACATTATTGGCAGACAGTGTAATAGGTATTTCTTATTCCCTTCCAAAAGCTTTTATAGAAAAATATGATAGCTTAGGAAAATTTACATTAGCCTTTTACAATACCCCAGTTTGTATAAGACGAAATTTCTTTACAGGAGAGAGATTGCCGATGATACATTTTGACGAAGGTGAATATAAGTATTTTAATCATCATTTTAATTTTGTAGGAAATAAGGATTATTTTGTTATGGGAACACAAAAAAGCACTTGGCCTATTTGGGAAATGTCTTCTGAAAAAATCAATACACCGGATGATCCATTCTCGGAAAAATTTTACACAGATACTACGTATTATATGGTAATGTTTGACAGTAAAGGTATGCCGAAAAAAATGTTTGGGAATTACAATACAACAATAAGAAAAACATTAACAGGTACAATATTTGTGCAACCCAAAGCATGTGTCGACGGAGACTACATATATTATTGCGATGGTGTAACAGGAGAAGTATATAAATCTAATATTTCAAATCCCGATTCCATTGCAGATTTGATAAATATTTTTGATATCGATAAAGATAACCTTCCTTTGCCTGATTCAACATATTTCTATTCATATAAATATGCAGATATATATAAAGAATATTTTATGAAATCTATTGTAAATATGTTAGTTAAAAACAATGTTATATATTGTTTAATTAGATATGGAGATCCTATTAATACCTGTAAAGATGATGAGTATAGTATTCTATCATACAATATTAATACGGGACATAAAGAAGAATTATGGTTTGATAAAGAAATTAGTAGAGATGTTTTTGCATTCGGACTAGGGAATGATGGCAATGTCATAGCACCATTTACCCTATCAAAATCACAAGATGGAAGTTCAAAAGTATCTCTGTACCACATGAAATAAATCTTATAAAAGCAACATTATAAAATAAATTGCAGAAATAAAATTGAAATTATTTACCAATACTAATCATTAAAGATTCAAATAATTGGCAAATATTTCTTAACTTTGTGGCTTAGTGTTTCAATAAAAAATTAAATTTTAGGACGAATGGATAAGATTTGTAAACGAGTATTAATACTGTTCCTGATTACAGTGGGGGCGGCGTCATTGACAAATTGCCAACAGAGCAAAGACCAGGACACGGCAGAAAAGCACTTGGACTTTATGACAATAGAGACCGACGCCCTAATCGGAAGTCCTATCGATCTGATAGCCCAGAACGACACACTCCTTATCAACCAATTCGGCACACAAGAATTCTTGATTTGGCTCTCAACAGAAGACGGAAGTGTGATCAAAACCGATCTGCGCAGAGGCAACGGTCCAAGAGAAATGCTCGGGCCGCTTGAAGTTGCCAAGTTGGGCGACAGTCTAATGATTCTTGACCGCCCACAATTAAAAGTGTATCGATCCGACTATATGTGCGACACCTTGCATTCGGTCGTTGAAAACATCCCGCACTGGGCGTCACAACTATTTCCTCTTGGACAAGACAGTTATTTGGCCGTGAAATTTCTTTTCAAAGAAGAAGACTCAGAGATAGCGAACACAAGATTTGCTATTATACGTCCCGGAAAGCCTATAGTGAATTTTGGCAGCTATCCCAAATTGAGCGCATCCGACAAGCAAACACCCATCGACGGACTCGCTTACTTTCACCAATCGTTTGGCTTTTGCAAACTTCCCGACAATCGATTTGCCGTGTCCACATCACACGTTATAAGCATATATGCTCCCGACGGCAATAGCTACCGTCTTGAAAAAGAAGTACAGATTGCGCCATATGAATACACTTATACTCCGGCTACAGAAAATATGTCGACAGTGGTAATTTTAAATGAAGGGTACGACAGGGGCGCAGGAGTGGGCATAGCCTTTCACGACGACAAACTTTATGTGCCTTTTCATGAGGGCGACTCAGAAAACATAGTAATCCTCTGCTACGATACCGAACTCAATCTGCAAAGCAAAATCGTGCCGTCCACTCCAATACTTGATCCTTTTGTCATAGATGGCAACGGCAATATCATAGCAATAGGCGAAGGCGAAAATTCGTTTATCGCTGTCTCAACCTTAGCAGTGCAGGATATTTAACGCATTAGCTTCACAGACCATAAAGCGATTTAAATAAAAAATGTGTCCCCTCCGCCAAAAAACGGAGGGGACGTGCTATATAAAATTCAAAATATTTTCACTTTATCAATACATCGGAGTGAAGGGAGCGCTGGGAACCATCTTGGAGGTGACATCGCCTACATAATCAGTAGCATTCTGAGTGTCGAGATACATCACTGAAGCTCCAGGCTCGAGGTTGCACTTTTTCAGATCCACGTAGTAAACGCCGAGATCGGTGACATTGTGGAAATAGTATGTTTTGTCACGAATATTGGCAAAGCTTTGCCATTGGGTACTACTCAAATTCTTATCACCAAGATTGTACTTGAAAGGCACAGAAGCATTGTTGATGATGCTGTGTATAATAGCGAGACCTGTGGTAAGATCGTTGGTGCGATCAACATTTTTATCAAAGAATGAAGCACGAGCAAAACGATCGGGACTCTTAACTGTACCGGGCAGGAAATTCTGGCCGCCTACACCTTCCCAATATTTGTTGATAGCCTGCATATCACGGAATGGAGGATCATTGGTAAGCACGGGAAAGTCTCCTTCGTAAATATCGAGTTTTCCATTCTGGAATTCGAGAATTGCTGTAGCTCCTGTAGCGTCAGTCACCCCCCAGTGGAGAGTAGAAACAGTGCCGCCGTCAAATGTAGCGCCTGTAACTTTGAATTTCTGATCCTTGACTGCATCTACCACTTCAGCAGTAGTTGCGTTGTTGTCAAGGAGCCAAGCTACGATCACCGCCAACGACATCTCCGGATCATTGTCCTGCTTAGGACTATTGTAAACGGTGCCTCTACAGAACAAACCATTAATCACAAGACCCTTCTCATTCATACCCTCAGTAATACCGGCGTTGTAGCCCACAGCATAAACGGCTCCGTACTTTGAGGTCCACTTGATGATTTTTCCGGCATTGTTGCTTTGCTTCTTCATGCCACGGGGATAAACAAAAACATTTGTGGGAATAGGAGTCTGCCAATCTAATGATCTACCCACTATTCGAAGCACCTCTTCGGCGTTTGCGGTAGTATCACCGGTATACACCACACGCGTGCAAGCATCAGCCTTGTGCATTGCCAGAATGCCTGAAAGCATCATAAATAAAACGAGAAATCTTGTTTTCATAATAGTTGAAATTTTGTGAAATAAACTTTTTATTAATAACACTGAAGATTTAGAAATAGTTCACAGATAGGATCAAAAAAAGAGAGCTGTGAGGACTATGAGGACTATGAGAGATGTGAGCCCTATGAGGGCTCTTAGGACTCATAGGGCTCCGAATCATCACATGGTAGCAAAAGATTTGGTGACGTTAAGCACACGGTACATACCCGAAATCGACTGCTTCGGTATATGCATACGCGGATACCGCGGGTTGATACTCTCAGCCCATATAAAGGTGGGGTCAGCATCGTCGGGCATCACAGTCTTTATAAATACACCATTCTCCGTGTCAAGCACCATAGGGTGTCCCCACGGGATGAAAGCAGCCTCGTTGATGCGTTTTATAAACACGGTGGAGCCATCGGCAAAAACAGGCTCCATCGAATCTCCGGTAATAGGAATAGCCAGTTCGGAACCGGGGGTGGGAGCCAATATGCGCGGACATTTGTCGAGATCCACGCCGCTCTCATAGTAAGCAGTTAGCGGACCGGCAATAGCCGACAGCGGCACCAAAGGCACCGTGGCCACTTCGGGCGAGGGCTGCGACTGAGGTTCAGCCGCCTGTTCGCCTTCGATCATCTGTCCGGACCCTGTCAGCAGCCACACACGGCTTATATCCGGGAAAGCTTGCAGAATTTTATCGGCCATTGACGAAGAAACATTCTGAGTACGGCCTTTGATAAGGTCGTACACCACTTGCGGCCGGTCATAACCCAGCACCTCGGAAAACGACTTAGGGTTAAGACCGTTGGCACGTATCAGTTCAAGAATACGCTGAGAAGGAGTAAGTGACATAGCGATTTCGTAATAGTGATGTTCTTTTTAATTGTATTTGTACTGCAAAATTAATAATAATGTTTTAAATATCCAAATTTAATTCAATTTTTATACAATAAAATTCTTAACATATGGCGTGTTTTAAAATTATATAAAAAGGGCAACGAATGAAATAAATGTTAAACCACATACAATGTAGATATATACGAGTATTTTTTATTAATTTTGCATCTTGAAATAGAAATCTACGAAAAGTTTGAAAAAACTACTACTATATATATTAATAGCCATACTCACGCCTGTGCTTGGAAGCACCGTGGTGTCGTGCGGTATCATGAGCAAATCGCCCAAGATAAAGACCGCTAACGCGCCCGCGATCAATGATTCGCACTCGGCAGTGACGGCTATACTCGACTCTACATTTACGTCAGACGAAGATGCGGAGCAGCTCGGGCCGAAGGAAAAAGCTCCGTCATTGGTTGACACCATTAACACCCTAACCGACAGCCTTAATACTCTCCCCCAATCCACCCCTATAGACTCGACGGTCACTGTGGACCGCGACTCAGTCGCTGCCAATCAAGTTGTCACTCAAACCGCCGATTCAGCCGCAGCAAGAAGCCGCGAGATACCTCGCCCCAAATCTTCGTCGAGGATCCGGCGCGAGAAGGTGGACTTGGATGCTGCCGTACAATTCTCCTCCTCCGACTCGATGATCATCATCAGACAAGACTCAGCCATGATGTACGGCCAGGGTGCTGTAAACTACGGTAATATTAAGCTCGACGCCCAAGTGATAGAGATGGATCTCAACGACAACACCGTATACGCATACGGCGTGCCCGACTCTCTTGGCGAAGTGGTAGGCACACCAATATTCAGCGAAGGGGGCACAGAGTATGAGGCAAAGACCATGCGGTACAATTTCAAATCAGGCAAAGGCTTCATAACCAATGTAGTGACCCAACAGGGAGAAGGCTATCTCACCGGCGGCGTAACAAAAAAAGACAAAGACGGCGACTTTTACGCCAAAATGGGCCGCTATACCACCTGCGACGACCATGACTGCCCACACTTCTATTTCCAGCTTACCAAAGCCAAGGTGCGTCCAGGCAAAAACATAGTGATGGGTCCGGCTTATATGGTACTCGCCGGACTTCCCCTGCCTCTTGCGGTGCCTTTCGGTTTTTTCCCGTTTACCGACGATTACGCATCAGGCGTAATAGTGCCCACATTCGGCGACGACTACCAGCGAGGATTTTATCTGCGTGACGGCGGCTACTACTTCGCCATCTCGCCCAACATCGACCTCGCACTCACAGGCGAAATATACACCAAGGGCTCGTGGGGAGTACGCGCCCAGTCGAGCTACCTAAAACGCTATAAGTTCAACGGATCATTCAACGTCAGCTACCTGAAGACCATTACAGGCGAGAAAGGCTCGCCCGACTATTCTACCCAAACCAACTTCCAGGTGCTTTGGAGCCATAGTCAGGACGCGAAGGCCAACCCTAACATGTCGCTGTCGGCAAGCGTGAACTTCACCACGAGCGGATATTCGCGCAACGACCTCAACTCATATTACTCCAACTCATTTACAGAGAATACCAAAAGTTCTACCGTGAACATGACCTACCGTATTCCTGACTCAAAGTGGTCATTCTCCACCACCCTGAACATATCACAGCGTACACAAGACTCAACTCTTGCTGTATCATTCCCCAACCTCAATCTCACAATGAGCCAAGTTTATCCATTCAAACGCAAGAAGGCTATTGGTGAAGAGAAATGGTACGAAAAGATAAAGCTATCGTACTCCGGACAGTTCCAAAATTCTTTGACATCTAAACAAGACGAATTTTTCAAAAAATCGCTCATCAAGGACTGGCGCAACGGTATGCGACACAACGTACCCATTTCAGCAACATTCAATTTATTCAAGTACATCAATCTAACTCCCTCCATAAACGTAACTGACCGTATGTACACCACAAAGGTGCGTCAGCATTGGGATGAAGTGCGCGGCATAGTGGCATCCGACACCACCTACAGCTTCTATAACGTATGGGATTTTCAGGCTTCGGTGTCGCTTGACACGAAAATCTACGGTTTCTTCCAGCCGCTTCCTTTCCTTGGCAACAAGGTGAAGATGATACGCCACGTACTCACTCCTACCGTATCATTCAACGCCACTCCTGACTTTAGCGCACCGTTCTTCGGATATTACGGTTCGTATTCGCGTCCGGGTAGCGACGGCAGTGTGCAGACTACAAAATACTCTATGTATCCCGGAGCGTTGTTCGGTGTGCCCAGTCAAGGAAAAACGGGATCTATAAGTGTATCATTAGCCAACAACGTGGAGATGAAAGTGAGGACTGACAATGACTCGATAGGCGAGAAAAAAGTGTCATTGATCGAGAACTTGTCAATTTCACAAAGCTACTAATTCGCCGCGGACTCCATGCGTTTCTCCGACCTCAACACCTCCATGCTACTACGACTAACAAAAGGATTCAATCTCAACCTCAATGCCACCTGGGACGTGTACTGCTATGCCCTCAACTCCTCAGGTAATCCGGTACGCATCAACAAACTGCGCATCGCCAACGGCAAAGGTTTCGGCCGTCTGCGCTCCACGGGCACATCATTCTCTTACACATTCAACAACGACACGTTCAAGAAACTTTTCGGCAAAGGCGATAACAACGATAACAAGAACAAAAATAAAAACACCGATATCAACGAAAATGACGATTACGACTGGGGCGACGATGACAGCCGCCTGAATCGCCAACAAGCCGAACAACAGAAGCAGGAAGAAAAAATTTCGACCGACCCCGGATATATGGAATGGTCTATCCCATGGAATCTAACCTTCAACTATTCCATAAGCTACGGATATGGAGCGTTCAACAAGAAAAAGCTTGAATACGATTCGCGCATTACCCAAAACCTTAGTTTTTCAGGTAACATAAAGCCTACGAAAAACTGGAACTTCTCATTCTCGGCCAGTTACAACTTCGACACAAAGAAACTTGCTTATATGAACTGCAATATGTCGCGCGACCTGCACTGCTTCACAATGACAGCGTCGTTTGTGCCTGTCGGCCCATATAAAAGCTATAATTTCCACATAGCTGTGAAATCGTCGCTACTTTCCGACTTCAAATACGACAAGCGCTCATCGCGCATGAACGGTGTAACCTGGTATTAGTACGCTCGGTATGCGCACCCATTGGTTCAATCCTGAAAATGATATAGCCCTCGCAACAGGTCTTGCCAACTACACCCCACCCAAAGCTGCACTGATGATACGTATGGCCGGACAGATGCTACCTATGTGGTACGCCTCGCCGGGCGACTCAATAATATGTGGAGACACAGACACCGAATGGTATGAGAAAAAAATCAAAGAATTTGATCTAAACATTAGTATATCAGACAGAGTTGTCACAGACAGCGAAGCCCGACCATGGGGATGGTCGGCCTACACGCGCAAATATCTGATTGCACACGGATTTCCAGCAAGTGCGCTCCCAACCGACAAGCAAATAGAAAGGATGCGCATGCTTTCTCATAGGCGAACGGCAGCGTTAGTGGCAAATGAGCTTCAAGCTGCGTTGCCAAACGCGGATCTCGCACAGGCGGCTATAGAATGTGACAACATAAATGATGTAAAAAGGGCTGTCGCTGAATTTGGCGTCAGCTACCTAAAGATGCCATGGTCAAGCAGCGGACGAGGAGTGGTAAACACTTTTGGAAAAGACATTTCCAAGGCTCTTCAGTTTGCCAATGACAGCATTCGTTGCCAAGGAAGTGTAATAGTGGAAAAAGCCCATGACAAGGTACTGGATTTCGCAAAACTTTTCATATGCGAGGACAACAAATGCAAACATATAGGCACATCGGTTTTTACAACCGATGCTTTGGGAGCGTACACCGGAAATTTACTCGCACCGGAGAGTCAACGATTAGAAGTGGTGGCTCGTCTTTACGACAAAGATAAATTAAGATGTGTGGTTGAAGCTCTTGAAACCATACTTACTCGCCTTTTCGCACCTCACTACTCAGGCATATTAGGTGTGGACATGCTTATTGACAGAAATGGGTGCCTTGACGCAGTAGTGGAAATTAATCTTAGAACCACCATGGGCTATGTTGCCAACTGTTTTGCTGACCAATATCTGCATGACGGACTGACAGGACGCTTCGTGTCACAGCGTATAGCCGGATTGGAAGATAAATACCGAATCGAAGGAGGGAAACTGACGGAAGGAAAGATGTTACTGTCACCATCAGCTCAAAACTTTGGTTTTTTCGCAGAAATAAGCACTAATTGACAAAAAAATCAGCAAAAATTGATAAAATTTCAATTTTTACTAAATAATTTTCAAATATTATTTGTTTATAATAGAAATTTGATTAATTTTGCAGCGTAATACTTACAATATGAAGAATAATTCAACAAATATCAGATATTGGCGGCACACCGGGCTATATACACGATGGTGTGAGTAACCGTTTACGATATGACATTTAATTTATTAATGGTCCATTCACTTATTAAATCCGATATGAGCCAGCCATCAGACTGCACGTGATGGTTGGCATTTTTATTAATTTTTTCAAGCAATCGTTTGCTACTATTTTTCATAATGAAAAGAGCCCTATATACGGACCGATGTGACAAAACTAATAGATACTGTCAAATAATTCGAACAAATTGCAACTAAAATTTGCATTTTTTAGAACAAATGACTAACTTTGCAAAACTTTATAAGCAAAACGAAACGCAAAGGATGAAAACTATCAACAAATACTACCACCATCTCCACTAAACAGCTGAGATGGCGACGTAATGTGAAATACAGACTTACCTTATGAACGCCATAATGTAAGTCATTTTTTTTAAGTTAACGGTAATAATATAGGATAAATATGCTAAGGATTGCAGTACAAAACAAAGGCCGACTTAACGAGGACAGTATGACCCTGCTGAAAGAGTCGGGAATTTCGGTCAAAAGCGACAAACGCAAATTCATAGCCGAGGCTACCAACTTCCCGATTGAACTTCTGTTCTTGCGTGACGATGACATACCACAGACAGTGTCGATGGGAGTCGCCGACATAGGAATTGTAGGATTAAACGAGGTATCAGAAAAAGGATTTGACGTAAAGATAATAAAAAAACTCGGATTCGGAGGCTGCCGCCTTTCACTCGCAATACCAAAGGCAGAAGAATATACAGGACTTCAATTCTTCAATGGAAAACGCATCGCAACCTCCTACCCTTCTATACTTGGATCTTTCTTTTCAAAAAACGGCATAGAAGCAGAAATCCACACCATTGCCGGCTCGGTGGAAATTGCTCCCACTTCCGGCCTCTCAGATGCTATCTTTGACATTGTATCGTCAGGCAGTACACTTATATCCAATGGTCTTAAAGAGGTGGAGAGAGTGATGGATTCAGAAGCTGTGCTAATTGGAAACAATGATCTGGACTCCGAGAAAAAAGCTATTGTTGCCAAACTGCTTTTCAGATTTGAAGCTGTGGAGCGAGGAGCCCGCCGCAAGTATTTACTGATGAATCTCCCTAAATCATCTCTGCCTGCAATGGAAAAAATATTACCTGCCATGCGTTCGCCCACAGTGATGCCGCTGGCTATTGAAGGCTGGTGTGCTGTCCACTCGGTAGTACTCGATGATGAATTGTGGGAAAAAATTGACCAACTAAAAGAAATAGGAGCAGAAGGCATACTTGTGCTACCGGTAGAAAAAATTATACTATGAAATATATGCTTGATTTATGTTTAAATCCCTCAGATAAGGAGCAAAAATTTATTATTCAAAGGATTACTAATGACGACAGTTCGATCGAAGAACGCGTGGTCAATATCTTGCGCAGGGTGGCGCAAGGGGGTGACAAAGCTCTTCTCGACATCTCAGAGGAAATTGATGGATACCGAATGAGGGAGATAACCGTGGGCGAAGCTGAATACGAAGAGGCAGCCTCTATGGTAAGCGACGATGTTAAGCGTGCAATTGCGACCGCAGCTAATAATATAAGCAAATTTCATGAGGCACAGAGATTCGAAGAAATACGTGTTTCCACTCTTCCGGGAGTGGTGTGCGTGCAAAGAGCTGTGCCAATTGAGAGTGTCGGGCTATATGTACCTGGAGGAACTGCCCCACTCTTCTCGACGGTGCTTATGCTCGCTATTCCTGCTAAGATTGCCGGATGTAAACATGTGGAGATGTGTACTCCTGCTGGTAAAGACGGAAAGGTGGCTCCCGCTGTGCTTTACGCCGCTCGTTATTGTGGAGTTGATGCCGTATATAAGATAGGCGGTGCACAAGCAATTGGAGCCATGGCTTACGGCACCCCCACTATCAGAAAAGCCGACAAGATATTCGGACCGGGCAACCGATATGTCACAAAAGCCAAGCAATACGTACAGCGTCAGGGAGTAGCCATAGATATGGTGGCCGGGCCGTCAGAGGTGCTTGTAATCGCAGACGAAAGCGCTAATCCGAGTTATATTGCAGCCGACCTTCTGTCACAGGCAGAGCACGGCACTGACTCTCAGGCTATGTTTGTTTCCCCATCTGAAGATTTAGCATGGGCCGTTAGAGATGAAGTGGTACGGTTGATTGAAAAATTGCCTCGAAAAGATATTGCAAAAGAAGCGTTGGAGCAGAGCTTATTAGTGGTATTCGATAAAATGGAGCAATGCATAAGTTTCAGTAACGCATACGCACCTGAGCATTTAATCCTGGCAGTAGATCGTCCGTGGGAAATAGCTGAAAAGATCACAGCCGCCGGCAGCGTATTTATCGGCAACTACTCGCCTGAGAGCGCCGGCGACTATGCCTCAGGCACAAACCATACACTGCCTACGAGCGGGACGGCGATAGCGACAAGCGGGGTTAATCTTGATAGTTTTACTCGCAAAATCACTTATCAAGAACTCACCAAAGAAGGTCTTTCCGCACTCAGCGGCACAATCACTACAATGGCTCGCGCTGAAGGCTTGGAGGCACATGCCCTCGCAGTAGATATCAGGGTAAACCAATCCGACATTTTTTAATTATGATTGACGAAGCAATAAAAAGCCTTATAAGGCCAAATATACTAAAACTCACGCCCTATTCATCGGCAAGGAGTGAATTTGGCGGAAATGCCAGCGTTTTTCTCGATGCAAACGAAAATCCTAATGATAACGGCTACAACCGCTATCCTGACCCTTTGCAAAACGAGCTAAAGAATCTTTTGAAGGATATAAAAGGCTTGCCCGTGGAAAATATCTTTATAGGCAATGGAAGCGATGAGGCTATAGATCTTTGTTTCAGGATTTTCTGTCGCCCGGGGATTGATAACGCATTGTCGATATCGCCAACTTACGGCATGTACCAGGTGGCTGCTGAGATCAACGATATCGAGATGCGAACGATTCCTCTTAACGCTGATTTCACACTGCCTGTAGACAATGTACTTAAAAGCACTGACAGCAAATCAAAACTGCTTTTCATATGTTCTCCCAATAACCCTACAGGCAACGCCTTTGACCCAAAAGACATATTGCAGATAGCCAATGAATTCAGAGGAATTGTAGTGGTTGACGAAGCTTATATTGATTTCTCTTCTCGTCCGTCAATGATTCACCACATCTTTGACGTGCCCAATATCATCGTGCTTCAGACTCTATCAAAGGCATGGGGTATGGCAGGACTACGGGTAGGATTCGCATTTGCTGACGCTGATATAATACATATAATGAATGCGGTAAAATACCCGTATAATGTGAATGTAGCATCTCAACGAAAAGCTATAGAAATACTTAAGCTAAAACTCGCAGACAAGCAAATAGCCGAAATACTCTCAGAACGAGAAAAAATGCGTGAGCAACTTGCTGATATAAAATGTGTGAAAAAGATATACCCGTCGGACTCAAACTTCCTCTTGGTGGAAACGGACGATGCTAAAGCGATATATAAATACCTACTTGACAATGGTGTGGTAGTTCGTGACCGCTCATCTGTACCGGGATGTGAAGGATGCCTTCGCATAACTATCGGTACACCTAACGAGAATAGACAAGTGATCTCATTACTTAGCAATTATTCCAATCAGGAATCAGAGGATGTTCATATCAGAAAAGAGAGAAAGGCAACTGTGCATCGCAAGACACGCGAGACTGACATAACGGTTAAGGTAGATCTGGAAGGTAAAAGTCCCTCGCATATCTCCACAGGGCTTCACTTTCTCGATCACATGCTTGACCAGATAGTCCATCATGGCGGAATTTCTCTATATATAAATGCCACCGGCGATTTGGAGGTGGACGCACATCACACGATTGAGGACACTGCTATCACATTAGGCGAGGCAATTCATGAAGCTCTCGGAGATAAACGAGGTATAGAGCGCTACGGTTTTACTCTGCCAATGGATGAATGTCGGGCACAAGTACTCATTGATTTAGGTGGCCGCATAGATTTCGACTGGGATGTGCCTTTTACAGTGGACATGATTGGCGATGTGCCTACAGAGATGTTTAAACACTTCTTTAAGTCACTTTGTGCCGCCATGAAATGTAATCTTCACATTACAGCGAAAGGAGAAAATAACCATCATCTTGCAGAAGCTGTATTCAAGGCTTTTGCTCGTGCGCTGCGTATGGCTGTCTATCGCCAACCGGGCAATTATAAACTACCATCAAGCAAAGGAGAATTATGGTAGCAGTAATTGATTATAATACAGGCAATCTCCGCTCAGTGTGCAATTCCTTGCAGCGGATCGGAGCAGAGTTTACCATTACGGCAGACCACGATGTCATACGCCGCAGCGATAAGGTGGTGATGCCCGGCGTAGGAGAAGCCGCGTGGGCAATGAGCCAATTACGAGAACGTGGACTCGACTATCTTATAAAAGACCTCACCCAACCTGTGCTTGGCATATGTATAGGTATGCAGCTTATGTGCAGACACAGTGAGGAGGGCGATGCTGATTGTCTCGGCATATTCGATACTGAAGTACGCCGACTTAACCCCGATATGACAAAAGGCATAAAAGTGCCGCACATGGGTTGGAACGAACTTAGCGTAATCGATTCTTCTCCACTAATTCAAGGCATTAAAAACGGAGATATGGTGTATTTTGTACACAGCTACGCAGCCGATCCATCGCCCTACACCATCGCTCTATGCAGAAATGGCAGAGATTTCAGCGCTGTGCTCGCAAAAGACAATTTCTATGGAGTGCAGTTTCATCCTGAGAAGAGCGGCGATATTGGGGAGCTCATACTTTCAAATTTTTTACAATTAACTTGATTATGACCGAACTTATACCGGCAATTGATATTATAGGCGGAAAATGCGTACGACTTACCGAAGGCGACTATGGAAAGATGAAGGTCTACGATACGTCACCCGTCGATGTGGCCCTGCAACTCGCTGACGCCGGGTGCACCACTCTTCATCTCGTGGATCTCGACGGGGCAAAAGCATCAAAGCCCGTGAATCTTGACTTACTAAGCAAAATATCCTCCGCTACCACTTTGAAAATCGAATGGGGAGGCGGAATTAAAGGAAAAGACAGCTTGCTTCAAGCACTCGACGCAGGTGCGGACAGAGTGGTATGCGGCAGTTTCGCAGCTACTCACACCGCTACGTTCTCTCAATGGTTATCAGCTTTAGGGGGCGATAAATTAGTGCTTGGGGCTGATGTACGTAACGGAAAAGTATGCATACACGGATGGGAAAAAGAAAGCCAATACTCGGCAGCTGAACTCATCGAAATATTCCTTCCTTTCGGCTTAAACCAGGCTGTATGCACAGAAATATCACGGGACGGCACATTGACAGGTCCGGCTTGGGATTTCTACATTGCTCTCCAAAGGGAATACGGCAATAAAGTATGCTTAACTGTAAGCGGTGGAGTAAGCAGCATGGCCGACGTAGAGGAAGCAGACAGATTAGGACTTCCCAGAATAATTGTAGGAAAGGCCTTCTATGAAGGAAAAATCACTTTAAAGGAAATGAGCAAATGGTGGCAAAACGCATAATACCGTGTCTCGATGTAAAAGGAGGACGCACTGTGAAGGGTATCAATTTTGAAGGTCTTCGTGATGTGGGCGATCCGGTGGAACTCGGAAAATTCTACAGCGACGAAGGTGCCGACGAATTGGTATATCTTGATATCAGCGCCTCGCAAGAAGAACGAAGCACTTTTACACAATTAGTGGAGCGTATAGCTATGGCTATCAACATTCCTTTCACTGTGGGAGGCGGCATATCGAATGTTGACGATGCGTCACGACTGCTTGATAAAGGAGCTGACAAGATCACAATTAACACAGCAGCCGTAAATAATCCGGATATAATCAATAAGATAGCAGCTAAATATGGCAGTCAGTTTGTAGTTGTGGCAATCGACGCACGTACGCAAGGCGATGGTCACTGGTGGGTGGCGACACATGGCGGCAGAAATATTACGCAGCGACGACTTTATGACTGGGCTCGTGAAGCGCAGGACCGCGGAGCTGGAGAGATAATGTTTACTTCTATGGATCATGACGGCACACGCAGCGGATATCCTTGCACCACTTTTGCACGTCTTGCTTTTGATCTATCAATACCGGTGATAGCATCAGGAGGAGCCGGAAGCGTAGAGGATATAGCCGATGTACTCACTTTAGGCAAAGCTGATGCGGCTTTGGCTGCAAGTATATTTCATTTCGGCGAGATATCTATACGGGATTTGAAAAAGAAATTGGATGAATTAGGTATAAAAGTAAGATTATGATTAAATACGAAGATTTTGATTTGACGAAGAATGCCGACGGCCTACTTCCTGTAATTATCCAGGATGCAGATACACTTAAAGTGCTGATGCTCGGATATATGAATAAAGAAGCGTTTGAAAACACAGTTAATACGGGCAAGGTGACGTTTTACAGCCGAACACGCGGACAGCAATGGGTGAAGGGCGAGACAAGCGGTAATTTTCTTGACGTAGTGGAAATGTATGCCGACTGCGATTGCGACACTCTGTTGATAAAGGCGCACCCGGCGGGTCCTACATGTCACAGGGGCACTATATCATGCTTCGACACACAAGATTCAGAGGGTTTTATTCGACATCTTCAAACTGTAGTGCAAGATCGACATAAACAGATGCCTCCTGAACACTACACTACCTACCTATTCAATAAGGGTGTAAATAAGATCGCACAAAAAGTAGGTGAAGAAGCAGTAGAAACTGTAATAGAGGCAATCGACGGAAATGTCGAGCGTTACCGCTACGAAGCCTCCGATCTTATCTACCACTTGCTCGTGCTTAACGAACAGATGGGAGTAACCCTTTCAGATATTGAAAAGGAGCTTTTGAGCAGACATAAGTAAAATAATAGTTAACTTGGCTCACGAATATTTGGAACGCCGAGTGTGTCCGCTGAGAAGTCGAGAGCAGAAATTGGAGTTGCGAGTGGAGTCTCGATTGTTAGCAACAGCATAGCGAAGTGCCTCCTTTTCACCTACGAGCACGCAGAGCTTACGCGCACGGCTTACTGCCGTGTAAATGAGGTTGCGATATAGCATTGGTCGATGCGACATAGTCATGGGCATCACCATGTAGTTTACCTCCGAGCCTTGAAGTTTGTGGACAGTAGTGGCATAGGCAAGACTCAACTCGCTTAGTTGAGTACGGGTGTAGGTAGAAAGCCGGTCGCATGAAAATTGTACCGTAAGAGATTGTTCTTCTGTATTTACATCGACAATTCTACCTATCTCTCCGTTATATAGTCCGCGTTCGCGCGAATTTGTACGCTGCATCACCGGATCGCCCAAACGCATAACACTTGAACGACGGCTAATACCCGGAGCATCCGGATTAAGACGATTCTGGAGATCAATATTAAGCTGGCGTGCACCGAGAGGACCCATTTGTTGTGGCGTTACCACTTGGATATCAAAAGGTGAAATATGCAGGCTATCAGGGAGTTCACTGCTAACGAGCGAAAGAATACGCTCATGGATAGCTGAAACTCCTTTCTCAGGTACAATCATGAAATCTTCTGTTTGATTACCGTCAGGTAGAATACCCTGGTTTATAGCTTTGGCAGTCGCAGCGATTATACTTCCGGCAGCCTGACGAAAATTTTCGTCAAGTCTCGCAACAGGTACTACCCCTGATTTAATCATGTCTCTCATAACGTCTCCCGCACCGATAGCCGGTAACTGATCGACATCGCCTACCATAATAATGCGAGTGCCCGGCTTGACCGCTTCCAAAAGATGATCGAAGAGCACTTGCTCCATCATCGAACCTTCGTCTATTACGAGCACATCGGTGTCAATACGCTTATTGTGATAGCCTTCTCCCTGTTGGTATCCGAGCAATCGATGTATCGTCTGTGCCTCATATCCGGTAAGTGCTGACATACGCTTGGCCGCACGGCCCGTAGGAGCGACAAGTGTAAGTTTTAGCCCTTGGCGGTTGAAATAGTCAAGAATACCTTTCAGCACCGTTGTTTTGCCTGAACCCGGACCACCTGTAAGCACCATTACGGGATTTTCAACAGCCATTTTCATTGCTTCCCGTTGATGTGTCGAGTACTTATGTCCTTTCATATCGGTATCCGGAAAATCATTATCAGACTTAACCGTCACCGGTGTAGATGCTAATTCAATAAGGCGGCTCGCCCCATTGCGTTCGGCATTGTAATATACGGGCAGATACAAGCCGCCTCGACTTTTGACAATACGTTTGTCTTCAATTAATGAGTCAATTGCCTCCTCGAATTTTTCAGGTTCGACTCCCGTAATTTCTGACGCATACTCTACGGCCTGATCGGGTGTGGCGAAAAGATGCCCGTTTTCGGCAAAATGCTTTACTGCCGTAAGTATAGCTCCTCGCAGTCGGCGTGGATCATCCGAAGCGATACCGAGAGCCTTACCTATTTTATCCGCTGTAAAGAAAGTTAGCCTCCACACATCTTCCACCATCTTATAGGGATCTTCTGTTAGAATCCGGTTCGTTTTTTTGCGATATTTTCCTAAAATACGGTCGATGAAAATATCCTGAATACCACATGAATAAAGAAACAGGAGTAGGTCAATTGGATACGTCAATTGTGACAGACTCTGCGACGCCGACTCGATACGCGACGCCGGTATAATAGTGATGGATTGGGGATCGTCACGCAGCCTGCGCACGGCATCTGTGCCGTATTCCTCCACGAGCTTGCGGGCGTAAGCTGGGCCTATACCCTCAACCTTCTCTCCTGCCAGAAGTGCCTCAGCACCTTTCTGAGTCACAGGGAGCGTAGTCAAACTGGTATGTGTTGTAGTGTTTTCCATATAAATAAAAACGGTCGAAGCAAACATAGAGTTCATCGACCGTTTAAATAAACTTAACCGGATTTCCGCATTATTACTTTGTGGATATATCCATCTGCTCTAAGGCTCTGGCAAGTTGGTCAGGACAACTTGTAGGCTTATTTTTACAACGTATGCCTTTTAGACGAGACACAACCTCGTGAGCAGGGATGCCCTTCACAAGAGCAGAAATCCCCTGAGTGTTTCCGTGGCAACCACCTATAAACTCCACTCTTTCTACAATACCGTCATCTGACACCTCAATGTCGATAGCACGCGAGCATGTGCCTGAGCACGTAAACTGAAATTTCATAGTTTTAATGTTTCTATTGATATTTTTGCAAAATTAGTGATTTTTCTGCAAATCAAGATGAAAAAAATTTGGCATTTGTCTTAAAAAGCAGTAAGTTTGTACACGATTTATATATCAGTCATCGTTTCACCTTATTTCAATCTTAATGAAGCTAATATCAAAAATCACCTTACTCTCAACCTGTCTTACTATGCCAATGGCGGTGTTCGCCGTCAATGATTGGGAGAATCCGGAGGTGTTTGCAGTGGGCAGGGAATATCCCAGAGCCACAGCTATACCCTATGCCACTGTAAGCGAAGCGCTCACCAACAATTATCAAGATTCGCCTTGGTACATGAGTCTTAACGGCAAATGGAAATTCAATTTCGCGACAAAACCTGCCGACCGTCCTGTCGACTTCTATAAAAACGGCTATGACATATCAGGATGGGCAGAGATCGAGGTGCCTTCCAACTGGGAAATGCAGGGCTATGGAGTGCCTATCTACACAAATGTTATTTACCCCTATCCTAATGACATACCAAACATTCCTCACGACGATAATCCGGTAGGAAGCTACAAACGCTCGTTCACACTGCCTCCTGATTGGCAAGGTAGAGAAGTTTTCCTACATTTTGGCGGATCGACATCGGGTATGTACGTTTGGGTCAACGGTGAGAAGGTGGGATACGTTCAAAGCGTGAAAAATCCTGCAGAATTTAATATCACAAAGTATCTGCATCCCGGCCAAAACGAGATTGCCTGCGAGGTGTACAGATGGACCGACGGATCATATCTCGAAGATCAGGATTTCTGGCGTCTGTCGGGCATCGAGCGAGATGTATATCTCTACAGCACTGCCGACCTGCGTATACGCGACTTTTTCGCTCGTCCTGACCTCGACAAGAACTATAAGAATGGCTCACTGAATGTGGACGTTGACGTGCAAAATCTTTCAGGCACAAGCAAAAACGCCACAGTTGAAATCACGCTGTACGACGCTGACGACAAGAAAGTGAAGTCGGCAGAAAAGAAGCTGCGTGATATTACAGGTCAGAAAACCGAATCTTTTGAAATCGCAGCCGGAAAGGTGAACTTATGGAATACTGAAACGCCATACCTTTATAATCTTGTAGTGACTCTAAAAGGCTCAGACGGCAAGGTTATAGAAGCAACTTCAGCGAAGATAGGTTTCAGGAAAGTTGAAATCAAAAATGCGCAGCTGCTTGTTAACGGCGTACCTGTGGAGATCCACGGTGTAGACTTGCACGAGCATCACCAGACCACCGGTCACACCGTTGACCGCCAAACCATGCTCGACGACATAAGCATGATGAAAAAAAATAACATCAATGCTGTGCGAACAAGCCACTATCCTCAGACACCACTGTGGTATGACCTCTGCGACCAATATGGTATTTTCGTGGTGGATGAAGCCAACATCGAAAGCCATGCCCTCGGATATCCATGGCAAAGCTATTTTGATGAGGAAACCAACCCTTCATACAATCCGAAATGGACGGATGCCATGCTTGATCGGCATATCAGTTTGGTAGAAAGAGACAAGAACCATCCAAGCGTAATTACATGGAGCCTTGGCAACGAGAGTGCCGACGGTCCGCACTTCGTGAACGGATACAATTGGATAAAAGGACGCGACAATACACGTCCCGTGCAATACGAACAAGCTGGCCTTAAAGCACATACCGATATATATTGTCCCATGTATCCATCTATAAAGCACATGAAGGACTATGCCAATAAGGCTGATGCCGACCGACCGTATATCATGTGCGAATATGCCCACGCTATGGGTAATTCTTCTGGCAATTTCCAAGAATATTTCGATATTATCCGCAGCTCCAAGCATATGCAGGGAGGATTCATCTGGGACTGGGTGGATCAGGGTCTTCTTACCAAAGACGAAAACGGCAATGAATACTGGGCTTACGGAGGCGATTTCGGAACACAGAACTATCCTAACGATGATAACTTCTGCATAAACGGTCTTGTAAACCCGGATCGTACTCCCCACCCCGGACTTGCAGAAGTGAAGAAAGTGTATCAGGATATACGCTTCGCTGCAGCTGATTTGAAAAATGGCGAAATCACAGTGGAAAATCATTTTGCAGTGACTAATCTTGATAAATATGACTTTAAATGGGTACTGAAATGCGATGGTAAAATAGTGGCCGAGGGAGCCATACCTACACTGAATATCGCTCCGGGCACTTCTAAAACCGTAAAATTAGATATTCCGGCGTATAATCCTGAGGAAGGTGAATATTATCTTGATATTTATGCTTATACACGTAATGCTACTGAAATGATACCGGCAGGGCATGAGGTGGCTCGCGAACAATGGGCATTACCGTCAAAATCCTTCTTCGGTCGACCTACTGCGTCCTTGCAAGGATCTGTGAATGTGGAAAATACTGAAAGAATAATTAGGGTAACAGCTCAAAACGGCGTGTCAGTGACTTTTGATCGTCTCAACGGAAATATAAGCTCTTATGTAGCAGATGGCAAAAATCTGATGTGGGGCAGTCCGGTGCCCAATTTCTGGCGCGCACCTACAGATAACGACTGGGGTGAAGGCAAGCAAAGATCATCCAATGTATGGCGTTCGGCCGGGGATAACCGTACCCTGAAATCAATTGATGTGAACGAATCTGACGGCAAAGCGGTCGTAAAAGTGGTGTATTCTCTTCCTGATGTAGGATCTGACTACACCCTGACTTACACAGTGAATCCCGACGGTAGTACCAATGTTAATGCGGCATGGGCAACCACCCGCACTGACTTACCGGAAATGATGCGTTTCGGTCTCACATTCACCGTGCCATCTTGGATGGATAATTTTTCTTGGTACGGACGTGGACCACTTGAGAACTACTCCGACCGTTTTACAGCTTCGTTTATGGGTGAGTATTCCGGCAAAGTTTCCGAACAATTCTATGAATATATCCGTCCGCAGGAGTCAGGCAATAAGACAGATGTCCGCCGTGCTTCTCTCACCGGCAATGACGGAACAGGCATTTTGATCATCGGAGATCAGCCACTCAATGTGAGCGCACTCGACGTGGCTACTGCCACACTTGATCCAGGCTTGAACAAGCATCAGATGCATGCTAGTGATGTTGTGCGCTCAAGAGACGAAGTGTATCTGCATGTTGACTTATTGCAACGAGGTCTTGGAGGTGACAATAGTTGGGGGGCTTCGCCACACGACCCCTATCGCCTGCGTGACAATAGCTATACTTATAGCTTCACTATCACTCCGCTCATAGGCAAATAATTATACACTTACATATTCGCCCTCGGTCGTTGCGACCGAGGGCTTATCTATTAAAGGATGCGACTACTCACTATTGATATTTTAGACACATCACTAATCAGAAAATGCGGAGCCCCGCATATCATATTCCATCTCTTAGCACACAGGCTTTTTCCAAATGACAGTGTATTGAGAGAAACCTTTTTGCATTGGCGTAGGTCCGTAAAGACCCAAAAAGCAATAATTGAGGATATTTATACTTCAGAAAAACTGCCTTCAGTTTTAACCGCAACCCTTCCTGCGAAAAAAATGATGGAGGCGGAAGTTGAGATGGAGCGTATCAATTTGTTGGCTAACCCGCAAATAGCTTCATTGATTGAGCAGAAACGCAAAGAGGGTTGGATTGTTAAGTTTGTGTCCGATATGTATTTGGATAGTGATTTCTTCAAATCAACGCTCAAAGAGACAGGGATATATAAAGAGGGAGATGAAGTGATTGTGTCGTGCGAATGGGGGGCAAGAAAAGATGACGGGTCATTGTATCGCAAAATACGTGAAAAGTTTCACCCAACTGAATGGATACACTATGGCGACAACATAAATAGCGATGTCAGGATGGCAAGAAAAAACGGTGTGAATGCAAAACATGTCTCAGTGCCTTTCCTTGATGAAGAAAAATCAATAATTCATGATGACTGCTCAATGAATTATGGATGGCAATATGACTACCTTTCGGGATTGTCGAGAGCTGCTCGTATAGAATTAGGCGAAACCCCGTTTGGTCGGTTAGCAGCCGACTACGTTGTCCCGATTCTCTTACCCTACGTAGTTAATGTCGTAAGGGACGCTGAATCCAAAAGTATAAAGTCATTACATTTCCTATCGCGTGACGGATACATTATGTATGAGATGGCAAAATTCTTAATGACTCCATCTTTGTCAATAAATTACACCTTTATATCACGAAGAGCGCTGACAGAGGCTTTTTTGCATGTGTGTACTTTTGAAGAATTCAGTCAACTTTACGAAAATCCTGAATTGAGAGAACTTAGTGTAGACGAATTACTCTCTAAGTATTTCGAATTAGACAGGAATGCGATTGAGCAAAGATTTGGAATAAGACTAATGACGAATATTTCTGACAAGAAAGATTGGGACCTATTCACGGCAGCCATTTTTGAATCAGATACGTTCATGAAATACTTAAGGGATAAAACGGAGTATCAATATCAAATTACATTAGATTATTTGTCAAAACAAGGTATATTTTCTCCGGACACCGCTGTAGCTGATATCGGTTGGTTAGGACACACTCGGATGATGATGAACGCAATAGCTCGTTCCTGCAGTAAAGCTATGCCTTTGTTTTACTATTTCTGTGTCACAGATAATGTGCTCGATATTAAGTATGGTTCATTCAACGTTTACCACACTAGAAACAAATACCGAATATTATCTCACACGGCATTGTTTGAATCCTATTTATGCGCATCACCCTACTCAACCACTTTACGCTACAATATAGACACACAAGGCAATCCATACGCCGTATTGGCTGAAAAAAGTAAAATCGACAATACACAGATATGGAAAACTAACTTAAGTGCCGCTCGATTTATCATGAAATCACTCATCGAATCTCAAGCTTTTGAATATATATCACCGCTTATATTTGACAGATGGGGCGTGCTATGCATTCAGAATTTACTTTATTATCGTTTTCCGATCGAATATGATGTATTCAGTCATGCGGAGGGCCTTATCAACAATACATTGGCAAAAAGACTAAGTGTCAGAGATTTTCCTTTTTTTAGCAGAAAAGCGGATTTCAAGTTTGCAGATCTTGCTATCACTTTCGGCTATAGACAAGCAAAAATTATTTGGTCAATGCGTGATTTAGCTGTAAAGGCAATTGGATATATGTACAAATTTCTAAAAACACCTAATTTTTCTACAAAATCATAAACAACTGTCTATCATTATTATAATCACATCTACACAATAAAAATATTATTATTGTATAAAAAAGGAATAAAAAACATATAAGATTTCAAAAATATTTTGTAACTTTGCACTGCAAAAAGGAAAGATGCTCGAGTGGCTGAAGAGGCACGCCTGGAAAGCGTGTATAGGTCAAAAGCCTATCCCGGGTTCGAATCCCGGTCTTTCCGCAAAATGATGAAAACCAATTTGTCTTGTACACTAAAGGCAAATTGGTTTTTTACATTAAACTGAAAAACATTGAGTTAGGCTACTCAGGATCCACCATTTACAGCATATTAGACACCGAGCACAATTGCCGGGTCAATATCCAACTCTTTCGAGATGCGTCTGCCCACCTGAATCGTCGGCTCACTCTTTCCGGAGAGGAAATCACAGATGCTAGAAGGACTAACCCCGATTTTCTTTGCGAGAGCTACCTGCGAGAGCCCCATCTCATACATCCGAAGTTTAAGAGTGTCTATCAGCGAGGGCATACCTATGGGATAGTGAACATCCTCATACTCCTCTACAAGTGCGGACAGCAAATACAGTTCAATGCTGTTGGGATCATCGTCTGGAGTCTCATCATTTACCTTCGGGAGCAGTTCGTCAATACGCCCAATCGCCCAGTTATACTGAGCTTCGTTTTCGATTTTGGTCTTAATTGTTTTCATAACAATCATTTTATAACAGTGAGACATCTTTTATTTTATCATATTCAGCGTGAGTTCCTATCCACCTTATAAAAACGTGTTGGTGCTTAAATTGAACTACGACAATCAACCGGAAATCATTCCCCTTTATGTTGAAAACATAGTGCTGATTACCTACGCTGTCAGCAGAATTGAATGTAGCTCGCACATCCGCAAAGCAGATCCAACTGCTTTTCTTGGTCTTGGTGTACCAGTCCTCCAGAGCTTCCTTTGCTTGGGGATATTTCTGATAGTAATCAGTCAATTTCTTCTTTGAGATGATGTGCATGATAAGGGTTGTCTCTTAATTACGTTGTAAAATTACGAATAAAGTTTCGAATTACAAAACATAGATACAATCGTTTTTTCTGTCTTTGCTCTATCATAAACAATTTTTAACCATTTATTATCAGTAAAAAAGCTCAGGAACAAGGAGAAAAGATACACTTTATGTGTTTCAAAGAGCGCAAAAAGTCATAAGTTAGGGGCAAGTTAGATTTTTTATAAATTTTGATAGCTTATAATTCTGATTAGCAGTACAATAAAATTTGGCAGGTTAGATTAAATAAGATACAAAAAACTTGTAGATAAAGAGAATTATGCATAACTTTGCATGAAAAAATTAACCAAATTACAGTCTCTCTACTCAAGTGAGACCGTAAGGATATTTGATTAATGAATTGAT
Source organism: uncultured Bacteroides sp. (assembly GCA_964546885.1). Taxonomy (GTDB): domain Bacteria; phylum Bacteroidota; class Bacteroidia; order Bacteroidales; family Muribaculaceae; genus CAG-873. Next base: position 102,786 of record CAZJKZ010000001.1, read on the forward strand.
ATGAGAATAATCCTTAGAAAAACCATGACGGTGATAGTCGGATTGATGCTGACTGCATGTGGCGCATCCGGCGAAAAAGCCGACGGAGACAACGATTCAGTGGCGGTAGTGCAGCCTACAAAGATTGCGGAAGTACACGTGATGAAACTCGAACCGAAGATTTTCAGCCATGAGATTGTGAGTAATGGCAAAGTATCGGCTCATGGCTTCGCCGATTTGCGCTTCTCACGAGCAGATGCCATAATTGACAAAATCTATGTAAAAAACGGCGATCACGTGCGTAAGGGACAACCAATTGCGTCACTTGACATATTCAAACTTCAGAACACGCTCACGCAGAATACCAACGATCTTGCAAAAGCACGCCTTGAACTCGCCGATGTGCTTATTGGACAAGGATACGATCCTGAAAAGCCGGATGTAATACCTGCGGAAGTGATGAAGCTCGCACGCCTACGCAGTGGTCTTGACCAGGCCGAAACAGTGCTTGCCTCTACTCAACACGAGATTGATGCGTCAACGCTTACTGCTCCTTTTGACGGAGTGGTAGCCAATCTATTTCAAAAAGTGCACAATCATCCGGACGCATCCGAGCCCATGTGCCGTATAGTTTCATCAGGACTTATGGATGTGGATTTCAGCGTACTGGAAAGCGAACTTGCCATTATCAGACCCGGCGATGAAGTGAGTGTATCAGCTTTCTCTTCTAACGACATATATCCGGGACGTATTACTGAGATAAATCCCGTTGTTGACAAGGACGGCTTGGTAAAGGTACGTGCGTCTGTGTCGGGAGCCAACAGTCTGTTTGACGGTATGAACGTAAAAGTGAGTGTGAAACGCGCTCTCGACAAGCAACTCGTTGTGCCGAAGTCAGCTGTAGTGCTTCGCACTGGCAGACAAGTGATATTCACTCACGATAATGGCAAAGCGATGTGGAACTATGTCCATACCGGCCTTGAAAATATGAATGAGGTAGTGGTGGACGACGGACTTCAAGAAGGCATGGAGGTGATCTACGACGGCAACGTCAATTTAGCTCATGAAGCGCCTGTGAAAGTAAAAAATGATTAAGTAAAAAGCAATGGTTTCTTTTTTGCTCAAACGACCTATTGCTGTGATAATGGCATTTTTGGCATGTGTCATCGTAGGCCTGGTGACATATTTCACGCTGCCGGTGTCGCTGCTGCCGGCCATTGCCATACCGCATATCACTGTACAGATCACAGGAGACAACACAGATGCCCGCGAACTTGAAAACAATGTGACGGCACCTGTGCGCCGACAGTTGCTGCAAGTCGGGGGATTGCATGAAATAAAGAGCGAGACACGCGACGGCATGGCCATAATCCACCTCGAATTCGAATATGGGGTTAATACTGATCTTGCCTTTATCGAAGTAAACGAGAAGATCGACGCAGCTATGAACTCACTACCTAAGGATACTAAGCGCCCAAAAGCCATCAAAGCGAGCGCAACGGATATCCCGGTGGTCTACCTCAATATGACATTGCGTGACAACCAACCGTATACCGAGCCCGACGAAGCGCAGTTTTTGGAAATGTGTGATTTAGCCGACAATGTGGTGCGCCGCAGAATAGAGCAACTATCGGAAATAGCTATGGCCGATATTACAGGCATTCCCGGAAAATACCTGCGCATTGTGCCCGACGAAAAAAAAATGAAGCTGGCAGGCGTGACGGTTGAGGATATTGAAAGAGCACTGGCAGCCAACAATGCTGAACCCGGGTCAATGACGGTGCGCGACGGCTATTATGAATATAATGTGCACATATCCAATCAGCTGCGTACCATAGAAGACGTTGAAAACATCTATATGCAAAAAGGCGGTCGCTTGCTGCAGCTCAAAGATTTCTGCGATGTGAATATAGTGTCCGCTACAGAGGACGGATATTCATATAGCAACGGCAAGCGTGCCGTCACTCTCGCCATCATAAAACAAAGCGAAGAGAACATGGACCGCATGAAGGTCGCACTTCAAGAAACGGCTGACTACTTTGACAATCTTTACCCAGAAATTGAATTCACACAGAGCCGCAACCAGACCGAACTCCTCGACTATACAATATCCAATCTGGTGCAGAACCTTATTCTGGGCTTTATTCTGGTGTTTGCCGTGACTGCTCTCTTTATGGGAGACATGCGTGCTTCCATTATTATAGGTTCGAGTATCGTAGTGGCAATCATCATCACATTTTTACTCTTCTATCTGTTTCATGTGTCGCTCAACATCATTTCGCTCTCAGGCCTCATACTTGCCGTGGGTATGATGATAGACAATTCTGTGATTGTCACTGAAAATATCACTCAATATCGTCTAAGAGGTATTGGCCTAATGCGAGCCTGCGACCTTGGCACATCGGAGATGATCACACCGCTACTCAGTTCATCGCTCACCACTATAGCCGTGTTCGTGCCTCTGATATTTATGAGTGGTATAGCAGGCGCCATCTTCACCGACCAGGCTTTTTCTATCACAGCCGGTCTCGGTGTAAGCTATATCGTCGGCATCATGCTTCTTCCGGTAATATATATGTTAGTCTATCGAGTAAAAGGTAAGAAGAGAAATCAATCATCAGGGATGCAGTCGCTTGATACACGCATAGCCCAAATCATCAATTCATGGCTTGAACGCACCTACACCCGGATAATCGATAGTGTGTTCAAGCATAAATGGTTATGGCTCACCCTGTCTGCGCTGATTATTCCTGCCGGAGCTCTTATAGCATATGTACTGCCCGTAGAGAGAATGCCTAATATTGACCAGAATGAAATGGTGGTGCGCATTGACTGGAATGAAAATATAAATGTGGACGAGAACGCACGAAGGACCAATGAATTGTTCAATAGACTCGATAGTTCAGTAAAGCAAAATTCGGCATATGTAGGAGTGCAGGACTATCTTCTCGACGCCGGAAGCGAACTATCGCCCTCTGAAGCGGAGTTATATATCAAGACTGACAATCCGGAAGATATCGCACCGCTCAAAAATAAATTATCAGAATATCTCGCTGAAAAGTACCCCAAGGCAATGGCCTCCTTCTCTCCGCCCGAAAACATATTCGAAAAGATTTTCTCTTCCAATGAGGCTGACCTCGAGGCAAGGCTATTCCTCACTGACAAAGGCAAAGCTGCTGACATTCAGTCACTACTTAAACTTGAAAGTGACATATCCGACACCACCGGACTCGAATCATCGGGCATTGCGTTACGCGACCGTGTGAACCTACTGATCGACCGTGAGAAACTACTGATCTATCGTGTTGACTACAGTACGGTAGCAAGAGCTCTGCGCACGGCTTTCAAAAGCAATCCTGTGTCAACTCTGCGATCATACCAGCAATACGTGCCTATAGGCATTTCGGGGAACACAAATACCGTTAATGAAATACTTGCAGGTACACTCGTACCTACCCTACCCGACGATCACAATAACGTTAGTGAAATACCTTTGAGTGCCTTAGTGACCGTAGCACGCGATCACGACCTAAAAACTATATCTGCGGGAAAGAATGGCGAGTATATACCGCTCGACTATTATGGACTTGATCTCCCCCACTCCACCATGAAAAAAATCAATGCGACGGTGGAAGAGAGTCCCGGATGGGAAGTGGATTTTGCGGGAAGCATATTCTCCAATGCAAAAATGATGCAGGAGATGTCAGTGATTCTGCTCATATCGGTACTTCTTATGTATTTCATCCTATGCGCGCAGTTCGAGAGTTTCCTTCAGCCACTGATTGTACTGCTTGAGATACCGCTTGACACCACTTTCGCTCTGCTCACCTTGTGGATATGCGGACACACGCTTAATCTTATGAGTGCAATCGGCATAATCGTGACATGCGGTATTGTGGTCAATGATTCGATCCTCAAGCTGGATGCCATAAACGAACTTCGAAAAACCGGACTACCTCTGCTCGAAGCTATTCACACAGCAGGTGTACGACGTCTACGCCCGATAATCATGACATCCCTCACCACCATATTCGCAATGGTGCCTATGCTCTTTACATCCGATATGGGCTCGGAGCTTCAGCGCCCCCTCGCTATTGCAATGATTGGATCGATGGTAGTGGGTACACTCATCAGTATTTTCTTGATACCGCTTATCTACTGGCTTATTTACCGCAAACACGCACAAAAAATCTGAAATGAAAAGACTACTAATAGTATTATTAACCATACTTGGGTTTACCTCTACATGGGCACAGCGCAGAGTGACACTCGACTTACAGAACACCATCGATATCGCATGTGATAGCTCACTACAGGCATTTCGCAATCAAAATCTGTATATGTCAGGCTATTGGGAGTACCGCTCTTACAGGGCAGGCAGATTACCGAGTCTGTCGCTGGATCTTACACCCGTAAGCTACAACCGCTATATCACCCAACGATACAATTATGATGAAAACATTGACGTGTATCGTGCTCAACAGATGTATTCAGCCGGAGGAGGCCTTAACGTTACCCAGAATTTCGACCCGTTAGGCGGTACGTTCTATCTTGAAACGAGCCTCAACTACATGCGCAATTTCGGCGATATCAAGTCCACACAGTATTCAAGTGTGCCAGTGCGTATCGGCTACCGCCAGTCACTCCTTGGCTACAATCCGTTCAAGTGGGAGCGACGCATTGAGCCAGTGAAGTATGAAAAGGTGAAAAAGGAATTTTTATACAATATGGAGGAGGTAAGCGAAAAAGCTGTGTCATATTTCTTCGCTTTGGCACTCGCTCAGGCTGAGTATCGCCTTGCGCAGGACAACCTCACCTCATGCGACACGTTATACACCATAGGCGAACGCCGATTTAAGATAGCTTCTATCTCGCAAGCCGATTTGCTTACTCTCCGGCTTGACCTTGTGAATGCCCGCAATACACTCGAAAATACACGTATAGCACTGAAACGTGCTATGTTTACACTCGCTTCATATCTCGGCATGGACAAGGACACGGAAATTGAAGTGCGGCTCCCGTCAGCACCTCTTGCTAAGGAGATAGCCGGAGATGAGGCACTGGCATTCGCAAAAGCCAATAATCCTACGCTGCTGCAGCACAAACAGAGCATACTTGAAGCTAAGCGTGATGTGAAGCGCACAAAAGTGGAACAGCTACTAAACGCCAACCTAAACGCAAGCATAGGTTTCAACCAGGTGGCTGACTATTTCGGTGGAGCATATGCCCACCCCTTGCGGCAGGATCTCGTATCAATCACACTCACGATACCTCTTATTGACTGGGGCGTGCGAAAAGGCAAACTCAACATGGCAAAAAATAATCTTAATGTGCTGGAAATCACGGCACATCAGGACGAACTTGCCATAGAGGAAGATGTGATTATGACCGTGAGCGACTTCAATATCCAGCAGCGCTTGGTCGCTTCGGCTATTGAGGCTCTTGAACTTGCAGAGACAGCATATGAGCAGACCAAACAGCGTTTTATTATAGGTAAGGCTGACATCAATAGCCTCACTCTGTCGCTGAACCGACAGCAGGATGCCAACAAAAACTACATATCTTCACTTCAGAACTATTGGCTAAGCTATTATAAGCTCCGTAAGCTCACATTATTCGACTTCGAGACCGGAATGGAGCTGTCCAGCAAGTTTGATATCCGTCATCATATAGAGTAGGAAGGCATGAAGCGTCTCTCGTCATTCACCATCATTGTATCCTTTATCGCCTTATCGATAGTAGGGCTGGCTCTCGTGCCGCTTCTGCCGGTGAAGCTTGCTCCGTCAAGGTCAATGCCTACACTGACCATATCATTTTCAATGCCCGACAATTCGGCGCGTGTAATCGAAAGCGAGGTTACGAGCCGTCTGGAGTCAATGCTCGCAAGGATCCAAGGAGTGAAAGAGATATCATCAAAATCAGAGAATGGCTCCGGATGGATTTCTCTCGGCCTTGATAAGCACGCCGACATAGAAACTACCCGTTTTGAGGTGTCTACGGTGGTGCGTCAGGCGTGGTCGCAACTGCCTGAAGGCGTGACATATCCTCAAATCCGAGCCCGACAGGCCGACAATAAAGCCTCAAGGCCGTTTATGACTTACACACTCAACGCTCCGTCTACGCCTTATGAAATAGAGACATACGCCGAGGAGAATATCAAGCCCGCTATAGGACAGATAAGAGGTGTGCACAAGGTGGAGCTATCAGGGGCAATGCCTATGGAGTGGAGGCTGGAATATGACAGCGACCGCCTTCACGCTCTCGGACTTACACCCAACGATTTGCGTAAAGCGATAGCCGAAAATTCGGAGTCTCAATTTCTTGGAATAGCTGAGACAAATTGCGAATGGCTACGTGTGACGGCTATGACCGGCAATGAAGAGGCAACATTCCATCCTGAAAATGTACAAGTGTCTACTTCGGACGGCATGATAGTATCGCTTGACCGTCTGGTAACTGTTACATACACTGAGGCTCAGCCGCAAAGCTATTACCGTATCAACGGATTGAACTCAATATACTGCAGCATTTACGCTGACGAGGATGCCAACCAGCTAAAACTCGCCGATGAGGTGAAGACGTGTATGGCCTCTCTTCGCTCAAAAATGCCGCAAGGCTACAAAGCGATAGAAAGCTATGACGCTACTAAATCAATCAGCAACGAGTTGTCTAAAATATATTTCCGATCAGGACTCACCTTCCTTATATTGCTCGTTTTTGTGGCGATCATCACTCTAAATCTGCGCTATATGCTGATAATAACCATCTCCTTGGTTATTAATTTAGCGGTGGCAGTGATATTTTACTATATGCTTGATATAGAGATTCAACTTTATTCTCTTGCCGGCATTACGATATCACTTAATCTCATAATCGACAATATCATAGTTATGACCGATCACATTACCCGTAAAGGCAATCTCAAAGCTTTTACATCGGTCATGGCTGCAACGCTCACTACCATAGGTGCACTTGGCATAGTATTTTTTCTCAAACCTGAGCTGCGTCTTAGCTTGCAGGATTTCGTTGCCGTGGTGATAATCAACCTATCGGTTTCGCTGCTTATTGCTCTTTTCCTCGTACCTGCACTTATAGAAAAAATCGGTATTATACGGCGTCGTTCCACCCGAAGACACATGCGTCGAATGCCTGCTCGCTTTACAAGGTTCTACTCACGATTCATATTATTTTGCCGTCGCTATAGAGTGGCGATGTGCGTTGTGCTTGTTCTACTTTTCGGATTGCCTGTTTACATGCTGCCTGATAAGGTGGAAGGCGACGGGCTCTGGGCATCTGTCTATAATTCGACTCTTGGCAACAAGACATATAAGGATAAATGGAAGCCGTGGATCGATAAATTGTTGGGAGGCTCACTACGCCTTTTTGACAAAGAGGTGTATGAGGGCAGCTACTTCAACCGTCAGGATTCGGAACCAGAGCTTTACGTTTACGCCACTCTGCCTAATGGAGCCACTATAAGCCAGATGAACGACCTTATTACCAAGATGGAAAGCTATCTCACTCAGTTTTCAGAAATACACCGATTTGAGACCAATATATCCAGTCCGAGAAGGGCGACTATTATGATTTCATTTACAAAGGAGGCGCAAAACACTACGTTCCCCTACAAGCTTAAAAGCGACATTATTTCCAAGGCCCTTACTTTAGGGGGAGGAAGCTGGAGTGTATACGGTCTTCAGGACAATGGATTCAGTAATGACGTTCGCGAGTCTACCGGAAACTATAGGGTAAAAATGCTTGGATACAACTATGATGAGCTTGAGCAATGGGCCGATTCCCTTAAGGAGCGTCTACTGCAGCATCGACGTATTAAGGAAGTCACCATTTCATCCGAATTTCAGTGGTACAAGGAGGATTACAGCGAGTTCTATCTTGATATTGACAAGGAGGGTCTGGCTAAACAGAATCTCACGATTGAGCAGCTCTTCGGCGCATTGTCACCGATATTCGGTCGTGAAATTTATGCAGGTACAATCAACGGCGACAAAGGTCAGGAGCGTATTATGCTTCACTCGCGCCAGTCGCATGACTATGATGTATGGGCCCTGATGAATATGCCTATATCTATAGGGTCGCGTTCGCTCAAACTCGCTGACTTTGCAGAGGTGACAAAGCGCAATGCTCCCAGCGCCATTGCTAAAGAGAATCAGCAGTACCGTCTGTGCTTGCAATATGAGTACATCGGATCAAGCAACCAAGGCAGGAAGCTACTCGAAAACGATCTTAAAGAGATAGAAAAGGTACTTCCGCTTGGCTACACCGCCAAGTCGGATGAGATGACTTACTGGAGCTGGTCACAGGATGATGGTTCCTCCTATTGGCTTTTGTTGCTGGTGATAGCTATAATATTTTTTACCACGAGTATTTTGTTTAATTCGCTCGTGCAGCCTCTTGCCATTATTTTCACGATACCAATATCATTCATTGGAGTATTTCTGGTGTTTTACTTCACTCACATCAATTTCGATCAGGGCGGATTCGCTTCGTTCATTCTTTTGTGCGGTATCACTGTAAACGCATCAATCTATTTGCTCAACGAATATAACGCATTACGTGAACGCTATCCTTCTCGTCGTCCGCTTGATCTTTATCTTAAGGCATGGAACACAAAGATATTCCCGATATTTCTCACCGTTGTTTCCACTATTCTCGGCTTTATTCCGTTTATGGTAGGTCAAGGCAAAGAGTCGTTCTGGTTTCCTCTGGCAATAGGCACAATAGGTGGCCTCGTAATGTCAATATTAGGCATCTTCGTGTATCTACCCATCTTTGCCCTCCGTCTCCCCTCAACAAAACGCAAAAAACAGAAGCAAATTTGCAAAGAAGCATGAAAATGTCTATCTTTGCAATGCTAACATATTAATAAAAAAGGAAGATCTATCTCAATTTTTATCAATGAGAATCTCTACAGAAATTATAGAACAAATAAAAAAATGCTTGGCATCAGTCGCTTCAGATGCCAAAGTATATCTTTACGGTTCACAAGCGCGTGGAGATGCAAGGCCGGATTCCGACGTAGATCTCCTGATTCTTCTTCCAGACACATACGAGGGGAAAGAATACGTAAAGAAAAGGTTCAGCATATCAGACGCATTATATGACCTATCGTTGGAGTTAGGCATCGATATATCGCCTTTGGTGACAGTGGAAAAAGTCTACTATGCACGTAAAACACCCTTTACTGTTAATATTGCAAATGAAGGTATAGAGCTATGACCGACCGACTTGATTCAATATCACGCAGTGCTCTGATTAATTATAAATTGGAGAAAGCCAATCAGACAATTAAGGAAGCTGATTTCCTTGAATCCGCAGATTTTTATAATACTGCTGTCAATCGTCTATATTATGCTGCGTATTATGTAGCATCCGCTTTGATGCTATCTGATTCTCTGGAAACAGCGACCCATAAGGGGATAAAAACTATGTTAGGGCTAAAATTCATTAGCACTGGAAAACTTGACCGTGAATATGGCAAAATCTACCAGCGTCTTTTTGATAGCCGACAGGCCGGTGACTATGATGACTTCGTATACCATGATAAGGAGGTTTATGACGAACTCAGGATTCTTTCAGTCAAATTCGTTACAGAAATTACCGAATATATACAAAAGAATAACCAATAAACTGCATTGGAGTCCAATCTAAGCCTTGCGCGGAAATTACAAAGGGTAGACCTTTGCGGCCTACCCTTCATTATATAATAGATATCTTGGTTATTTGGTGAAGCGAAGGACTTCGGCTGTGCGGATGCGGGGCTTGAGCTCGCCACCGATGATGAAGAAATCATCTGCGGGGCCTGTAACGGCAGTAGCGCCTGCACGCGCTGCGTCAGGAAGAGTGTCATAAATAGACCACTTTTCTGTAGCAGGATTGAAATTCAGAATTATGGGATTGAAGCGATACCATTCAATAGGATGCTGCAAATAATCCGGAGCCTGATTTTGAAGAGCAGCGAGGAAGATATCCTTGTTCACACCACCTGTAGTATATATGCTGCCATCAGAGAGCGTAACGGCTATACCACCACCGAGACTTACCTCATTGCCCTCTGCATCCTTGGGTGCGGGCATCTTTTCCCACTTGTCTTTTGACGGGATATAGCACAGACCATCGGTATTGAGCGTTGCGTCCTTTCCATTATGTTTGCCGGCAAAACCACCCCAAACATATACACATTTCTCACCTTTGGGATTGACACCAGCAGCCACTACAGGTTGAACTCTCGGATTTCCGGGCATCGATTTAAGTGCAAGCCATCCCGCATTCAGATTGTCAAGATCGAGCACGAGCAATTGATTGGAGGGAACTCCGGCAGCGTTTCCACCTGCCACGTAGACTTTACGACCGATAACACATGCTCCCATATTGTCTACTGTATAGGGCAATGAGGGCATTTCAGAAACGGAACCGTCGGCTGTAACGCTGTACACTGTAGCGAGCGCTTTGTCCGCTGTTGTACCTCCTATCAATAGAATCGATTCCGGCAGGGTGGCCGATGCTCCATATGCCATACCCTCGGGAAGAGAGCCAATGCGCTGCCATGCCAAATCGGGGTCATTGACATCAGCGGCGTAAATGCCCTTGTAAAATTTCTTTTTGCTGGTAGGAGCCATTGGCTCGGAGGGGAAATTGCACCCACCGGCCATGATAAGCTTATCGCCGATGAGTCCGGCATAGCAAGCAGAAACACCTACTTCAATACCTGCCTCTGTCACAAAGTCAGCGGCATTATCCACTTCTACCTTAAATGTAGAAGCCGGCAGATTATCTCCATTTACCAGATTAGCACGTGAGAACGGTTGCCAACCATAGCGTGCATATTTGGGATTTTTCACGTCCATATTTGTAAGAATTATTTTGTTGTCTTTAATTATTGCTTTAGCAGGGAAATAAACACCGTCAATCTCCGCCACTTCGAAAGTTATTGGCTCGCCGCCATCGCGCGTTGTAAGGCCGTCAGCATGATCCATAGTAAGGATGATTGATCCACCTTCACTCACTGCGGATGCCACTGTCGGACCCGACCATTCGTTGCTGTGGCCGTATACACGGTTGAGAGCTGTAAGACCAAGACGTTGGCCCACCGGCTTTTTGTTGCGAGGGTGCACATCAAGCGAATCACCGTGATCAAACGAAACAGCCATCGCCACATTAGGCAGTGTATTCGACATTTTGCGCTGTGAATTGCGGAATTCAGGCCATGAAGGACGGTTGATACTGCTGAGCTGCACAAAATGCACGGGCATCTCAGGATCGCCGAAATATTCGCGCCATGAATTCAAGAGCATCTCGAAAAGTTTCTCGTGCACTTCAATATTCTGCTCATTAGACTCTCCCTGATACCAAATCACACCTGCCACCGGAACATTGCCCAACGGACGTATACCTGTGGCATACAGATATCCCGGTTTGTAAGGATGACAATTTACTACGGGGTCAACGGAATTTTGAGTTGCACGCTGTCCTACCCAAGGCTGCACATAGTGGTTTTTGGGCCATCCGGCTAAAATGCCGGGCATACCTTCCTCGAGTGTGGTAATGTCAATCCAAGCCTCTGTTGGGGCGCCACCTATAGCATTGCTGATAATACCAACGGGCACTTGCAGACTGTCTCTAAGCATTTTACCGAAATGGTAAGCCACTGCTGACCATTGGGGATTCACTTTTTCTGCAGACTCCCATTTAGCCGGCAGGTAATAGTTGAGGTTTCTCACTTCGCTGAGCACTTCCTCCGGCCACTGCTTGGAGTTGGTGTTAGCGCGCGGCTTCTTGTCGAAAAAGCGCAGCAACGTATCAGCCGGATTCTCGAGAGTGGCGGCTGCATCAACCGTCTCTCCCACAGTGAATGCCATATTGGATTGTCCTGAAGCCACCCACACTTCTCCGGCAAGAATGTTTTTAAATGTGAGTGTATCCTTGCCGTCAGTGACAGTAAGGGTGTAAGGCGTGCCCAAAACGAGAGGAGCCACTGTCACTGACCAATTGCCTCTGTTATCAGCTACAGTCGAGTAATTACGATTGGCTATATTCACGTTGATATGACTTCCGGCATCAGCTCTACCTTTGATTGTAAAATGACGATCGCGTTGCACGATCATACCGTCAGTATATATCTCAGGCATGCTCAAGCCACCCCATTGACCGGTAATAGCGCCGAACACCTCCTGTGCGAGAAAGCCTAAACCTTCTTCATTGGGATGTATTCCGTCGGGCATTAACTGGCGACGATTAAGCAGGGGAGTTTCAAAATCTATAAGTTCGGCACCTGTGGCTTTGGCTACATCCTTTACTGCATCACGTACTTTCAATCTCCATTCACGTGTACCAGCACCAAAACGCTGATGAGTGGCGTTGATAGGAGAAATATTTGCAATAATTACACGCACACCTGGGTTGACAGCTTTGAATGAATCTATAAGCTGTTTATAGTCAGTCACAAAATCGATATTGTAAAAGGGCCAATCGCGAGGATCGGTGTCGTTGATACCGAGGTGGAACACGGCAATATCCGGAGCGAACTGCAATGCAGCCTCACACTCCTCCATTTCGTTGTACGGTCGGTGGCCTTTACGCAAAAGGGTAGCGCCTGAGCGTCCGAATTTACCCACCTCGTATTTTCCGGGTGCGTAGCTGTCAAACATCTTCTGCAGTTGAGCCGGATAGCTCATTGTAGCGGGATCCTCTGTTGTGAGGCCAAAAGTGATACTATTGCCAATGCAACCCACCTTAATAGGCTGAGACGCAAAAGCATATACAGCCATGCACACAGTGAGCATGGCTGTAAGGAAATGTTTATTTAAGAATTTCATCAATTAGCAGCTGGCTTTTAATTAACATTCGAGGTATGTGGAAGGGTCCCTTGAATATATTGCCCTTTGCAGGCTGAGCCACTGTGCCGTCACGGTGGAGATAGCCATACCATTCGCCATATTCCGAGTCGGGAAGATGAGCGTACATCCAATCGTTGGCCATACGGTGCATCTTGAGGTATTTTTCGTCGCCGGTAGCTTCATAGGCATAGAGAGAAGCAATTACAGCCTCAGTCTGCGGCCACCAGAACTTCATATCCTGCGCATAGTCCTGTGAGGGGAAGTTTTTGCAGTCCTTGAAATTAATTATTCCGCCGTACTGTTCGTCCCAGCCCCAGTCCCATGACCAGTCAAGGATAGTGAGAGCCATTTCTTTGATCTTCGGATCCCAACCACGGTACTTGGCCTCTTCAAGAAGGAACCATGCTGTCTCGATGCAGTGTCCGGGGTTGATTGTACGCCCAGCTATGGTGTCAATAAGCTCGCCTTCCGGACCAACCATCTCAAGCAAAGCCTTGTACTCAGGCTTCATGAAATAGTCGTGGATTGCATGCAGTGATTTGTCAATTTGTGCGTCAAGCACGGGGTCACTAATCACAGCGCGTATGCGCGAAGCGGTGTTGATCAGAATCATGGCTATCGAGTGGCCCTGTGACCTGAGTGTAGGCAAATATTTAGGCTCGAGAATGCCGGGAGTATTAATGAAGTGGAGCACCTCCTTGAAGAGGGCCAATGCCTTCTCTGCATACTCTTTGTCTCCGGTAGCGAGAGAGTATTCCGACATTGCTATTGCAGCAAAACACTCGGAGAACACATATCTACGCTTACGCAAAGGAGTGCCGTCAGCTTTCACCTCAAAATACATACGTCCGTCCATAGGATCGAAGCAGTATGTTTCGAGAAAGTCAAGACAGCTCTTTGCCATTTCGAGATATTCGGGGCGCTTGTCTATATTATTGTATGCAAACGCATATATGAAAGCGCATCTACCCTGAAACCATACCGATTTAGTGGAATCCATAAGTGTGCCGTCACGGTCGAGACATGTGTATACGCCTCCATGCTCGCGGTCAAGACCGTATTTCAACCAGAAAGGCAAGATATTCTCGGTAAGATCTTTACGATATTTCTCTTGACAATCTTTTAGATAATCAATATTAGGTTTATCCATAATAGTTAGGATTATAAACAGTTGTCTTTTATGTCGAAATGACATAAAAGACAACTTCTACAAATTATAATTTATTGCAACGGCTGAAGAAGTCGATAGCTTCGAGCTGCTTCTTCATTTCAGCTTCTTCCTCATCAGTTAGATTTCTGAAAGGAATACGGTTAGGACCGAGGTCAAGACCGATAAGCTTCATTATTCGCTTTCCGCCAACGATGTTGCCGCGGAAGTTGCAGATTACGTTGATCACAGCCTGAGCGAAGTTCTGGTGCTCGCGGGCTGCCTCGAGATCGCCGCGGTTCCAGGCGTCGATGATAGCTACGAGTTCGCGTCCGTTATAGTTGGTAGTTCCGCCTATGCCGCCCTGTGCGCCGCCCATAGCGAGAGAAGGAAGGATTGTTTCATCCTGGCCGTGAAGCATGTCGTACTTGCCATCCTTGTAGAGGCGGCACTGATTGTATTCGTAAATACTCTCGAATGTGTACTTGATGCCGGCAAAGTTGGGCACGCGGCCATCAATCTTTTCAAGAAGCTCTACCATCGAAAGATATGCTCCATTGAAAGCGGGGATATGATAATAGTAGAATGGAAGCTCGGGAGCTCCTGTTGCTATTTCCTCTATATATTTAATGAGTTCTTCAACACGACCGATTTTCGGGAATGGAGGAGCCATGGCACCGATACCCCATGCGCCGATTTCAGCTGCATGGCGGGCAAGTTCGCGGCTTTCGCGGGCGCTGCAGCTGCCCACATGCACGATCACCTTGAAGTCCTCGGGAGCAGCGGCTACCCAAGCCTCGGCGAGCTTCTTGCGCTCATCGGGTGTCAGCATATATCCCTCACCTGATGATCCGTTGATAAACACGCCTTTAAGGCCGTTTTTCTTCAGCATGGCTGCATACTCGGGTATTGGGTCGAGGTTCACATCACCGTTGGGATGGAAGGGAGTGAAGGGGGCATCGATAAGTCCTTTGATTTTTTCCATATTGTTCAGTTTTTAGGATTAAGTTCGTAAATAAATTATTTAATATTTCGCAAGCGAAAGTTGAATTATTTGGCGTCGTCAGTGGTAGGACGCAGGATAAGAAGCTGAAGGATAAGAGCCAAGAGCAGTACACCGCCCATCACTGCGAATCCGATACCAAGACCATATTCGTCAGCAAAGTTGCCAAGCACTGTAGTAACGATAGCTCCGGCGAATACACCGGTCATGTTCATAAGGCCGTAAGCGGATGCACGTTGGCGAGCGGGTATGAATTGGCAGAGGATAGGCATATTATTGGCGTCGAACATACCATAGCCAAGGCCGAAGAGAAGAGCGGCAGCAAGAGCAGCGAACACGTTGGTACCGAAGCCCATAAGCACAAGCGAAGGAATCATCATACTGATACCGATTGCACTGGTGAACACACGGCCGCGGATATTGCGCTTTACCCACTTGTCGGAAAGCGGACCTCCAACCATCACACCGATAAACGATGACACGGCGATAGAAATTGTTGCCATCGGGCCGGCAGCCTCGGGTGTAAGGCCAAGAGTGTCACGGAAAAGTGTCGGAAGCCAGTTCTTGGTTGCCCAACCGGGAAGCGATGTAGAAGCAAAGAAGAAGAGAATCACCCAGAATGCCACATTGCTGAATATCAGCACGAAGCTCTTGAGAATGTCGGCCTTACGGGGTTCAGGCACTTCCATGCCTTCTTCGTCAACAACAGCCACTTCTTTCTGAGGCTGTGTGCGTCTGCGGTCGCGGAGAGCGAACATAAGTACAAACGCATAAATCACACCTATTATACCAAACCAGTGGAATGTGTCCTGCCATGAGAAAGCATGAGCCACTGTCGCTCCGAAACCGCCAAGAGCCTGACCGGCATAGAGACCTGTCATATGCACACCGATTGCAAGCGAACGGGCGCCACCTGTGAAATAGTCAGCGATGAGTGAGAGTGCGGCTGGGATGTAGAGTGCCTCGCTTACGCCCATAAGAGCACGAAGGCCGAAGAAGATATTATAATCATCTGCTCCGCAAAGACCCATAAAATAGGTTACGGCTGACCATACGCCCAATGAGGCAACGATGAGCCATTTGCGGTTGAGACGGTCAGCGATGGCTCCCGAAATGGGGCTCATAAGACCGTAGATCCAGAGAAACACAGCCATCAGACGTCCGAAGTTGGCTGAGTCTTGAAGAGGTGTAATTGTTTGGCCTATTGACACCTGCATGGTCGAAAGCATCTGGCGATCCATATAGTTAAGAAGCGCCACAACCCATAGGAGCCCGACCACTATCCAAGGGTAAATTTTTGAGCTTTGTTTTGTCATGGTAAACAACAATTAGTGGTTAATTTTATTTATGAACGCAAAAATACACATAATTTTGCAATTATCGCTAATTTTTCTAATATTTTTTTATGATATGATTTAGAACGTGTGTCAATGTAACATCTCTGCTTCCAAGAAAACTCATATCCCTGAACATTAATATTTATTTACTGCCAATTAAAAAAAACTACCATTTTTATTTGCTGACAATAAATAAATTTATTCTTTGCACTGTCTTTCCCTATCCTCTAATTACAATCGAGATTCTTCTATTATATCTTTATAAAGATGATTCTATAATTTCTACTTCATTAACCACAATGCATCTAAACTATGT
Source organism: uncultured Bacteroides sp. (assembly GCA_964546885.1). GTDB lineage: Bacteria > Bacteroidota > Bacteroidia > Bacteroidales > Muribaculaceae > CAG-873. The sequence continues at coordinate 119,422 of CAZJKZ010000001.1, forward strand.
AATTTTGGGAATATTTAAATATACTGAGATTATTTTCAGCATAATTATTCTAAAATAGCATTATTTTTACTAATTTTGTGCATTAAATTTTACAATATGATTCTGAAATCATTTAAATACTCCACTAAAGATTGGACACTTGACGGCCTTACATTAGGAAAGGCCAATCTAATAGTTGGCAAAAACTCATCCGGCAAAAGCAAGGCTTTGAGTGCGTTAGGTCGTGTTAAGTCATTGCTGTCTCAGCGCAACACAGCTGATGATAAAAATTCCTTCAGCTCAGAATTAATATTTGTTGATAATAATGATCGCGAAATATCGGTTTATTTACGTATTGACGATAAAAAGGTCATAAGCGAAACCCTCAAAGTAAATAATGAGGTGAAAATACAAAGAGAAGGAGCAACAGGGAAAATCGAAGGTGAGCCTGTCAGCCCACCTGAGGATATGCTTTTGATGCATATTCGTCGCGATGTGCAGAAATATGATTATATAGAAGATGTCATTAATTGGTCAGAAGATACAGTAATTCGTAGTTTTATCGACAGAAACACTCCATCTCAGAGTGAATTATATGAGCTTTTCTCAAAATTTACTCCTGAGATGAAAAATCATATAGTAAAGATGGCGAATGAAGTAGGATTTCCAATAAAAAGTATTGATACGTTTAATAATTTATTTCAAGGCACAAAAAAGATTGCATCAGAACCTGATACTAATTCTTTTGAAATTAAATATATAGTGCTTTATGAAAAGAATGTAGGATTTCTTTTGCTAAATGATTTGTCATCCGGAATGTATCGCACTATTTTACTGCTTGTTTTAATTGAACAACTTACAAATCTTGACCATCCTGCTTTAATTGCTATCGACGATCTTGGGGAAGGTCTTGATTACTCGAGAGCTACCAAAGTTGGGAAGAAGTTATTTGATGTTTGTGAAGAGAAGAATATACAGTTGATCGCTACAAGCAATGAAGAGTTTATGATGAATATTGTGGATATCTCCAAATGGAATATTTTAGTTCGTAAAGGAGATATGGTCAAATCCATAACATCAGCTTTTTGTCCGGAAGAATTCGAAGGATTCAAGTTCTCAGGACTTAGTAATTTCGATTTCTTTACTTCTGATTTTCTTAACGGAATGTCTTCAAAATTGTTTGGTGTGTAAAAATGAAAATCGCTGTATATGTTGAAGGACAGACAGAATTGATATTCGTCCGTGAGTTTTTGCTAAAATGGTATGAATATGACCATTCTAAGTTGGGCATAGAGTGCTATGAATTGAAAGGCTCCCAATCTACTCCCACACCTTATGCATTTTCATCTTCGAATCCGGGGAGATTTTATATAATTGTCAACGTAGGCGGCGATACAAGAGCATTATCTAAAGCACTCGACAACGCAAAAGAGCATCGCAATCGAGGCTTTGACCGAGTACTTGTCCTAAGAGATATGTATTCAGATCAATATAATAGCATTCGTCCCGGGCAAATCATTGATCCCATCATTAACAATCGCTTTATTGTCGGAGCCCAAAAAGCCATTGACACTAGGAACTTTCATGACTTTGTCTTTTGCCATTTCGCTATTATGGAGGTTGAAGCATGGATACTTGGAATGGGATGGTTTCTTCAAAAAATAGATCAGTCATTGACACAAAAGCATCTTAAGGAAAAACTAAATTTTGATTTGGATACTGATCCTGAGGTGCAAGAATACCATCCTGCACAGAGATTGAAGAAAATCTATAATTTCATAAAAAAGTCTTATGATAAGCATGCTCACGAAGTAAATTCAATAATGTCTTATCTTGACAAATCTGATTTCGAGATGCTTTTAGAACTTGAGAAGTGTACTTCCTTCAATAGTTTTGTAAGCAATTTGACTCGTTAGTTAGACACTATTTTGGGAAATTTTAGCGAGAAAAGTATGGAAGGCATTTGTCTTGATTTTCGGAAATTGATATGATTATTCGTCTTGATTTTTCGGAAAACGATATGATTATTCGTCTTGATTTTTCGGAAAATCATTATAAACACTTATGTATTTGAAATTTTGACTAATTTTGTTAATTTTGCACTTGCCAGTTGAGAATAGGCTTCTATTTTATCTTTATAATAATATTTCAAATTAAAAACGATAATTTTGCTAATTTAAAAGATTTATGGACAAAAAGTAGGTAAAAGTTGCCTTTTTGTACCAAGATAATACTATTTTGCCCTTTTCTGTACCATATTTTTACATTAATAATCTGAATTTATGTGAATATTCTTAAAAATTTGCGATAAAATATTTGCACCATCCAAATAAAAGTTTTAACTTTGCCGCTAAAGTCAATATTAACAATATTTTTGCAAAAATTAAATGATGTTTCTCAACCATACACCTTAAATTATTAAATACTAATGAAAATAATATAAACCCTAATATTAACCAATCAATTATTAACCCAACAAACCAACTATGAGTAGATTCAGGAAAATGATGTTGACTGCTGCAGTATGCGCTATGTCAGCATCTGTATTCGTTGGCTGCAGCGACGATGAGCCCACCACACTGGGAGCATTGCCTGTCAACTCGTGTCGTGTTACCAACACCACTGTGACGGTGACATGGTCGATTGTCCCCAACGATCACTGTAAAGGGTATGAAATCACCCTTTACCAAGGTACACGTCCGAACGGTCAGGAGCTCCAGAAGCAACAGATCGATGACAACAAGAAATGCAGTACCTCGTTCAGCGGTCTTACACAGAACACAAAGTACTACGTAAAGACCAAAGCCATCCCTGGCGCCGGTTTCTCAAATGCTGATGAGTTCTATCGCGATTTCACCACAGCACCTGACGTAAATGTTAGCGTTAACAATTTTGAATTTTATCAAGTCCAGTCTTACAACGCTCAGGGCGAATTAGTAACATCTGACTATTATCGCGTAAATCTTAGCTGGCCCGCTATTCCGGAGAGCAATTGCGGAGGCTATGGCCTCAACCTTTATCAATGCGAACAAGCAAATTGGGTTTCATCTCTCAAGGCTATAAGCAGTGTAACTATCGGTAAGGTACAAGGTAACATTGCAACCACCGCTCAATTTGAAAAACTCGCTCCCAACACCGTCTACACAGTAGCTACTCAGGCTCGTCCTAACAACGTATGCGATTACTCAGTAGGTGATGCTTGCCTTATACAGTTCACAACACCTGCCGTACCTGCGGGTAACTAAAATCAAAAAATAGAAACCAGATCATTATGACTAATACCAACTTCAAGTCCAGGTGCCTGGCATGCGTTCTTGCCTTAGGAGCACCAACAGTGATCTTTGCCGCCCCGGAGATTGCTCCGCAGGCTCAGACCCAGAACACCGGTACATGTATCGGTACGGTATTTGATGAGGAAGGGGAGCCCATGATCGGCGCTTCCGTTAAAGTTGAGGATGCCGCTGCAGGTGTTCTTACCAATATCGACGGCGAATTCTCTCTCGCCAATGTAAAGCATGGCTCTTGGATCGTTGTTAGCTATGTAGGCTATCAGCCCTATAGAGTACAATGGAACGGCGAAGCCCTCGACATCGTTCTCAGCAGTGAATCGAGCGTACTTAATGAGGTAGTGGTTATGGGTTACGGTATCGAGCAGAAACGCGCAAACGTAACCAACTCTATCGCAAAAGTAAACGAAAAGGTTCTTACCGTAGGTACTAACGCCAACCCCGCACAGGCCCTCGTAGGTGCCGTTTCAGGTGTTAAGGTTGCTATTACCTCTGGTAGTCCTTCAGCTACTCCCTCAATCACTCTTCGTGGTGGTACAAACTTCGACGGTGGTTCCAATCAACCTCTCGTAATTGTCGATGGTAACATCCGCGACAGCATGTCCGACATCAACCCCAATGATATTGCTGATATGCAGGTGCTCAAGGATGCCGGTGCTACAGCTCTTTACGGTGCACGTGCAGGTAACGGTGTAATCCTTATCACAACCAAGAGCGGTCAGGCAGGTCAAGGCCAAGTGACTTTCAGCGCTAAGGTAGGTCTCGGCTACTACAACAATGGTTATAGCACAATCTCCGACGAAGATTACCTGTACTACTACCGTACAAGCTGCCAGAACACTGAATGGATGCTTCCCGGCGGTACGTACTCTGGTAACTACAACACGATGCTATTCACTAATAATAACCAGCCCGGTAGTATCGGTCGTAAGGAGTGGAATAACACCATGAATTACAACATTCTTGAAAAGAATGACAAAACCGCATATCTCCTCGGCACAGCAGGCTGGCGCGAGATGAAAGACCCCATCAGCAATAGTGATATTCTTTTCTGGAATCAGGATGTGATGGATCTTAACCTCCGTAAACCTACAGTTACTCAGGACTATAATGTATCTTTCTCCGGCGGTAACGACCGTGGAAAATATTATGCTTCACTCGGCTACTATGATGCTGAAGGTGTAGTAAAGAGCACATTCTACAAACGTTACAACTTCGCATTTACCGGTGAATATAAGCTCACCAACTGGTTGACTGCTAATTCGGTATTCAATTATACCCGTGCAAATTGGCTCAATGAACACCCTCAGCTCAACACAGTTTACTTTATGAACCGTGGTTTCATGTACAAGTTCGTCCGCTATTACGACGAGGAAGGCAATAACTTGTTCGGTACATCAAACCCAACTCTTAACGTAAATGTTAATAACGGTAAGTTCGGTCGTGATAATCAGAGTGATAAATTCTCTATGACTCAAGCTCTTACAGCTAAAATCATAGAGGGTCTTACCCTTAAGGGAACCATGAGCTGGTACTATAACGAACAGCTGACCAACGCACTCAACTACGCATACGTTACCAACAATACCGGTGCTGCTAACCCTGATGGTACAAATGGTGTAATTCGTACTTATGCTAACAGTGCATCGTTCCTGCGCTACTTTGACCAGACCTATAATCTCGTTGCCAACTTCAAACGTACATTTAATGAGAAGCACGACGTGAACGTAATGTTAGGTACAGAGTACTATCGTCGCGACTACAAGACTTTCTCAGCTTCAGGCTCGGGCGCTCCTGCTCCTTTCTGGAACCTTGGTCTGACCGCAAACAATCCTGACAATATGTCACGCGAGATTTCGTCAAGCTTTGCAGAGGAGGCACTTCTCTCATATTTCGGTCGTGCAGAGTACATCTATGACAACCGCTACATCCTTGCCGCTACATTCCGTGAGGACGGTTATTCTCGACTTATGAATCATAAATGGGGCTTCTTCCCCGGTGTATCATTCGGTTGGAATCTCTACAATGAGAAATTCTGGAAAGAGTCTTCTGTGAGCAATATTATCAACTATGCTAAGATCCGCGGTTCTTATGGTACCAACGCTATCATTAATACTAACCGTCTTGGCTATTATACCCTTCAGGGTAGCTACAGCGCATACCAGTACAACGGAAATATTGGTTATCGTATATCAGGTCTGCCCAATCCAAACTTGCGTTGGGAAACAGCTCGCACAGCTGAAGTTGGCTTCGACCTCGGCTTCCTTAACAACCGCTACAATCTCGCTATGACTTACTACAATCGTACAACTGTAGATAAGTATGCGGCTCTTGATTTGCCTCCTACAACCGGTATCAGCTCAGTAACCAACAACAACGGTTCATACCGCAACGAAGGTGTAGAAATGGAAATCAATGGAACTCTGCTTCGCATGGGCGACTTCCAATGGTCATTCGGTGCAAACCTCGCATACAACAACAACAAGATCGTAAAACTACCTGAAAACGGTCTTGAAAACAACCGTCAGGGCGGTACAGAGGTTTATACCGGAAAAGGCGATGAGACAACTTGGATTGGTGGCTATCAGGAAGGTCAAAATCCATATCAGAGGGTTGGTTTCGGAGCTAAGCCAATCTTACGCTCTCAAGCTGAAATCGATGCTCTCGGTGATTATGTCGACGTAGCAGGTACATTCCCCATTTACGCAAACGAGTCAGGTCGTCAACGCCTTCTCCAAATGGGATACACCGCTAACCTAATCCGTCTCGTCCCTGGTGATATCTATTTTGAAGACCGTAACGGCGACAATATGATTGACAATATGGACCAGAAGATTATCGGACATAGTGACGCCCACTGGACAGGTGGTTTCAACACTACGCTCTCTTGGAAAGGTCTTACCCTTTATGCACGCTTTGATATGGGCTGGGGCTTCCAGGTTTATGATTCCAATATGGCATTCTGGCTTGCAGAAGGACAAGGAGCAATGGCCTTCCCGAAAGAAATCCATGACACTTGGACAGTTGACAACCCCAACGCTAAATATCCTCGTGTGGCATGGGCATCGCAGTACGGTACAAACAACTATGTACGTACAAGTACCCTTATGACTCAGAACGGTGCATATCTCGCATGCCGCGAGCTTCAGCTTGCTTACTCTGTACCAATGAGCATCTGCAAAAAGTTCCGCAGCCAGGGTCTTACATTTACAGTGACAGGACAAAACCTCGGTTATCTTAAGAAATGTACAATTCCTCTGCCCGACAACACAACTTACTGGAACGGTAATACAGCAGGTAACGGCGGTACATACAACCTGCCCCGTCAGGTCATCTTTGGTGCAAATCTGAAATTCTAATAAATCGAATACAAAACTAAAATGAAAAATACTTTTAGCAAACTTCTTTCGGCTGCATTAGTCGTAGGTATGGGATGCGGAATGGCATCATGCGACCTCGAATTTTCACCGAAGGGTTATTATTCAGGAACAACCTTCTGGACTGAGCGCGATCAGTATATCGGTTTCATCACTGCACTCCAGAACCAGTTCCGTGCTAATTACCCGGGACAAATACTTTTCGATGCCGGCGAGCTTCGCGCTGGAGCACTATGGCTCGGTGAACTTCCAGATGGCTCGGGTACAGCAAGCGAGGATTATATTCAGAATGCTTACTCTTCCTCAATCGCTCAGTTCTCCACTTTCGGCAATTGGTATGGGTTCATCGCCAATCTCAACGAACTTATTTGGCAGCTTGACAATCAAAAAGACGTAGTTGATGAAAACACAGCCAACGGTCTTCGCGCCATTGCATATGGCTGGCGTGCTTTCAGTTACTTCCAAATGTATCGCATGTACGGCGGTCTTCCCCTCCGTCTGGAGCCGGATGTAATGCATGGCGATTATGTGCCTGAGCATCTCTATATGGCTCGCTCATCAGCTGAGGAAACACTGAATCAGATAAAGAAAGACATTGCTTCTTCTCTTGACTGCTTCAATAATTCGACATATCAGTTCAATGTCGGTCCAGCTGTATATGCATGGACAAAGGGCGCAACCGAAATGCTTGCCGGTCAGGTATATCTATGGAGCGGTAAGGTTGAAACAGCTGATCATAAAGCTAATCCCGCTGACGTTGCCACTGCTAAGACTTATTTCAACAATGTGTTGAACAATTATGGCTATGCCCTCCAGGATGATTTCTACAATGTATGGCTCACTCCTGCCAACAAGGAATCTATCTTCAGCGTATGCTATTCTTCACTTGCTGACGGCGCATACTACAACAACCAGACTAACTTCAACTGGAGTCGTGTAACCGGTGCAGCCGGTGGTACTTATTGGTCAACTTGGGCAGCAGACGGTTGGGGCAAACTTCCTGAAGGTCAAGCAACCCGATTCGGACGTACAGCAACCGGCGGTAACAGTGCCAACTGGGATCATTTATCTCTTGGTGTACAACGCTACATGTTTAAGAACGCATTTTTCTATCAGTTCGATGCTGAAGATCACCGTAGCGATGCCTTCATTCCGCTTTACCGCGTAACTGATAAGCAAGCTGCTACTAATACTGTAGCACTTGATGATTTTGATCCTCATTCGTATTCAATCGCAGGTACATTCGTTATCAAGTTCCGTTACTCAGCTATCGAAGGTGCTCAGTATTATCAATGCCGTGTTGATATGCCTATCCTTCGTTTGCCTGATGCTATTCTTGGAATGGCGGAATGCTGCAACTATGAAGGAGACAATTCAGGAGTTGAAACCTATATCAACATGCTTCGCAAGCGTGCATACGCTGAAAACTGGGATGAGGCTAAATATGGCTACCATGCAGGCACATTCGCTGAAAACGAATCTGCTCTTATGCGTGAGACAGACAAAGAGTTCTACCTCGAAGGTCGTCGCTGGTGGGCTCTCCGTCGCTTGACTACTGTCAAGAACGGAGCTCAGACTGATCACCTCGTATTCCAACCCCAAGGTTGTGTAGGCTACGGTCTTGATACATCTGCTAATCCTTGGATGAAAGAAAATGATGGTGAGTTGGTAGAAACAGCAACAGCTGTCCTCCAGACCAACTGGGAATACAAGCTTCTCTGGCCTCTCAACAGCAGCCTCCTCGGTGCAGACCCGCTGCTCAAACAGAACCCCGGCTATGCCGAAGTTGATCAAGATTAATTCCCCCCACTCTCTTAATACAGAAAGCTGCCCAAAAGGCAGCTTTCTTTGTGTTTTATCGGATCAGACATAGCAATTAGCAAATTGACCTTGAAATGTCAAAACCGTATAAGTATTTGGGGCGTTTACTTTCTGCTGACTTTTCTCAAG
>CAZJKZ010000002.1:0-59455 GCA_964546885.1 uncultured Bacteroides sp.
ATTCGAGATGCCAGCCGGGAAATCCCTCGCTCCAGGGCGACGGCCAGTGCATGATGTGCTGAGGCGACGCCTTCTTCCAGAGAGCGAAATCCGCGGGATTGCGTTTTTCGCTTTGTCCGTCGAGAGCGCGGGTGGTTGATAGTAGCTCGTCGATATTCTTGCCCGAAAGACGGCCGTATCCGTAGTCCTTGTTGAATTTGGGCACATCGAAGTAGACCGAGCCTTCGCTTACATAGGCGTATCCGCTGTCAAGAATGCTCTTCACATACTCAATCTGCTCAATGATATGTCCGGATGCATGCGGCTCTATCGACGGGGGCAGCACGTTCAGGCGCTCCATTGCCTTATGGTAGCGATTGAGGTAGTATTGTACTACTTCCATCGGTTCGAGCTGCTCGAGGCGTGCTTTCTTGGCTATTTTATCCTCGCCTTCGTCAGCATCATGTTCGAGGTGCCCCACATCTGTGATATTGCGCACATAGCGCACTTTGTAGCCGAGATGCTTGAGATAGCGGAAGACAACATCGAAGGTGATAGCCGGACGAGCATGACCGAGGTGGCCGTCGCCGTACACAGTAGGACCGCACACATACATACCCACCATGTCGGGATGAAGGGGCACAAAAAGCTCCTTCTCTCTCGACATGGTGTTGTAGATTGTGAGATTATTTTCTTTTATCATGATTAAGCCGAGTACTGGCCGTTGTTGTTGGGGTTGTTGATCGGAGTCTTACGCTCGATTTCGCCGAAGGTGTTCTCGTATTTGGTAAGGCTGTCGCGAAGAGCGAAGAGGAGATTTTTTGCGTTTTCGGGTGTCATGATCACACGGCTCTGTACGTTTGCTTTAGGCATACCGGGAGCTACAGCGATGAAGTCAAAGAAGAATTCGTTGGGAGAGTATACGATCATAGCGAGGTTGGCATAGTTGCCGTGAGCTACTTCGGGAGTGATTTCGATTTTGATTTCTTGGGGTTTTTGTGGTTGTTCTGCCATAATTGTTGAGTGTTAATTTGAGTAATTATGTTTGTTATTTCATGAATACTTGTGATTGTTCGCCTGAAGAAGTAATGTAGAACACTTCTATGCCTTGGCATTCACTTTGCTTCCAGAGATCATCTATGTCGAATGACCCATAGATGGTAAACGGTGAGTAACCGTCGTTGTCTTCGGCATTCTGGTAGTAGAGATGCAGCTTGGGCACATCGTCGGTAAGGGTGGTGCTGTCTGCCGCCAAAATGAATTTTTGCGGTCGGAGAGCCTTGAACACAGATATTTCTGCGTCTACATTTAGGTAATGCCCGGTGCGCCACAGGGCGTTAATTTTCAAAGGCGGACATGCAAATCCTTGCTCTTGGACTGTTTTGTCGTTTACAAGGCCTTTTTCTGTGTTTGCAAGACGCATGTATCCGTACACATCGATATTGCCGTTGGTGTATGTCTCTCCGTCCGCACGGTTGTAGCATATAATTATTCGGTCGCCTTTGCCTAAATTCTCTGCCGTGGAGAGATCCACCGGAGCATAGTAGGTGATTAGTGGCGAGTCGCCGCTTTTCTGCATACTGAAAACGGTGCCCTTGCTTGAAGAGCTGTCAATTGTGACGAAATCATAAACGGCACTGGTGGGAATACGGGAGTTCGACGGTTCGTTGTCGGAGCAGCCGCATAGGCTTGCCGTTATACCTAAAAGTAATATATGTGCAAATCGGATGTGCATTTGTTCAAGGTATGATGATTTCTGTTTGTGGATTATCTTCTGTATGGATATCTATCCTGCCGTCGCGCATGGAGATTAATCGGTCGCTGTCCGCCGCAAGGCTTTCGTCATGGGTGACTATCACGAAGGTTACACCCATGTCGCGCCTAAGATCGAAGAATAGACGATGAAGCTCTTGTCTGTTGCGAGTATCAAGGCTGCCTGAGGGCTCGTCGGCAAGTATAACCTGAGGATTGTTGATGAGTGCGCGCGCCACTGCTGTGCGTTGGCACTCTCCTCCTGAAAGCTGCGACGGACGATGGGTGGCGCGGTCAGTCAGCCCCATATATTTTATCAGATTGGCTGCTTTATCAAAAGCTTTGCTTCGGGATTCGCCTGCTATGAGAGCCGGTAGAGCCACATTTTCGAGCATGGTGAATTCGGGCAAAAGGCGGTGGAATTGAAACACAAATCCGATATTTTGGTTGCGAAAGGCCGAGAGCTTATTGTCATTGAGCTTGAAAACGTCAGTGTCGTCGTATCTCACTGTGCCTAAGTCGGGGTGATCGAGAGTCCCCATTATCTGCAGCAGAGTGGTCTTGCCGGCTCCTGAAGGACCGACAATAGACACTACTTCGCCTTTGGGGATGTCAAGACTGATGCCTTTTAGCACCTCCACCTTGTCGTAGCTTTTATGTATGTCACGCAAGCTTATCATAGTGTAGACGACAAAATGTTTTCAATTAAAGAGAGCCTGATGCAGAGTTGTAGTTTGCTTCAAAATCTACATGATACTTTTCGCTACCCAATGTGCCATTGTCGATGATGTAGTCGTAGCGAATGGTCATTCCGTAGTTTGGATCGAAGTCAGCAACTACATTTGTGGCGGTAGCATTGTGTATGGGGGTGCCTGAACTATTTATTGTAGTGCTGTCAAGATTGCTGGCAATAGTGGCAGGCTGTGTTTCTGCAGCAGCCATGTGGATGGTGCCTGATGTGCCGACAGGAACGATATTGAAGGGAAGAAGCGGCAGCTTGATATTGGATGTTGGGTCGCTTTCTTTAAATTTGGCGTTCTGAATCACGATAAATCCGTTTTTGGTGGCTGTATCGTAGGAAATGTAGTATAATAGGCCACTTTCGGCATTGTAATTATACACCTCTCCTGTATTGACATTGGTGATGCGAGTATTGCCTTGCACTCCGAATAACTGCGGGAATGCGTACACCTGATATTGATTGTTGATGAGATAAGAGATGCTGAACGATGACTGACCTACCTTCATTGTGAAATTGTTGAATATAATTGCTCCGGCGTAGTTTAATGGAGAGTAGTCGGTGACAGAAGCGTTGATCCAGCCGTTCGAGGCACTCTTAAGAGGCACATTGTCAATCTGGATTTGGGGTAGAATAGTAGAGTTGGGGAGCTGGATACCCATTGCTGTTATGTTGGCTACGTTTTTAGTGTAGTCCCATTCTACTTGGAACGATGCGTTGCTGTACAGAGTGATTTCACCGGTAGTATTGTCAACTATGGCATTGAATAGGTTGCCTAAAGTGGATTTGGTTTTTTGAGAGTCTTCACCGGTGCCTAAGCATGAGGTGAGTGTGTACATAGCAACTATTGCTAATAATGACAGTAATTTGGATGTTTTCATTACTTAGATAAATTGGAGATTTATTATTATGGTGCGCCTGTGCAGGAGCAATATTTAGCAAAGTTACGAAAAAATGCTGACAGCACAAATTTATTGGCTGTCAGCAGTTATTAAATATTCTTAATTGTAAGATTTAGCCTTTTTCAGTCCATCACCATTGTGTAGTAAAAGCTACATAATCAAGTTGTGCTGAGATGGGAGGCGCAAGTTTTGAGATGGTTACAGAGCCACTGATAATGCTGCTCCCGAAGTTGAGTGTAAGGGCTCTGCGGATGCGTGCCGCCACATGTTCGAGAAGTTTTGAAGGTATGGCCATCTCTTGCTTCACTATGTTTATCACTTCGGCATAGTTGATTGTGTCAGCCAAATCATCATTCTCCATAGCTGATTTGACATCAACATCAAGGCGAATATCCACCATAAATTGATTGCCTACTCGCCGCTCTTGAGGCAATACGCCGTGATAGGCAGTAAGACGCAGTCCTGAGATAGTTATACTTTCCATTTTCTGGTGTTTGGCTATTTCTTTTTCTTTCCGGGAGTGTAGGAGCGCTTGTGTGTGCGTTGTTTGGTTTTAGGTTTTTCCTGCTTTGGAATCTCAATCTTTTCAGGCCTTTCACCGGGACCGAGATCGTCAACCATGACAAAATCGAGTTGCTTTTTATCGAGATTGGCGCGAGCCACACGTACCTTCACCATGTCGCCAAGCCGATAGCGATTATTGTGGCGACGTCCAATGAGACAGTAGTTTTTCTCATCGAAATCGTAATAGTCGTCGGCGAGATCGCGCACAGGCACAAGACCTTCGCACATATTCTCTTCAAGCTCGACGTACAGGCCCCATTCCGTGACTCCGGAAATCATGCCTGTGTATTCTTGGCCGATATGGTCGTTCATATATTCCACCTGCTTGAATTTTATGGAAGCGCGTTCGGCGTTGGTGGCAAGTTGCTCCATAGCAGAAGCGTGTTTGCACTGTTCCTCAAGCTTCTCTACATTGACGCTGCGTCCGCCGTTGAGATATTTGTCAAGAAGGCGGTGCACCATCATATCGGGATATCTGCGAATCGGAGATGTGAAGTGGGTGTAGAAAGGAAAGCCTAATCCGTAGTGTCCTATATTATCAGTGGAGTAGGCGGCTTTTGCCATAGCTCGAATGGCAAGCGTGGAGAGAAAATTCTCTTCGCCTCGCCCTTTTACAGCCGCAAGCATGTCGTTGATCGAACGATTTACATCTTTAGCTGAGCCGGATGAACGAATCTTATATCCGAAGTTGCTTGACATTTCTGCCAGTGATGACAGCTTTTCGGGATCAGGCATATCATGAACCCGATAAACGAAAGCTTTGGGTTTTTTCTTGCCTTTGACGTCGCCGATTACTCGAGCTACTGTCTTATTGGCAAGAAGCATAAACTCCTCGATGAGTTTGTTGGCGTCTTTTGACTCCTTGAAATATACACCTACAGGGTGGCCGTTTTCATCAATATCGAATTTCACTTCGGCACGGTCAAACTCTACGGATCCGTTTTTATAACGTTCCTCCCTTAGCTTCTTGGCAAGTTTATCTAAGGTTAGGATTTCGTCGACCATGTCGCCTTTGCCTGTCTCAATCACTTCCTGCGCCTCTTCATAGGCGAAACGACGATCGCTGCGAATCACAGTCTTTGCGATTTTGCTGTCGAGAATCTGCGCGTCATCGTTCATCTCGAATATTACTGAGTAGGTGAGTTTGTCTTCGTTGGGGCGGAGTGAGCATATGCCGTTGCAAAGATGCTCGGGTAGCATCGGCACTACTCTGTCAACAAGGTAGACTGATGTACCTCTGTCTTCTGCCTCATGGTCAATGATTGTGTTGGGGTGGACGTAGTGGGTGACATCAGCGATATGCACTCCCACTTCGTAGTTGCCGTTGGGCAGCCTGCGGAAGGATAGGGCATCGTCGAAGTCCTTGGCGTCTTTTGGATCGATTGTGAAAGTGGTCACGCCTCTCATGTCGATACGTTTTGCCACCTCCTCGTCGGTGATGCCGGCCTTGATTTTGTCAGCGGCTTTCTCAACAGCTTCCGGATATTTATAAGGTAGACCAAATTCAGCGAGGATGGCGTGTATTTCTGCGGTGTTCTCTCCAGTCTTGCCAAGAATATCCACCACTTCGCCGCGCGGGTTTTTCTGGTCCTCTTTCCACTCAGTGATTTTTACGATGGCTTTGTCGCCGGTCTCACCACCTTTTAGCTTGCTTTTGGGTATGAATATATCGGTTGCAAGGAATTTTGAGTCGGTGAGCAGGTAGGCAAAATGTTTGTCCACCTGCAATGTGCCTATAAATACTTGTTCTTTTTGCTCAAGGATTTTTGTGACAACAGCTTCAGGCTCGGCCCCACGGCGCCGAGCCGCAATCGTCACCTCTACACGGTCGCCGTTGAGAGCGTGCATCGAGTTGCGTTCTGCCACCATTATGCTTTCGCCATCTTCGTCTGTAATCACGCTGTTCTTTCCGTTGGATCGGCGCACGAACACACCAGTGGCATTTACCGAACGAGCAATAGCTTTGAACTTGCCGGGCGACACTTCGAGGATTTCCCCGTCGAAGGCGAGTTCGGCAAGGCAAATTGCCACGGATTTTTGTTGAGCCGATGTGGTAAGACCCAATCCTGCCGACACTTGATGGTAATTGAAAGTCTTATTATCTTGTTTATCCACAAATTCCATTATCATGGCGCGCAGTTGGCGTCCTGGAATTTTCCTATTTTTTGTATGGGCCATAATCTCTTGCTTTAGTTGAAGTCCGTTAATTTGTTATAAAGGCAATATTACATATATAACGTAATATTGCCTGAAAGTGTTTATTTCTGAATATTGGTTGGGCCGATTTGCCTTACCTGTGGAGTGTATGAGGTCTATGGTTGTCCGGCTTCTTTGTTATGCATCGATATTAGCGTAATTGGCATTGGCTTCGATGAAGTCGCGGCGCGGACCCACATCTTCTCCCATAAGCATAGAGAAAATGCGGTCGGCTTCAGCAGCGTCGCTGATTGTAACCTGTTTGAGCATACGGTGTTCCGGATCCATTGTGGTGTCCTTCAGCTCCTGTGCGCTCATCTCGCCGAGACCTTTATATCGCTGTACAGTGGTGCGCTGTCCATATTTCATGATAAACTGCTGCACCTGCTGGTCGGTCCAGCAATATTCCTCGTTCTTTCCCAGCTTGCATTTGTACAATGGCGGCGTTGCAAGATAAAGATAGCCATTCTCTATGATAGGCCGCATACGGCGGAAAAAGAATGTCATGAGCAGAGTGGCGATATGCGCACCGTCCACATCGGCATCAGTCATTATTATTATTTTATGGTAGGCGAGCTTCGAGAGGTTTGCCTCTTTGGGGTCATCGTCTGTGCCTATAGTCACACGCATAGCTTTGAAAAGGTTGGAGATTTCTTCGTTGTCGAGTATGCGGTGCTCCATAGCCTTCTCCACATTTAATATTTTACCGCGGAGAGGAAGAATAGCCTGGGTCACACGGTCGCGGCCTTGCTTGGCTGTACCGCCTGCGGAGTCTCCCTCCACTATGAATAGTTCGCAGTCCTCGGCAGTGCGGCTCGAGCAGTCGGCGAGTTTGCCGGGCAGCCCTCCGCCGCTCAGCGGTGATTTTCTCAGCACCTGCTTACGGGCATTGTAGGCTGCGTGACGCGCTTGAGCAGCGAGTACCACTTTGGCTACGATTGTCTTGGCTTGTGCGGGGTGCTCTTCAAGATAAATTTTCAGGGCTTCGCTTACCGATTGCGACACGGCACTTGTCACTTCGCTGTTGCCAAGCTTGGTCTTTGTCTGTCCCTCAAATTGAGGCTCCATTACCTTTACAGATACAACTGCCGTAAGACCTTCGCGGAAGTCCTCGGGAGATATCTCCACTTTGGCATTCTTCAGCAGGTTGTTGTCCTCGGCGTATTTTTTGAGGGTAGTAGTTAGACCGCGACGGAAGCCTGAAAGGTGGGTGCCGCCTTCGATGGTGTTGATATTATTGACGTAGGAATATACGTTTTCGTTGTAAGTGTTATTGTATGTGAGTGCCACTTCCACAGGGATACCTTGACGCTCGGTGTTGAGATCGATCACATCGTCGATAAGCGATTCCTTATTTGAGTCGATGTAGCGCACAAATTCTCTTAATCCCTCTTTTGAGTAGAATGTCTCTGAGCGTGGGTTGCCGTTCTCGTCGATCTGGCGCATGTCGGTGAGCGTGAGTTCGATTCCTGCATTCAGGAAGGCGAGGTCGCGGAGGCGTTTTGCTAACGTGTCATAGTCGTATTCCGTAACGGTGAAGATGCTGCCGTCCGGTTTGAATGTGATGCTGGTGCCCGTATGGTCGCTTTCGCCAATTATCTGAAGTTCGGAAGTGGCTTTGCCGCAGGAGTATTCTTGCATG
This sequence comes from uncultured Bacteroides sp., assembly GCA_964546885.1. Classification (GTDB taxonomy): domain Bacteria; phylum Bacteroidota; class Bacteroidia; order Bacteroidales; family Muribaculaceae; genus CAG-873. Next base: position 7,775 of record CAZJKZ010000002.1, read on the forward strand.
TAGGCCTTGCCTCCGCGGTGTACCTCGGCACGCAGATAAGTGGAGAGGGCGTTGACGCACGATACACCTACGCCGTGGAGTCCGCCTGACACTTTGTATGATCCTTTGTCAAATTTACCACCGGCATGCAGCACGGTCATCACCACCTCAAGAGCGCTCTTGTGCTCTTTTTCGTGCATATCTACGGGGATGCCTCGTCCGTCATCGATTACGGTGATCGAGTTGTCGGGATTTATTGTGACCTGTATATGTTTGGCGTAGCCTGCGAGGGCTTCGTCGATAGAGTTGTCTACTACTTCATATACCAGATGGTGCAAACCTTTGGCCGATATGTCGCCGATATACATTGCCGGACGCTTACGCACAGCCTCCAGGCCTTCAAGCACCTGGATTTTATCCGCGCCATATTCTTCTTCTATTTCTGCCATAGTATTTAGTTCTTGTTTTTTCCTTATTGAAATATCGCACAAAGTTACGAAAAAATCGTCAAATAGGCAACTTTAACATGTACTTTTATTTGGCGATGCCGCTTGAAGACGATAAAGAAATGTCGACAACTAAAATAACAATTAAAGTGTTGTGGAGCAACAACTAATCCTTCAGTAATTTGAGTTAAGCCGTCTATGACATTTACAGGATATCCTTGCTTGGGTTTGTCACGTGAGAATGGTTTGATTTGCAAAGATAATTAATTTTTTAATTATATTATATTTGAAATATTGCAAAGATCCTGTATATTTGCACTAAACATTTGTAATTATACTATATATGAATATATTATTTGGTAGATTGTCTGTCGTTATTTGTGGCTGTGCAATTTTATTAATGAGTGGATGCGGAAAGCACGATGCAGATTCATCTGACGTGCTTGAAGCAGAAGATACCGTAGCTATGGTGAGCGAGCGGGGCTCTTTCGCAAAAGGCGCGGATGTGAGTTGGCTAACTGAAATGGAGGCGAACGGAGAGAAATTCTATACACCGGCTCCAAATCCTCAAGAAATGGAATGTATGACGCTGCTGCGCGACTATTGCGGCGTGAACTCAATACGCTTGCGTGTGTGGGTACATCCTGACACATGTTGGAACGCCATTCCCGACGTGGTGAATAAAGCTCGCCGAGCCACTGACCTTGGACTGCGTACAATGATAGATTTCCACTTTTCCGACTCTTGGGCCGATCCCGGCCAACAACACACGCCCAAGGCATGGGAGGGCGTCAGTCTCGCTCAGCTTCAGGACTCGGTGGCTGCTCATGTTACAACAACTCTTACGGCGCTGAAAGAAGCGGGGGTGACTCCTGAATGGGTACAGATTGGCAATGAGACGACACCCGGAATGATGCTGCCGATGGGCGATATTGAGAAAGCCCCGGAGCAATATACTGCGCTCAACAATGCGGGCTATGACGCTGCAAAAGCCGTGTTTCCTGATGTGACCTGCATCGTTCATCTTGACGGAGGCAACGACCAATGGCGTTTTGACCGTATGTTTGACGCACTTGAGGCTCACGGCGGTAAGTATGACATGATAGGAATGTCGGTTTACCCTTTTTGGGCTGAGCAGTCCGGAGAAAAGGGTGGATGGCAGAAGGTAGCCAAAGATTGTGCCGCTAATGTGGCTCATTTGAAGGAGAAGTATGGAAAACCTGTGATGATATGTGAAATCGGTATGCCTTATGACCAAGCCGATTTATGCCGTCAATTAATAACAGAGATGATGAAAGCCCCCGTAGAAGGTATTTTTTATTGGGAACCGCAAGCTCCGGCGGGATATAACGGAGGATATACAATGGGATGCTTCGACAACTGCTCGCCAACAGTTGCCCTCAACGCATTTATAGAATAAAGTGCAGAATCATCTTGTGTCACAATGTATTACCTACTTAAAATACGCGCAAAATTATATTTAGATATTGCAAATATAAGAAAATAAATATTAAAATATGTAATTTTATTTGCGCTGTTCGAAAATAGTCCCTAACTTTGCATCGCTTTTCAGAACTATCGGGGTTTAGCTCAGTTGGTTAGAGTACGCGTCTGGGGGGCGTGAGGTCGCTAGTTCGAGTCTAGTAACCCCGACAGCCGATAGGTTAATCGCTTGCAAATCATTGATTTGCAAGCGATTTTTATTTTTAGCCGGAACAGATTCGGAACACCACGCATTCAGTTGGGGTAGGTATAAATATCCATACCCTGAACTAATTTGGACTTGGCTGCCTATTTGCAGATTGTCTTTTTAATACTAATTTTGCACTGCTTCGGTGCCGGAGACTGCTGCTCTTGCGTTTGCGATGATAGCGGATCAGGCATGCGACTGCAATCCCCAAAGGCGTTTTGCCCTTGCAAATAAGCAAGACAATGCAAAATCACCTCACGCCTTTGAGGACTTCAGAGAGAAATACGGCGAGTGGGGTGCCAATTATCATAAAACAAAAAATAGCTATGTCCAGAACATTTCGCGTGACCCCAAAACGCATCAAACGTTCAAACGGTACTGTCCTGCTTCCGGTCATGTCAGTGACAGTTATCACTGCCAGACACACTACCAACCCCTTCGATAACGGAGCCAAGGAGATTCAGGAAGCCTATAGGCGTCTCTACGCTTTCGATTATGGAAAGGCTTGTTGCAATCAAAATGACTTTGAATTCACAAAACTCGACTGACAAACATGGACTCCATTGATTCTCTCAATATCGAGCTTGATGCCCTGAGTTCAGACGTATCTCAAATAGAGAATGTGCTGCTTGGGCAGATTGACGTATTAGCTAAGGCTATTCCGGAAATATATGCTTGTTATGCATCGATGGTCCGGTCATTGGTGAAATCGGCTATGCAGATAATCCAACCCGGTAATAAGTCGGCAAATCGAGTGGCTATTGCGCTTGAAGTAGGAGTAAGATCCATTCAGGCTTTCGGCGAATACAAAGCGGCAAAAGAGCATAATCGGTTGCTCATGAAATATTTAATGGTGAAAGATACCATTGCAAGGAATAATATTGAGAGGGTATCCAATCTTTTGCCAAAAGCTGCAAGTATCGCCTCCACTTCAGGGCGTATATTTAAGAAGTGTAGCGAGCTTTCCTACAATCTAACAGATATGGACGATACAAAAATGACGAAGATTGCAGCCATTCAGCTAAAGGCTTTGACTATGTATCGCACAAATATCTATCTCCTCGAACTTGGTAAATATCTCAAAAACGAATATGGTGTCTGGTTGTCGAGGCAGCAGCGAAGCGAGTATGACATGCCCGATTATTACATGATCAACAGTATTATTGCAAACGAACTTTTTGGCGATAATCTGCTTCAGGCATACTCCGATGCTGCTGACGAAGAATACAGACTGTCGGGAAAGCAGATCATGCTCCTTTCTGATTACCAGATGACTTTTATGGCTCTCGGTGAGAGACTTTGCAAGATTAATATTTCAAATGCGCAACCGTGTGTTAAAAAGCTTATTGAAGATTGCGGAGCTGCGCAAGAATACGATAATATTACCAAAACATATAAAAGCCATATTGGACATAACCCTAAATACCCGGTCATTATACTGGGCATACTTGCCGCCATTGCAATACTAAGTATTGTTATATTTTATTTTGATGGCAGTATGGGTGCTAAGTGGATAATTGCAATAGCAGGTATAGCCGCAGTGCTCAGGATCTGCGTTAAAGGGAATAAGAAAACAAAGATAAACTACGTAAATCAGGCTATATATCTCGGCGAAAGTGCGGACAAACAGATAGAATCGATCTGCGGAAAGATTGAACGTCCGGACATCGACTATAACGAGAGGAGTCTTTTAAAGTCAACTATAACAGGATTTTTCAAATGATAATAAAATGAACGAGATTTATAAAAATACCGATTACGATCTGCTTGCAGTAGAGGATCAGAATAGACCGTTGCAAGCAAGTGATATGATGGCGATATGCAATGCCACTGAAAGTATAGTGGCAAATATTTCAGCTACTATCAATAATGTATCTGCAACGATGCGTGATATCAGCATGATTAAAGCCAGAGTAGATATCGAAACTAAACAGATCGAACATGCGTTTAACAGCCTGATGACGAAGGCACAAAAGGATATCACGATGTACCGAGATTCGCTGCCGCTGCTTGAGAAGAATTTCTCAAGTATGCAAGCACGTATGGATAGGCTCATGGATAAAGCAATGGACCTTATTTGTGAGGATGTGTCTGATTTGTCCCTTAGCAAACAAGAAATGATCATGAATCTTCTTGAAATGACCAATAACACCCTTAATAGTCTTATTAGTAAACTCCTTCCTACACATTAAAAATATGGCAACCGATACAGATTCGGAATATTCCTCAGGACTCAGCAGGGTTTTCTGGCAACTCTTAATTTTGGTAGCCGTGGTTTTCGCTATCTGCTACTATAACAATAACTTCAGAGAGAAAAAGGATAATGGCTATGATCAACGGGTGGATAGTGGCATGCCTATCACTCCTGTGAGCAATTTGTCGTATAGATCAATAAAGTTGGAAGCATGATATGGGAAAGGTTATAGAAATAATAGACACCAAAGCCTTTGACGAGAGTGTTGCATCCGTCGAAAAATATGTGGAAGAAGAGGCTAATCAAGCAGAAAAGCTCGCAAATTCAAGTTGTTTTCAGCTTGTTTGGCTCGCAAAGAAATATGACGACTGGTTTCTTGATCCAGTTGTGGGATTCGTGCTTCCGGGAGTAGGAGATATGCTCTCCTCAGCAGCAATCCTGCCTTCGCTTTATATAGCTTTGTTCAAGCTGCGCTCGATTAAACTCACATTTGCAATATTTTTTATTGGTGTTCTCGACCTTGTGATTGGTGCAGTCCCTATGGCGGGTGATATAATCGATGCCTTTTATAAAGCTAATAAAAAGGCTGCTCGATGGCTTGTGGGATATGTTGATAACGATCCTGGCGTAAAGGAGGAAGTCGATAAAACTGCAAAATGGGGTTTGGTGGTTCTGGCGCTTATATGCTTATTGCTATATATATGCTATGAGATAATAATGGGTCTCTACCATTGGCTTCATGGTTTGTTTTGATATCTAAAGTCCGGCTTTTATGTTTGTGACAATCATATTACTTTTAGTAGGAGTGGTACTGTTTCTCATTCCTGTCTATAGCCTGATTTTTTCATGTAAGTCAGCAGCTGACGTTACATGGACTTTAGGCCGTGTGGGCGGGATGGGGAATGGCATTATTTTATATATAGGTTGTGCCCTTATAGGGGGAGGATTGGTTTCATGGGGAATTATACGATTATTTTCTTAATTCCCCATGTTTATCACCTATGTTGAAACTCTGAACTCGTTTGGACCAACTCTACTCTTGCTAAACCGACATATTCATGCTAATTTTGCACAAGTTCGTAGCCATAGGCTGTAGAATATAGAGACTATCTGAAGAAAATCGCAGAAAATTTTGGGCATTCTTCAAAAAATGTGCTAACTTTGCAAAAGTTACTATCGTCTACAGCTCTTCTGGCTGACCCTGATAGAGATCAGGGGCGGCGATAGCGACAACGCCAAAGGCATTTTGCCGTTGTCCTGAGTATCGAAATCGCCAAAACTGCATACTTGAGGGATGACTGTGAAGGATGCCCATTTTCTGGATATCAGCAAGATATGGATGGAGTGTCTCCATTCATATCGTAATCATATCCGGACGTGGGGCTATGCAGTCTTCAGTTCTCTCAAGAAAGGTGTTTGGCGATACCTGATACTCAAGGACGTGATGCAAAGTAGCCTCACGTCTTTGGCGTTTATAGAGAGATACTTATGGGTCAGTGGGGTGCCCAAATTTATAAACCAACGTGAGTAGCAGCCATGTCAAAAGTCTTCCGCGTAACACCCAAGCGCATCAAGCGTACCAACGGCACCGTCTTGACTCCGGAAATGTCAGTGATCGTGTCCACCGCCATCCACACCTCCAACCCCTTCACCAACGGTGCCAAAGAGATTCAGGAGGCCTACCAACGTCTCTACGCCTTCGACTATAAAAAGGCCTGCTGCACACAAAACGACTTCGAATTTATAAAACTTGACTGACTATGGGCTGGTTTAAAAATAAATTGTCTGACATATTCTCCAGAAATAACAATAATAGCAACAATACCAATGAGTACTATTCGGACGAGCAAGAATATGATGAACAGTACGATGAGTATGACGAGGATAATGAGTACAATGAGTACGACGAGGATAATGAATACGATGAGTATGACGAGGATAATGAATACGATGAGTATGACGAGGATAATGGATATGAAAGCGATGGTATTTATTTGGATGACCCTGATTACGAAGTGTGGGATGATTATCCGATGAGAGGTCATGAGTTCTGGGATACACTCGAAGCATTCATGGAAAATTCGAACTATTCCGATGCTGAGGACTACTTAAAGAATTATTTCCGTAGGGCAGAGAAAAACGTGTTTTATTACTTTGCGATGGCCTATTTCTATAGTCAAAAAGCATTAGGTTGGTGTGGATCCTATGAAGATATACAAAGAGCTAAAAGCCATATAGATAATGCAAGCAATAGTTGTGATTATGAAACAAAATGGCCTTATCTTATAGATATGATAAAGCCATCCATATATCAGAACTATTACACAATGAAAGAAGGGAAGCGATTGGTTGAAGATCTTAAGAAAGAGTGGGCGGATCTTAGATATCGAACACGCTACAACAATATGGATATATATTTGCCTCAACTTCGCAATCTCGCACAGAGTATTCAGATGCAACTATCAAATGTTAGGCAAGGTACTGAACTTCTCGCATCTGTAAAGTCAGATTTGAGAGAATGGGAAAATACATATTCTATATACCAAGTAAAAAAACTTACTCAGGAAGGCAACTATGACGAGGCAATTAAAGTGGCTAACCAGATTAGCGATCCTACGTCTCAGGTGATTGCAATGCTTAGGGTTTCGTCATTGAAATTACTTGAAATGATTACAAATGGATACTCATCACAAGCAGAGATAACTCGTCAAATGTTTGTAGTAGAGGATGCAACGCGAAGAGCCTCTGCTTTGGCAACCGAAAAGGACAATATTGGCGCATTACAAAACGAGGCCCGAGATATATTGGATAAGACAAAAAAATATCTGAATAGAAAGACCTCATATGGCATATCAGAAAGCGAAGCAGAGTATATTGAGGTGCTAAAAGGGTGTCTTGAAGAAGGAGGTGGAATATCAGCAAAAGAGCGCCGTCTCCTCGATAGACTTGCCAGATCTTTAGGAATTTCTCCAGAAAGAGCAAAAGAAATTGAGGGAATCTTTTAATATGGTTTATCTTTCATTTCTAAAGGAAGAATCCTATAATAGGACCTCTAAGATTTGTCTTTTGTGACGAAAATAGTATTGTTTATAATTTAAAAAGGAATTCGCAATGGAGTATACTTCCAATGAATTAGAATATGCCGAAGAAATACAAGCTTGTCTAGCTGATGGCGGTGAAATCTCTGGTAGAGAACGTCGAATACTTGATCGTTTACGGAAAACCTTAGGTATTTCAGAGAAGAGAGCTCAGGAAATTGAGGCTCATAGCCTTCCGACGCAATTTTCAGAAAATGAAGAAGAATATGCGGAGGAAATCTCTGCATGTCTGGAAGAGGATGGAATCATATCCGATAGAGAAAGAAGAATACTCGATAAATTAAGAAAATCTTTAAATATTTCTTCTGAAAGAGCTAAAGAAATAGAGTCTATGGTTTCGTGTGCATCACCTGCATCATACCAGGATTCGATTTCAGCGCAATGCCCCAACCTGACACCTCAAAATACTTCTGTGAAGCAAGAAGTGTTTCCGCTTAAGTCATATTCTTTAGAAGATTTAATTAAACCAGCATTAATTGAGAAGTTAAAGGTTGATGAAAACGGCTATGAGGTAGATGATGAAGATGAGTGGGGGATGGAAATTGTCAAGATAGATTGGAGTAGATTACTATATTCTTTAAATCAGAAGTTGGGTTTAAATATAACAAACACTGAGATCCAATCTTGGATTGGACTTTGGGGTGTGCAAGGATACATTAGATCATCCGAATATGAGTATGACTTAAAAAAGTATGTATTTACTTTACAAGTCTCTGCGCTTGTTGACTCTTGTATAAAAGAGAGATGGATAGACAAAAATAATATTCAGGAGAATCAGATAAACTGGAATCGTCTTGCTTCCAAACTTATGAATCTCTATGGTGTAACGATGAAACGTTGGCAGATAACAGGTAAAGGTACATGTGCTAAGTTAGGGTTGCATAAAATGTCTGAAAATATTTTTGGAAAGGTGAGACAAGTGAATTATGACATACCTTTTTATCATTTGTCAGATATTGTAGGATAAGAGACATACACAATGGAAGATTTGTAGCGACTACATACACACCCTCATAATGTTAGATTGAAATATGAATGCTTCTAAAACGAACTTAAGATATAAAGTAAAAAATAATATCAATTCTTTGCTGGCAGACGCTCTAATCAATAAAGATCCGATATTTGTGAACGAACTCACAGCATTGTTGCACGATTTGGACAATAATGAGTATCGTATCACGATATTGGGTGAATTTAGTTCTGGAAAATCAACATTTCTGAATGCCCTTATCGGACAGGATATATTACCTCATGGAGTAGAAGAGACAACAGCTGCTGTTACATATATTCACAATGTGAGTGATAGTAATCCCAAAAAGAACAAAGTTGAAGTCTTCTTTCGGGATGATCATAAACAAAAGGTGGTTTTAGATTTGAATAAATCCAAATCGGCATTGATTGACTATGTGACTACTAAAGCAAAAGGTAAGGATGTGGTCAATGATATTGAATCAGTGCATATTTATATTCCTTTCGTTGGAAGCGATGAAAAACTTGTACTAATCGATACTCCTGGATTAAATGGAGTTAAAGATGGTATGAGAGATATCACATATCAGGAGATTTATCGTTCACATGCTAATATTTGTCTATTCAATATTAAAGGAGCAAGCCAATCCGATCTTGATTTTATTGAGAATTTTTACAAAAATGGTACACCTTTCTTCTTTGTTCTAAATCAAATCGACAATCTCAAAGATGATGAAGAGACTCCAGAACAAAAAATAAAAGATTTTACCCAATCGATAAAAGAAAACATTCTTCATATATCGTCACAACCATCAAATGTATTTGGAATTTCTGCGTTGCAAGCTCTCACGGCTCGTGATAAAAGAATCCAAAGACTTTATAGCGACAGTGCTCTTCTAACAATTGGCGACAGAGTAGAGCTTTTGAAGAAATCAAGAATTGAATCATTTGAGACTGCACTGTATGATTTCGTGAAAAATGGAGAAATTGAGAGAAACTACATCAATCAAGTAAACGCACGTCTAAAATCAATTCTAACGATTACGGCTGGGAGCGCAAAAGAAGAATTAGAATTGCTTAAAGCCAAAGTTACCAATATACCGGAAAAAGAATTTCTTACAAAGCAGGAAGAACAAGTAGAAAAGAGGTTTGATGAGAACAAGAAGATAATACGGAATAAATTAGGCTCCCAAATGGATGATTTAGAAAAAATGGCTAAATCTAAAGTTTGGCGAATATGCGAGAATATTACAGATGAAGCCAAACGAATTGTAAATGGCTGGAATGATTTAGAAACAGCAGAGATAGAAGCCAGACAGGGGAGGGTTGCAAAATATATTAACGATAATCTCGCAGAACGCAGAGAGGAGCTAACTTTATGGTTTACTCCAAGATTTGATGAAATTTACAACCGCATGATTGACGTGGTTCGTAGCTTCGTCCCCTCTGTGAAATTTTCAAAAAAGGATGCTAAATGGAAGTTCTCATATGATAAAGAAAAAGTAACAGATGAAAGCAAACTGGATAGTATAAAAAGGGATATTAGCGAAATAGAAAAAGAAATAGAAATCGCTACCCAAAAAAAACAAGAACTTAATAACCAAAAACAAATTTTACAAATAAAAATAAAAGAAAAACAAAAAGAAATAACACAAAATGAACGGGATCGAATGTGGGAATACTCAAACCTCGGCTCTCGTCCAAGTTATAGAACATGGCAAAAGAAAAAAACTGTTAAAAAGAAATTCTTAGGTTTAATATCTTATAACAGCGATGAATATTATGAACACGATAATCAGGAGGAGATTAATCGATGGGATAGAAGAAAGAATGAAATTGACAGAAAATATAATCAAATAGAAAATAGTTTAAGAGCTGCGAAGGCCAATTATGAACGCGAGAAACGGAATTCTGATTCTGGTGTTTATGACAGTATTATTCGTCAACTTGGCAACCAATTGAATGCATTGAATCTCAGGAGACAGCAGGAGGAGGCAGAAATTGCGGTGCAGCGTAAATTAGCTCGAACCACACGCTTAAAAAATCTTAAGGCGCGTACTTATAAATTTATTGAAACCTCAATAAGTCCAGACAATGGTACGTTATACATCGCTCTAAAAGATGATGCTGAAACGATTATCAACGGAGCAGAAGAAAAAATGACTAAGGAATTGGAACTTTCATATCAAAATTTGACCGATATTTTTAAATCCAATGTGAGACTTCTGATTCGGAAAATTGAAAATAAAATTGACATTGTAACAGTCAATAAAAGAATTGAGTATCTAACTAAGCTAATTATATGTATAGACAATTATAAAGGTAAATTCAAAAACTAATATCATGAGTGTTATTGGCGATTATAAACAACGAAGAGACAAAATTTCTGAATTGCTAACCAGAGCGAGTCAGGCCTTTCAAGAGTTTGACCCCAGTGAAGCTGAATCCCTTAAAGAACTGAGTCAAGACATTACAAATGGTAAATTCTCTATTATAGTTGCAGGACAGTTCAGCGCAGGAAAATCCACTTTTCTCAATGCTTTGATGGGAAATAGGTATCTTCCATCATTTACTAAGGAGACCACTGCTACAATTAATGAATTGAAGTCAGTTTCCGAAAGTCCAACCGGACGACCTGCCGTAGTAGTTAATTACAAGGATGGAAGGACTATTACGCTAGAAGATGTCTCATTAGAAAATATATCTAAATATGTATGTACGGATGGAGATGATGTCGTTAATACGATAAGGTCTGTAGAATTATTCCTTGACTCTCCATTCCTTAATGATGGAGTTAGGTTGATTGATACTCCGGGATTAAATGGTATCGCTGAGGGACATACTGATGTTACCCGAAGAGAGTTTGGGCAATGTCATGCCGCTATCTTTATGTTCTGTTCGGCTGCTGCTGGCACAGAAACAGATTATAAAATCCTAAAGGAGATGAAAAGTTATGGAAACTCTATTATTTTTGTCCTGAACCAAATAGACTTGATAAAGAAAGAGGAGGACGAGACTCCAGAAAGTGTCATTAAAAATCTGCGAGTAGGATTCTCAAAACAATTTCCGGGTGAGACTCTACCTGAGATCTGGCCCATATCCTCCTATCAAGCATTGGTGGGTAGAAATAAGACTCCAATGGTATTTCATGATATACTATATTCCTCAGATGAGGCCAGAGAAAAAATATTATCTTTAAGCCGGTTTGAGGATTTTGAAGAAAGACTAATGCGGTATCTTACACAAGGCGAACGAGCAAAAGCCGAACTGATTTCTCCTATAAAGCAACTTGAGGCTAAAATCACCAAGCATAGAGATGCGGTGCAAACCAGAGTGTCAGTTCTGAGCAGCAATATTGATATTGAAGAGTTTAAAGAAAGAAAAGTGGCTCTTGAAAAGGAAATTTCTATGGTTCAGAAAGAGAATCAGAAAAGTTCCTCCAGTGTAAGAGCTAAGGTATTTGAACTTATTAATGATACTCAAGATGCTTTGACAGCTGATAGTAGGGTTATAAAGAAAAAATACCTCGGTAAATTGGAAAAATCAGAAACGGAGTTGGATGAATTTGAATCTGACTCTCGTATGTTCCTGCGTAATATGGAGCGGGAATATAGAGAATCAATAGAATCACATCTTGATGATTTGGACAAGAGTGTCAGACGACTTATTGACGAGAAATTCGAAGATTATAAGTCGCTAATTGCCGATAATAAGTATAAAAGAAATACTGAAGAAGTCAAGATTTCTACCGTAACTCTGGACTCTTCAATGTTTGAAATTGATTTGGATATTCAGTCTTATGAGGATAAGCTTGATGAGCTTTATCAGCATCAGCTGGATTTGGCTCTAAAGGTGGGGGAAGAAGAATATAATGCCGAAATGGCAAAAAAGAATATAACGGATATCAAATTAGCTGAAGAAGACCTTAAAGTTGCCAAAAGAGATTTCGATAGCCAAATTGGAGCTTTGGGATTCCGACCAACTGCGGAATCAAGAACACGCACTGTGGTAAAGAAGAAAGGTGGAGTCATAGGATTCTTTAAGTGGGTTGGAACGGGTAGCCGTGAATATAATGTCCAAGAACCTTATCTTGATACATCCAGGCAAGAGGCCTATGATCACCAACTTCAAGAATTGAAGAGTAGGCATCAAAGTGAATTGGCTGACTACCAAAATAGGTTGGACGAATTGCGATCTCTCGACACAGATGTGGCTTCTCATCAATCGAACGCAAGAAGATATGAAGCGGAGAAACAGGATATCACTAGAAAAGTCGAAAAATTACAGCAAGATAGAGAACAAAAACTCAACAAAGAAGTCCGTAAAAGGATACGCGCCGCTAAGGATTATGTAGAGGGTTGTCTGGATGCGCTTGACAAACAGTGCATGGATTCAGCTAAGAAAGTCCTGATCAATCACGAGGAAACCATACAATCATTTGTGACGAAGGTTATCACCGATGTGCTTTCAATGGCATGCGCCGACAAACAACAAGAACTCGATGAAATAATTCAAAAATTGGAATCGGGAGCAGAAGAAATTGATAAAGAGGTGAAACTTCTCACAAAAAGAGATGAGCTCCTCCAGTCTATTCTCTTCGAAGCAGTGGATTTAAGAAGAGAAATTGAAGACATAGAGACAGATGTAATTGAACAAAAGTAGTATATTTTGCATAGCAAAAAGTTTCAAATATGCAGACGCAAATAAAAAATTTAATATCAATAGCAGAGTTTTGTGGGGATACCAGTACTAAGGTTGTCCTTGAAAAATGGCTACACTCCCAAGAAAATGGGGAAAAGATACTTCCATTTATTGGTAGATTCAGTGCAGGAAAATCCACGTTGATTAATTCTTTAATAAAGGATAAAATATTGCCCACAGCGCGTGTGGAAACCACAGCGGCATTGACCAGAATAAGTTATTCTTCAGCGCCAAACGTAACAGTGGTGTTTACTGATGGAACACAAAAAAATATCACTATTCCTGAAATCTCCGCTCTTACCCATTCTAATATGGGTGAGTCGGAGACTGAAATTGCATCAATAAATATCGGACTCCCACTTGATATCCTAAAGACAGGTTTGACAATAGTTGATTCTCCAGGAATGGATACCATTTTAAATAATCATGTGGCTTTGGCTCAATATCTAATGTCGGAAGCTGTGATTGTGGTGTATGTAATGTCTGGTGCTCCCACTGCATTTGATATGGGAATTATGAGTCAACTGCAGAAAAACGGAGTTGGGATCATTGCTGCCAGAACTCATATGGATACTCTTAAGGAGGAAGAGGAGTCTTTCTTAGAGGCCGTTGACAACGACGAGAAAATATTAGCTGAATTGGAATCCCCTGTAGCATATTTTGCTCTTTCATCTTCTGATGAAGCTATTGATTCTATGAAAGATTCATTATGCCAATTTGAAAACTACTTGAAAGACGAGGTTGCCCTGAAGATAAATGAGGTATACAAGCAAAGAATTTCACAACGATTGTTGAAAATTGAAGAAAAATTCAAGCAGGACCTTTTGTCTCAACGTCAACTTTTCGAGTCGCATACAAATAAGAGTGAAGCGGAATTCAATGCTGATATAAAGTCCATTAATAAAGCAGTAACGGATATTGAAACATCGATCGATTCGCTCCAAACCAAGCTATCGAAAGAAAAAGCTAAAATAAAGATGTCTTTATTGGAAGAAGTGGATGATGAAATTGATTATGCCGTTAAAGGTATAAAAAGACAACTATCCTCCTCTTTTGATTCACTACCTGCATCTCATGACGCACAACAAAAATATATGGAAGAAATGTTCCAACAAAATTTAGCTGTTGTGAGTCAAAAAATAAGTGATAATATTACTTCAAAATTATCAGAATGGGCATCCCGAAGTGCGTCTGATGTAGGAGAGGGACTTTTACATGTGGCTAATGAATTAAAGGAACTAAATATTCCATTCGATCCAGACATAGATCTCAACAGAGTGAATGATATCGCAGAACAACAGGAGGCCCTTTTGGAAAAAATTGAATTTTTGACGCAACAATCGCAGGCGTTAGCATCTTTTACCGACGCCCAACTTTCTGAGCTTGGAACTAAGAGAGATACTATTCAGAAAACATTGGAAGAGTTGGAGGAGGCCCATCAGCAAGCTGTAGATGCCTTACAATATCTACAAAGTAACTATCAGCCTCATTATATTGATAAGCCAAGTAAAATGGGAAAAATAATGAGTAGAATAGGTAATGCGGGTGATATTGCGATGTTGGCTATACCTGCTATCGGTTGGGAAAAAGGTGCAGCCATGCTTGCAAGTAAAGCTGCCGCTATGGCGGAAAAAACGGGTAAGGTTGCGAAAATCAGTCAGAAAGCTTTAACGTTTGGCTCAAATGTAGCAACGATTATGGCAAAAACTGATACGACAAAGGATGCTGTGATGCTTCTTGATATGACTACTAAAAGAATTTCCGACAAAAATGTGGAAGAGTCGAAGGAGGCTCTTGTTCGTGTGTCTAATTCTGTTCTGCAACCACAAGAAACTGTTGCATTACAACCCCAAAAGCCATCTGTCTTTGATTACCTTTCTCTTTCATACTGGTTCGGAAGGTTTGGTGAATGGATCGATCCTCCCACGCGAGAAATAGATATGGAATATGAGAACCGATATCGTGAAGCAAGACAAGCATGTGAGTATAATGCTTTCATGTCCGCTCGTCGTCGAATTGATGAAGAGCGTGAACTGGGAAGAATTAAGAGTGAGGAGCAGGCAAAAGAAGTGGAACACAAATTCCGACAGGATTCTTTAGCCAGAGAAAAAGCACAATGCGAGAAACGTATACAAAATCTTTCCAAGAAAAAAGAGGAAGCCATAAAATTGGCATTTATAGACTCTGCTACCTCTCAATTTAAGGATGCAGCTTCAAAAATTGAGAAGCATGTACATAATCATATTGATGGCATTATGGAGTCAATTTATCTGCAAATTCTTTCCGCTGCTTCTCAAAATGCATACTCACAGCTCAACTCTGCAAAGGAGAAGTTGGAGGAAATGAAGGGCGCGAAAAATACAGCTCAAGAAGAATTAATGTCGCCAATAATAAAGATTGACCAATTTTTAGCTCTATTACCTAAATGACGAAAGAAGAGATATTATTAAACCTTTTTAAAATCCGAGGTACGACTATGTGCCTCGGAAAATCTCTTGATGTAGGATTAGGAATTTTAGGAATCCCAAACATTGTGATGGACAAGGAGGTTAAAAGACTGATATGTATACCTACAGAAAATTTCTTATTAGACTATAAGACAAATCTGTTTATTAATGGCAATAAATGGGATGTATATTTCTACCAAAATAAAATCTACAATAAAATAATTGCTTTGGTAGCTACGGAGACATTTTTAAACGATATTAACTCTTCTTCAGATATAAAATATAATGAGAAAAATGACCACTTTGATCAAAATAACGAGGTCTTTGATAAGTATATCAATACTTTGTGGGTGGCAAATATCTGGATGATTGATACTTTTCCGTTCCATACAAAGGAATTGGTCAACAATATTAAGAAAATCAACAATTTGTCGAATTTGTCCCATATTGAGTTTGGAGTTGCATTATTGTCAGGCTTGCGGAAATATGGAAGTACGGATATCAGCACAGAGAAGGAGGCTGTGGAGAAAGAAAAAAAGGAACTTTCAAGACAGGGCATCTCTTGCATCGAAATTGATAAAATCATCAAGCACAATCAGATAATAGAATTTTTTGCTCCAAAGTCAAGACAATTTCTCGTAGCTTCGGAAAAGTTCAAATCTGCTTGTCATGATACGCTTGTTGTGCTTGAAATTGTCGATATTTTGGGAGAAATTATGTTGATAGGTGTAAATATGTCTTTTCAGGAATATATGATACACATAAAAAAAGAAATGAGTACTTGGATGCAGATATTCCCGGTTGTTAAGTATCTAAACGAGTCGTTTTATCAAAATTTTGCGGATTCGATTATATCGGATTTTCGGAATAGAAGCGAGGCCAATATTAATACTCTTTCCAAAAAATTCGCCGAAATTTTCTCTTCTTCCTTGAAAAAATGGATAGTACAAATTTGCAAATATAATCAAAAATAATATGAAGAAACAATTATTATCTCTGGGTGTATTACTATTTGTAGGAGTGATATTGATCCCAATGTCTGTAATCTACTGTAAAACTGCCGTACCTTTTATGGTTGTGGCATCCTGCATTGCTGGAATTATTGCTTACTTATTCATAGAAAATAGAACTAAGACTATCGTCAATCAAATGACTTTAGCCGATGGGCTTAATTCCTCTTTGCACGAGATTTCAAAGCAATTATCAATCTTGAATGATGCTTTCTCAGCATCACGGAAGAACGAGGAGTCTAATAAAGAGGAGGTTTTAAAATCAATACAAGAGATGACAGATGCTATCAAAAACGCCATCAACGAGCATTCTTCTGTTCTTAAAGCCTCTAAGGATGATATTTTGGCAAAACTTAGTGAGCAAAATACAAAAGCTCTTACAGAAATATCAACATTAGCTTCTAATATAAATAATAATCACGAAGTTGTTGTAACTTCACTAGAACAAATAAAAAATATTTATGGAGAAGTCAGAACAATAGGTCAACAAAGTGTTGAAGAACTGAAGTTACAAAACGAAAATATACGGCACATCTCGGCGTCATTTCATTCTGATATAGAACTTTTACATCAACAGCAAAAGCTCATAGTTTCCTCACTTGTCAATAATCACGAGGTCGTAGAAAACTCTTTGCATCAGATAACGGGTATTTTTGAAGAGGTCAAGACAACAGGTCTGCAAAGTGCTGAAGAGTTAAAGCAGCAAAGTGAGCAGATGGCACACATCTCGGTAATCTTGCATGATGATATAGAATTACTGCGACTACATCAAGAGACTATAGGTTCCTCAATAGATACCAATCACAAAGCGTTAACAAACTATCTGAGCCAAATACCAGGTATTTTCGGAGATGTAAAGACAATAGGTCTGCAAGGCATTGAGGAATTAAAACAGCAACGTGAGCAGATGAATCAAATATCTGCAACCGTACATGATGATATATTGGAGTTGCGTCAACAACAAGAAAAGGTTAGTTCAGCTACTAATAGTATGGAAACGGTAGTGACAAAGTCAATGAAGTATTTGGAAGAATCTCATAGTATAGTTGTTGAAACATCAAATGACCTATCATCATCAATCAAACAATTCCTTAGTGGAAATGAAGAGAGATATAACATCGCTATTTCCTCCTCTAGGGATCTTTCATCATCAGTCAATAAGCTGCTCAGCGAGTATGAAGCGACTTTTAACTATACCATTGAAAGTGCTAAAGACCTCTCTTCGTCAATCAAAAAGTTTCTCAGTGAGCATGAAGATATTCAAAAGTCGCTTAACTCCACGGCGGATAACTTGTTGGCATTACAAAGCAATTTAGAGGAGTTATTCGGTAATCAGTCATCTCTAATTGGGGATGTCCTCACTAAATTCACGGATAATCTTAACTCCAATGTGTCTAAAATCAAGAGATCTTTTGACGATTCAACTGAAGAACTGAAAGATAGTTTGAAAAATTCAGTTGAAAAAGTAGAAGATCAGCAAGTAGATCTTATTGATAAGTTGGAGTCCTTCTCGTCTAATATTACAAAGTATATGCATGAACTTGAAGAGGGTATTATGATGCATGATGATAAACTGTCCATGTTAAACAGCTATATTCCCAAACTTCAGGAACTCAACTTATCTGAAGAAAAAATGATGAAAGAACTTGAAAAAATATGCAGAATGAAAAGATAACAGAGTATAGTGGACCATTGCTTCTCCCGAGAATTAGACAAATCGAGGAAATACTCTTATCAGACTATATGATAGGGCGAATTTTTGAAAATAGTTTGTTTAAACAATGGGTCTCTACTATAATGCTTTTTTTGTATAATTCGCGTCAGTACTATTTATTAGGATATACAAGAAAAGCATATAGATCCTACCTAAGAGCTTTCCTTATATATAAAGAATTAGAGGAAAGACTAAGTAAACTGTGATACTTCTGTACATTGGTAGGTGATATATATTTTACATATTTGTGTAGAACTGACAAACAGCCCATGAATTTTGAAATAACGGAGAACATACTAAAAACAAATTACTATGTTAGTAACAACTCCTTATGAGTGCCGTAACTGTGGGCACATCTTTATGCATACGGTAGGAGGCTTCATCCTGAAGCCTTCTACTCCGCAGTGTCCTAAATGCGGCTCCATCAATGTTAAGAAAACAAAATAGAAATAGCGATGAAAGATCAGGAATCAAAGTTGTACAGCAATAGGCCGGTGGCAGAGAAGTATGCCATACTCGAAGCCATGCGTATCGAGCTCGACCGCCTTTATAGAGAGGACCGGCCGACTTATGACAAATGTCGTGCGGCATTAAAGCAAAACACATGGGATGCCCTCGAGGAAAATTGGAAGTTGTGGGATCCTGCCCCTAAAAGCAATGTGGTGTGGGAAGGAAAGAATGACTGCACTTGCCGTCTGCTGCCATCCAATCAATACTATGCCGAATGTGCTGAGCGGGGCTTCACGGTGTGCGAGTACGACCTGCATGGGAGTCCGAATTTCGATGTTGTTACTTTCCCGGGTTCTGTAGTTGACATATCCGACTTATACGATAAGCTGTCATGTGACAATATCCAGAAGAGGGGAGGGGGAGGTAACAGCTTTCAGGAAATCGCCCAGGAACGCATGGCCAGGAACCTTGAAAAGACCATAAACGCATGGGCGAAAGCCAATCATCAGACCCCGGACTTCTATAAATGGAGAGACGCCTTAAACCTTGTGCCGCACGAGGACACCAACTGCCGCACAATGCGCCTCGTCTATCGTCCGGCTCATCTTGCCTTTAAACATAGAGGTGGTGTGGCTAACGCCATCAATATTAAGGGACATTTTTAGAATGAGATTAGGAGATTTGGGAAGATTGAGAGAATTGAAATCGGCTTAATATGAATCCAAAGTCAAATAAATCTTTCAAAATTTGCTTAGATGCGCCATCTTTTTTGTAACTTTGGGGTATATAAACCGAATTTGGAAGATGCTAAAACATAATTGTAGAGTGCGTGCGCAAAGTTACTTTTTTGAGCCATGGATAGGTAGAAACTATGAGGATGGATTCAAGGGAGTGAAGACTTTGGTAGTGGGGGTGTGCCATATATGCACTCGAAAATGTGAGTTTCGTGGGGAGTGCAATAGCGCTGAGAGCGTAAGGGCGTGCGACTTTAAGTGTCCGGAATATTCAAATTGTGAGAATGTAGAATATTACCGGCTCCACAACAGCAATGATATAGAGATAACGTCATTTATCGATGGAGATGCAGCATATCCCACTTATAAGCTCTTTACCTACTACATGCTCAAGTGTGCGGGCGACCTTTCGTCTAAGAAGAAGAGAGAATTGTGGGATCATGTGGCCTTCACCAACTATTTGCAGTTTTTCCATGACGATAATGACGCACTCCCGGTAGATGCGAAGCTTTATGAAGACGCTTATCCTGCTTTTTGTGAAGTGGTGAGAAAGGTAGATCCGGAGATAGTGTGTGTATGGAGCGAGGCGATAAAGGAATGTTTGAAACTTCATAAGAATGAATTTGCCTATATCGGGAAGGCCGATCTGTCAATCGGCGTCCCGATATACATTTTTCTGCCAAACAACTCCAAGCTGACCGGTACGCGGCTTGGGCGGCTGAGGTATCGTCTTGGTATCCAGTCAGAAAATCATCGTTTAGGATGGTACAGGAAGCTTTTGAAGAAACATCTGGAAAAATGTATCGGTGAGCAGGATGCAGACAAAGGAAAAACCATCAATCGTCTGGCTCAAAATCTAATGACCTTAGTGGGAGACGGGCTGATTGGCGCCACTGAAGACCATCTTTATTTCCGGGATACCGACCGATACAGATGGACCTCGCAACTCAAGGGATTCTTTCTCATCTCTGTCAATCGGGCATATCCTACTTTTGGCCGCGGATTTAATCCCGGCATGGAAGCGATCTTTGGGGAAAGAATGGCGACCAACAGAAGGAACCCTAACGAGTCAGTAGGGCCCGAGGGTAGGATAGTGGCAGCAATCAGGCGATTTTTCCCGACACAAAGATAGCAGCCTGCAAATAATCCGCTAAAATATAGCGATAGATCTACTATCATCTACTCACTATATATCAGTTGACTATAAGTAAATATTCGGCGAATAAATCATCAATAATGGTTCATGTTCGTCGAAACGGCCATTTAATACGCTAACTTTGCGGATGTAATACAATAACAATAAAAAAACATCCGATTATGGAAGCTAATCAACAACAAAACACAAATCCACTCCGGAATATACCGCTGGACAAACTGCCGCCTATGATCTTTGGTATTCCAACGAAAGATGCCGTTGTCGTGTGCATGGGTGTAGCTATGGCTGCAATTGGTATTAACAATATTGTAAATTCTAAGAAAAATGGCTAACAATATTCATCAAAAGGAAGAGGATATCCAAAAGAGATGGCTTAAAATGGCTGAGGCCAACAACGACGCTGAATCGCTGTGCATCGATGGCCTACTGTTTCGAGGTCCTATCAGCTATGAAGATGGCTTCTGGAGTAGAATAAAAGGTGACGAAGAGAGCAAATGGGAGAAATCGAAACGCCGATTGCTTATACTCACCAAGGATCTTAACGATGACGAGGGGTGGGACATACGTCAGGAGACCGGTCGCTACAATGAGATAGCATTCAGCTATGAGCGAGCCGTTGCTTTCTACAAAAATCTTAGAATGTGGAGTTATCTGATTCTTACCGGACAGCCCGACCACATGCCATCGTTCAAAGAAGCGCGCAACATGAATACTACGGGCCCGTTTTACGAGAGTGCTGCTATTACTCGTGTCAACTGTAAGAAGCAAGTGGGTTGTGGCACAATATCAGACGCAATATTGATGACCTATCTTGAGACCTATGCCCCTTTGCTAAAAGAACAGATAGCGCTCTACGATGCCAACATCATTTATTGTTGCGGCTTTTCAAGCGATCGTAATATCATCCTTGATTTCGTGCGCTCACACTATCTCACCGACCTGATACTCGTGCCTGACACTGACGGGTGGTTCTATTACTCTCCTTCCACCGGCAAGTTGGTTGTGAATAGTTATCATCCATCTGCCCGTATCGGCTATGAGGACACTTACTACGATTTGTCGGCCGCTTACGACACAGCTTTGAAATGGATAAAAAACAACTATAATATCGAATTTTAATCAATCATGGAAGAATACGTAAATTCATCAACAGCCAGATCCGGAATTGAGCCGGTAAATATTAACAATTCCTCATGGCTAACATCAATTGATAAAGATTTTCAGGATTTGGTTGGTTTTGGAGCCTGTGTTGCCCAAGGCGTAATAGAACTAAGCCGGATGTTTGCCCAAACCGAAATGACGGTTGCAAAAATTGACGCAGAATCACGTGTAGTGCAATCAAAAATCACTTCTGTTATGCCCATGATTCATGAAGAGGTAAAGCGCTTGGGTGCACGTATAGATAGGGTTTCCTCATTATTGTTAGACAAATACACAGCATCTGATTTGACTCGTGAGCAGGCTAAAGAGAAAGAAAACCTTGAAAAAATGATGGAGCAAGATCAACATAAGCTCGACAAACTCCTTCAATGCGCTATGGCAAATATACAAACATCATAATTCATATTGAGATAATTATGCTAATCGAAATACAGACACGCAAATGTCTACGCTGCGGCCACACTTTCATCCACGCCCTTGGAGGTGTAGTGTATATTCCTTTTCCAAAATGCCCTACTTGTGGCTTCCGATTTACCAAAAAAACCGGACGAGTGATGAATAAATGAAAATTAATCTGAACCTGTTTGGACTTGTATGAACCTGTCTGAACCGTTTTGAACCAATAGATATTTTCTACATTGGCTTTTTTTAGTTATATTTGCACATCATAAATAATGCACAGTAACTTCCAAATGATGGTATGAATATATACTTCAGATTTTTCGTTGCGCTTGCTTACGTTTTTCTCGCTGCAGGATGCTCGGGAGGAGAGGATAATCCTGAACCTACGCCGCCGGCTGACACTCCGGCCGAGGAGAAAATAGAAATCAGAATCAGCCCGTCTGTAGCCGACAGCCGCGCCAACGACTACGGTTTTGAGGCAGGCGACCGTATAGGACTCTATGTGGTGAATTATTCCGGTAATAATCCCGGAACGCTCTCCACATCAGGCAATCACGTCGACAATATGCGATTCAGCTATGACGGTAGCTGGACTCCTGACAAACCGGTGACATGGGTCGATAACGCAACCCCGGCTGACTTCTACGCATATTACCCCTACGCAAGTGTGCAATCGGTGAGCGCGTACCCATTTGCTGTCAATACCGACCAATCCGCAGTGGCCGCTTACAAGGCCTCCGACCTCCTGACCGGAAAGAGCCTTAAAGTGGCTCCTACAGAATCGGCCATTGAGACATCTATGAACCATGCTATGAGCCGTGCCATAATCTATCTTGAGGCAGGCAACGGCTTTACAAAAGAGTCGCTTGCAGCTGCCTCTGTCACAGTGAAGCTTAACAGACTCAAATGCGAATCGACCGTGGACCTTGCTTCCGGAAAGGTTACGCCTATCGGCGAGCCGTCCGCCGTAACGCCACTCCATACAGATGATTCATACAGGGCTCTAATTGTGCCGCAGACAGTGGAGACCGGCAACCTAATCACCATAATTGTCGACGGCGAAGAATACAATCTGCAAAAGGCATTTACATTTGAAAGCGGCAAGAGCTATAAATTCACTGTCACACTGAGCAATCCCTCGACCGGAGTCAATGTCAACATCACCCCATGGATCGACGATAATACCGATAACGGAGGCATTGCCGAATAAAATGAAATAAGACCTAAATATGAGTAAACCACTGATCACATACGGCCTAATAATGGCGATGGCAATGACGGCTTGCACTGAAGACATGATGAAAGATCCAGGACAAGAAACTGCCGGACTCGCCAAGATCACTCTCGCAGCACAGATTGACCAGGAAGCCGTGTCGAGAGTTAATGACGAGGGTGTTGCCGACGGCGACGTGATAGGCGTATATGTAGCAGACTACCGTGGCAATAATCCCGGCACTTTGCTTACAAAAGGAAACAGGGCAGACAACGTGCGCTTTACATTTGACGAAGAAGCTTCTCGCTGGAGTTCGGCCTACGACTTATATTGGAAAGACAATCACACTCGAATTGATGTCTATGGCTACTATCCATTCGGCTCGCCCGAGGATGTGAATAACTATAAATTTGCAGTAAAGACTGATCAGGCTTCGGTGCCCAACGATGGTACAATGGGAAATTATGAGGCGTCCGATTTCTTATGGGGTAAGGTGTCAGCTATAGAGCCTACGTCCAATGTTATCCGACTTCCGCTTGCCCATCGTATGGCAAATGCCCGTGTTATTCTTACCGAGGGAACAGGTTTCGCCTCAGGAGAATGGACAGATACTGATAAGCAGGTGCTTGTGAGCAATACGGTGCAGGATGCCGTGATCGATCTCTCTACCGGTATTGTGACTCCGGATGGTGATCCCGGCTCAATCTCCATTATTCCGAGCAAAAGGGGCGATGAATGGAGGGCGATAGTAGTGCCTCAGACAATAGCTGCCGGCACTGCACTTTTCAACATCACCATTGGTGGTGTGCCTTACCGCTTCTCGAAAAGTGAGGAATTCAGTTATGCGGCAGGCAAGATGAGCAATTTTACTATAAAAGTCGACAAAAAGGAATTGTCCGGCGAATATGCTCTTACACTTGTAAGCGAAAGCATAACGGCATGGGAGAGTGACCTCGTAAGCCACGATGCCACTTCAAAGGATTATGTCATTGTAGAGTCAACTCCCGGTGGCCTTAAGGATGCAATAACTGCAGCCGGGAAAGACTATGCCAAACTCCAAAACCTGAAGATAACCGGTGAGATCGATTCCCGAGACTTCTATTTCATGCGCGACGAGATGGAAAATCTTCAGGCCCTTAATCTGAAAGAAGTCAAAATCAAGGCCATACAGAAGGATCCAATTCATGGTATGATGTGCCATGAGGATCAAATACCCAATAGTGCGTTTTATACTAATGCCACCAATGGTGGTAAAACAAGTCTTTCAAGATTGATTCTTCCCGACAAACTCAAATCTATTGGAGTTAGAGCTTTCTATGGATGTAAGAATCTAACTGGTTCATTAATTATTCCGGAAGGTGTGATTGATATCCAAAATGGTGCGTTTACTGGTTGTCGGTCTTTGACAGGCTCCTTGTCATTACCCTCAACTTTGAAATACATCGGCAACTCTCAAAACTCCACTACGGGTGAATTCGATATTGACGGAGATGAAGGCATAGACTATTACAATGGTGTATTCTCAGGATGCGGGTTTACATGCGAACTTATTATTCCTGACAATGTAGAGCTTATACGTGGGTTTGCTTTTGAAAACTGTAAAGGATTTTATGGAAATTTACGTCTGCCTGAAAAGTTAAAGAGAATAGGCTCTCGGGCTTTCGCCGGATGTGTAAATTTATCGGGATCTCTTGAAATACCTCAATGCATAACCGACATCCCGTCGGAGGCCTTCGCCGGTAGCGGATTTGACGGTACGCTGCTTCTTCACGATGGAATAGCGACGATCGGCAATGATGCATTCAGTGGTTGCCATTTCCGTGGTGAGCTTTCCTTGCCCAAAAACCTTACATTGGTAAGTGATAGAGTGTTTTATGGATGTGACTTCTCAGGTGAACTTATACTGCCGAAGACCCTCGTTACAATTGGCGAACGTGCGTTTGCATACAACTGGCGTCTTATGGGAACTCTTGAATTCGCTGAAGGACTGATAACTATCGGTGCCGGAGCTTTTGCTCACTGCCGCAGCCTTGAGGGGCTTATTTTCCCTGAAAGTCTTGAAAATATCCGTTATGAAGCAAGTTATTACGAAGATGGAGGAGCTTTTCAAGATTGCTACGGCATTGGCAAAATAGTGAGCAAGAGCGAGAAACCACCTTACATTCAACAAGGTGCATTCGACGGAGTTGCTAAAGACAACTTTACTGTCGAAGTGCCTGTGACAGCAGTAACACAATATCAGACAGCAGTCGGCTGGTGCGATTTCAAGCGTATCTCAGCCCATCACGAATTGGTATGTCGTCCATCGGTAGCCTGTGCTTTAAGCACCGAGCATAAGCAGACCCTTGTGATCGACGCCGAAGGAGCCTGGGAGCTGGAATCCGCTCCGGCATGGTGCGAACTGTCGTCGACATCAGGAAATAAGAAAAGCGAAATCACCCTTACCATCAAAGCGACATCTGCAAGCGATCTCCGTGAAGGTGATGTAGTGTTCCGACTCAAAGACAAGGATTATACTCATAGCTGCCATGTGACCCAATATGGATATCAATATGGCGAAGACGAGTACCTTGCCCTTCAGAAAGCGAGCAAGGGCAACAACGGTGGCATCAATATTGTGATTATGGGTGACGGCTACGATGCCAAAGACATAGCCGCAGGCAGCTACCTCACCGATATGAAGCAGCAGATCGAATACTTCTTCGCGATCGAACCCTATACCACATATCGTGACTATTTCAACGTATATACAGCATTCCCATTGTCCGCCGAGACAGGGGTAGGCACTGTGAATTCAATCCGTTACAATCGCTTCGGCACCACCTATACCGGAGGTGTAGGACTTAAGTGCGACTATGACGAAGTGATTGACTACGTGCTCGCCGCTCCCACTGTCAATGAACACAACATCGACCAGACCCTCGTTATCATAGTGCCAAACAGCACCGACTATGGCGGCATTAGCCGGATGTGGGAAACGGGATTTGCTATCGCCTTCTGTCCCAAGAGCGACTACGGTTATCCTCTTGATTCAAGGGGTGTGATTCAGCACGAGGCGGGAGGCCACGGTTTTGGTAAACTCGCCGATGAGTACATCTATCACAATGCATTCATAGACGCATGCTATTGCTCTTGCTGCGGACACGTTAATGCTATTTTAGGAGCAAAGTCTTTGGGATGGTACGACAATATAGAGGTGACAGGAAAGATGCACGAAGTTGGTTGGAGTCATCTTATCTTCGACCCGCGATATAGCGATATTGTAGACATCTTCGAGGGTGGCTATATGCACAACCGCGGTGTGTACCGTTCGGAGCAGAACAGCTGTATGAACAACGACATTCCTTACTATAGCACCATCAGTCGCCAGAGTATTGTGAAGCGTATAAAGGCATATGCAGGAGAGACATTTGACTTCGAAGAGTTTGTCGCTCTCGACAAGCGTACAGCCACCTTTGCCTCGAGAGGTGTGGATGCTGGATTCATAAACGCAGGCAATCGTTCGCTTCCGCCTGTCATACATAAAGGCAGTCCGCTCGATAAGTCGGCAAAACGCAGTAATAAAGATCACAAATAAGATAGGATATTCGTATGAAACATAATATTAAATACATAGTGTCCATACTATTGTTGGCTTTCGGCTTACTCTCGTGCTCCGATGAGTCAAACGAGCCGGAGGCAGTCAATACCAACGGAAAACTGGCTATGTCCTTTACATTTACCCATCCCTCGGCGTCACGCGCAACAGATACATCGTTTGAGCCGGGCGATGCCGTAGGGCTTTTTGTGGCAGAGAGCAAAGAAAAGCTCGAACCGTCGGGCAACATTTTAAACAATGAGTGTCTGACATTCTCCTCTTCGGGCTGGACATCAGGCAGGAATCTCTATTGGTCCAACGGGAAATATAATGCCTATGCGTATTATCCTTGCCTTGACGATATATCCTCGGTCACTGACTTGCCTTTCGCTATAGCGACCTCACAGCACATAGTAGCCGAAAATGGCATGGATGGATATGAGGCATCGGATTTCCTGCATGCATCATCATTAGGGATTGTGGCATCGCCAAATCCGATCAACCTGCAGTTTCGCCATATAATGAGCAAACTCACTGTAAGACTTATCAAAGGCGAGGACTATGAAGGGGAACTGCCTGAGAATGCAACTGTATACATCCATAGCACTGTGCCTGAAGCAACTATTGACCTCGCAGCGGGTGTAGCGACTAAGAATGTGCGTGCCATGAGCAAGACTATCACGGCGAGAAAAGTAACTCCGACAACATACACCGCAATAATTGTGCCGCAGCGAATCGAAAATCGCATGCCTCTTGTAGAGGTAGTGATGAACGGTGTATCATTTCTATATGAAAGCAAATTCCTTTTTAAGCCGGGTATCCATCATGTCGTGAATTTCGTGATCGACAAAAATCCCAAACAGGTAGAGATAGAAATAGGAGGAGAGATAACTGACTGGAATTGATAATCTAAGGAGCCATATGTCTTCAAAAAGGAGATCGGTAAACATATCACTTATAGTACTAAGCTTGATATTAGGAGTTTGGACCGTCGGAATAGTCCTGCAGTCCATGCCCAAATCTATATCCACGCCCGCTGAAGAGAGTACTCTCGAAGATCCTGCTGAAGTTTCTATCCCCAATACGATTTCTAATCCTGAAGTTGATACTCCGTCGGTGAGTGTAAAACCACTCGAAACAGCTGTTAAATCCACAACTGAAGTATACGACAAGCGTCCGCCGGCCAATACACGTTTCAATGACGCGGATATACGGTCGTTTATAGCCGACAATCCATTCAGTGTGGAGGCAAGAAAGGTGTTAAGTGGCAATCTCGAAGAGTCCGATTCTGTAAGCCGTCACCGAATATTGAGCTATTGCGAACATCTACGTACGTCGTACACTACACGTGATATCGATTTTCTCCGCCAAGTGTTCAGTGACAACGCTTTGATAATAGTGGGGCATACTGTAAAGACCGGACAACGCGACGCCACAGGTGTTTCAATCCAAAAAATAAGCTACGGTATCCGCTCAAAAAAAGAATATCTTGAAAGGCTCGAACGCATCTTCAACTCCAACCGTAAAATAGAAGTGGAGTTTTCTGATTTCAAAATCATGCGCCATCCCACGATGATGGGAATATATGGCGTAACGCTCCGGCAAAAATATAGCTGCGACACGTATAGCGATGACGGATTCCTCTTCCTTCTATGGGACTTCAGGGACGCATCCATGCCTCTGATACATGTCCGCACGTGGCAGCCGAGTCTCGATATACTCAATGGCAGCGAAGAAGTGATAGAAATAGGAGACTTCAATCTTGAATGACAGCAGAAATGACTAAAACACTTACCATACTAATAGCGGTCGCCTCGACAATTCTCGCTGCAGTACTGCCGGTGCGTATGTCCGCGCAGGATTACAGCATAGAAAGTTTCCGGGAGTTGCCTAATGACATCTCCGCTTTCATAAATCCTGTAAAAGATCTCAATGATGAGGGATGTGCGCTCCTTAAGGTGATTGTCGTGTCTCCTGACTTTGCGTTTTCCACACCTCTCGGAATAGTGAAGCGTATCGACAAGACGGGGGAGATATGGCTTTATCTGCCGCGCGGCTCAAAAAAGTTCACCATCAAGCATGCGGAGTGGGGAGTAATGCGCGACTATGCCTTTCCTTCCAAATTGGAGAGCCACAGGACGTATGAGTTGTCTATAAAAGAGCCCGTAAATAAAGCGACTGCCCCGATTGCGACTCCTGTAGTGAAGACTGTAAGAGACACATTGGTATTGACAAGGGTGGATACATTTGTTGTCACTCCCGTAAAACCGAAAATCCCAATTGAGGCGGATATTTTGGCTACAACGTCGCTGGGAGGTAAAGCTACGTATCTTACATGGGGAGTAATGGCGGCGGTCATGAAACGCCACGGAGCATATATGCATATTTCCACTAATTTCGGTGCCACCGGTAAGATAATAGGAGTTTGTGACAGATACGGCATGATCGACGGATCGGAAAGATATTATTCAGGACGCACACGGCGTAAGGCATATATGGTTACAGCCGGTGCGATACACCGATGTGGTAGACATATCAGCATATTTGAGGGTATAGGATACTCATCGGGCACTCTGGCATGGCAGCTTGCTGACTCGGAGGGTGGGGGATATGTGCGAAACTCCTATTACAGTTGTAAAGGATTAACGGCAGAAGTAGGTATAATGCTGAAATTAAATAAACTGACAATTTCTGCATCCGCACTCACCTTAAAAGGCAATGAATGGTTCGGCACAATAGGAATAGGACTGAGAATTGGCAAAAAAACAATTAAATGATATATGGAAATCAGGCAAAGATACGATTCATATGCTATATTCATCCTAATTATGTCAGTGATGTTTCTGACTGGATGTTCGGAGAGTACGAGCCCGGATAGTTTAGAGCCGATAATCGAACTCTCGGAAGCGGAATATATCCTACGTACAGAGGCGACAATGACTGCAACCATAGATAGGAGAGGAGCGGCGAAATTGTCATATATTACCCTAATATATAGCGAGGCAGGAAGCGAGGCTGTCATGAGCATCAACGGTAATCCTGCTGAAGACAAGTTTGAATTCCGTCTTACCGACCTTAAGCCGGGAAGCTCCTATATGTGCCACATAGAAGGCGGCACAAAAACAGCGACATTGAAATCAAACGTCGTCAACTTCACCACTGTGCCCAATGAACTGCCAAAACTTTCGTCTCCCATACCTCTGTCTACCGGTCCTTTAGGTATTATAGTAGAGTTCACTATCATAGATGACGGTGGCGAAGCCATTACAGAGACCGGATGCGATATAAGGGAAATCGGCTCTGCTGAAAGTCGACGAGTATACATAAGTGGTGAAAAACTGGATGTAGGTAGCTGGCAACTCAATATTAAGGGTCTTAAACCTGAGACTACTTACACCATCGCTCCATTCGCGTCCAATTCGATGGGAGAATCACATGGCGATGCTCTCGAGTACACTACAAAAAGCAGCATTGTGCTCCAACGGCCAGGAGTATTGGCAAGTATTTTTGGTAATGATGGTGATTTCGATCTTGAAAATCTGACTATCTCCGGATATATGAACGGAGATGATTTCAAAGTGCTCAGGAGCATTCTCGGTGCTCCGTCAAATGATAAGGGCCAATCAGGTAAAAAGCCAATAGATATAGACTTATCTGATGTAATAATCACCGAGGATGGTGGAGCGTATGACGGAAGCCACTTCTGTGTAGCCGACCAACTTACTACAGAAATTTTTGCTGACTGCTCGCTCCTGCGCAGTGCAATACTGCCAACTACTGCTAAACGCATAGCTCGTAATGCTTTCGCACGTTGCAAGGCACTTGAAACTTTCACAGTGTCTGCTGAGGTAGATGAGGTGCTTCCTTCATCGGAGTGCACCGCTCTTAAATTTATCGATGTATCTAAAGCTAACAGCCGTTACGCATCCATTGACGGAGTGCTATTCAATCATGACGGGACACAAATTATTTGGTTTCCAACAGGTAAAACCGGAGACTATAAACTGCCGCCAACAATAACTACAATCGGAGAAAACGCCTTTGCCGGGACGTCAATAGACAAGTTGATAATACCTGCAACAGTGACCTATATCAGCAGAGGGGCATTTGCGGGATCAACACTCACTGAAATTATACTCCCGGATAATATTACCAATATTTCCGAAGGCATGTTTCAGAATTGTTCAAGTTTGACTGACGTATATCTCGGAGCTGGCACTGAATACATAGGCAACTTCGCATTTGACGGCACATCGGTCAGCAGTATTTTTCTTGCAGCAGAAATTCCTCCTTATGTAACGGATAATGCGTTCGCCAATGGAGATTCAACCATCTTCGAGCAGTGTACGCTCTATGTGCCTAAGGGGCGTAAAAAAGTATATTCCAATCATAACAAGTGGGGAAATTTCAACCACATTCAAGAATTCCAACCATAAAAAGCCATGGACGACAGAGATAATAGCAAGTACTCACCCAAGATATCTGTCGAAGAAACAGATACGGACTCGAGTATGCACACTGACGAGGAAAGTACGAGCCTTGATTTAGCCGGACTTTTCTCCAACAGATTCACTAACATATTACCGCTCTATAGTTCCTCTCACGGGGCTACGGAAATCCATGCGGCTACCAGATATGGTAAACGTTTTGCTCTTAAAGGTCTGAAAAAGGAGCATAGCGATGACCCTGTACATAATATGTGCATGGCAAAGGAGTTTGAGATCGGAATCACCCTCGACCATCCTAATATAAGGCGAACATTAGGCTTTGAAGAGGTAGACGGGCTTGGAAAAAGAATAGTGCTTGAATACGTTGACGGCATGTCCCTCTCTGAAATGCTGGCAACAGGCACGATGGACCAGGAAAAGGCGAGAGATATAGCAGCGCAGATCGCAGATGCGATGAAATATTTACACAGCAAACAGATAATTCATAGAGATTTGAAGCCTGACAACATCATGATTTCCCATCAAGGGGGCAATGTTAAGCTGATTGATTTCAATCTTTCTGACCGGGACGACTATGTAGTACTGAAACAGCCTGCCGGCTCGAAAAGATACATGGCTCCGGAGCAGTCTGATCCGGATTATACCCCTACCGCCGAAGCTGATTACTATTCGCTTGGTGTGATAATGAAGGAACTTGCCGAAGCATGTGGTAGCCGCATGATTGCTCGCGCTGCAGAAATATGTATGGATCCTGATCCATACAAGCGCAGGGAAGGGCTTGAAATAATTAATGGTCATGAGGGAGATATTGACAGGAAATACTCATGGTCAGCGCGGATACTCGCATCAGAAGCCCTGACATATGTATTGTCAGGTGTGTGTATTCTCCTTACCATTTTCATCACCCTGCATTATATTAATATCTAAGAACAATAAAAAAAATTACAGTCATGGGAAAAAGAGACGCATTAGAAGCTTTGATAACAATAACTAACGAAAAATTCGGTTATGAGCCTACCACCCCATCAGAATTCAACGATCTAATTTTGCAAATACAGAAGACCACCGGCAATAAAATTAGTCTTTCCTCTATTAAGAGACTATGGGGCTATGTGAAGCACACTGGTGACTTTTCACCGACAACACTTAATGTCCTGGCCAGATTTAACGGAGTAAAAGACTGGGAAACGTTCAGGAGGAGTATTGAGAACGACGTGCCCGTAACCAATGACAGCGAATCGGGATTCCATTCCGACTCAATGATTAACACCGGTAAATACAATCCTGGAGAAAGGCTCGAACTGAACTGGAATGACGAGAAGGGATGCGAGCTGGAATGTGTGGAGCATATGCGATTTCGTATAGTAAAGTCGTGGAATATAAAGCTTAAAGAAGGAGACATTGTAACGCTTCATACTCTCTGTATCGGGCATCCGGTATATGTCAGTGACATACTGCGTGATGACGTGCGGTTTACGGCCTATGTAGGAGCAAAGAAGGGCGGATTGCAATCAGTAAAGGAATTATCGGATTAGGCTGTCATTTTAATGCGAATATGAAAATTCAGATAGCGGATACAAAAAAAGCGGTACAAAGACCGCTTTAGTGATCCGGCCGGGATTCGAACCCGGGACCCACAGCTTAGAAGGCTGTTGCTCTATCCAGCTGAGCTACCAGACCCTGATTTCAGTGTGCAAAGTTAAGGATTTTTATTGGAGCTTGCAAGAGGTACAGGCGGAATTTTGTCGTTTTTTTTATTTTTAGCATATTTTCTCTCAACTATAATGGGGATATTTATGTTTTAATAATAAAGAAAAGTTAAATGTATAATTATAATTAAAATTTATAGATTATGAGTAATTTTGATGAAATGATCAAAGATAGCCGTCCTACATTGGTTGACTTTTTCGCCACATGGTGCGGTCCGTGTAAAGCCCAAGCTCCCATACTTGAGGAAGTGAAAAGCAAAGTAGGCGATAGCGCTAATATCGTAAAAGTAGATATCGATAAGAATCAAGAAATCGCAGCTCGCTACAACGTTCGTTCTATTCCTACGCTTATAATGTTTAAGAATGGCGAGGCTGTGTGGCGCGCAGTAGGTCTACAGTACGCTAACGTGCTTGAAGATAAAATCAGAGAACATCAGATTACAAAATCTGACGAGATCTAACCTCTCCGTAGCGCAAGAAATAACGAGCGGCACAAGGGACTCTTATATCCTTGTGCCGCTCGCTGTAATATATATATATACGTTGAATTTAAAGATCCATCACCTTGCGCTTGAACGATACCATCTTCAGGGCTGCTTCTGCGCATTCCGCTCCTTTGTCGCCCACCGTGCCGTTAATTCGAGCCACGGCATCCTCCTCTTTATCCACTGTAAGCACGCCAAAGATTACGGGCGTGTCGCAATCGGCGTTAAGGGCAGTGATGCCTTGCGTCACGCTCTGGCATACATAGTCGAAATGCGGGGTGCCGCCTCGTATTACGGTGCCGAACACAATGACAGCGTCAAAGAGCGACGACTCAATAAGCTGCGATGCAGCAAAGGTGAGTTCTACGGCTCCTGGCACGTGAAATACATTTATATCTTCTGTCTCATCAAGACCGGCTGCTTTTAGGACGGTGACTGCCGAGGCAGTCATTGCGTCGTTGATAGCTGCGTTCCATTCGGCTGCCACTATAGCCACACGCACATTATCGACTTTCGGAGCTTTAGTCTTGGGGAGATGTTGTTTTGAAGTTGCCATTATTCTGAAATAGTTGTCATTTATCAATATAGAAAATTAAAAAGGGAGATATCACATATTTTCGCCGCGGCTAAGTGATCCCAGGTATCCGCCGTGGTGACGCTTGGCGTAGTCCACTTTAGTAAATCCTGTCTTCCTCATTGTGTTGACCACAAGCACATCGCCTATTACGGTCATCATTGTGGTGGATGTAGTAGGGGTGAGGCCCAAAGGACACACCTCTGGAGCGCAACCGGTGGAAAGCACTGCATCAGCGAGTTGAGCCAACGGGCTATTGGCATTGCCCGTAATCACGATGAGCGGCATATCCGGGAAAAGACCGTGGGCAAGCTTGATAAGCTCGATAATTTCGCTTGTTTTTCCCGAATTGGAGATAAGGAGCAGCAAGTCGTTGGGCTGGAGTATACCAAGATCGCCATGTTGTGCTTCGCTTGGGTGCAGATTTACAGCCGGTGTGCCTGTTGAGGCAAAAGTAGTGGAGATATTCATTGCTATTTGTCCCGCTTTGCCCATGCCGGAAGTGACAAGTTTGCCGCCGCGGCGATGCACATGTTCGATTATTAGATCCACAGCTTTATCGTAAGCATCGGTAACGGGAATTGACATGATAGCTCGGCTCTCGGCTTCGAGTATCTCACGCATTGAGTCCTGAATTTCTGACATTATATATTTTGTGTTGCGTTA
Organism: uncultured Bacteroides sp.; assembly: GCA_964546885.1. Lineage (GTDB taxonomy): Bacteria > Bacteroidota > Bacteroidia > Bacteroidales > Muribaculaceae > CAG-873. The sequence goes on from CAZJKZ010000002.1 coordinate 42,598, forward strand.
GTGTTAAAGTAATCCATAAATAAATATAATAGCTATGGCTATAGGCGCCACATAGCATATGCAGATCCTGAGGGGAGTCACTATCCTTGCCGGCAGACGTCCGTGGTTGGTGATCTCGTTGCGCAAAAAGCGCTTGTCGAGCACCCATCCCACAAACAGACATATTAGTATGCCGCCCAATGGTAGCAAAATATTTGACGACACATAGTCGAAAAGGTCAAATATGGTCATACCAAAAATTTTCACGTCGCGCATCACTCCAAAAGACAGAGCACAAAGCGAACCGAACACCACGGCAATGCCGGTGTTGACCGATGTGGCTTTTTGTCGCGACATTTTATACTCTTCCATGAAAAATGTTATTGAAATTTCGCTCATGGATATCGTGGAAGTGATTGAGGCGAAAGAGAGCAGCAGGAAGAACGCCACAAACCACACGTGGCCCCCTGGCATTTGGGCGAATATCGAAGGCAAAATCTCGAATACAAGTTTCGGTCCGGCTTCGGGAGTCATGCCGTAGTTGAACACAGCAGGGAATATCATAACACCTGCCATCAGGGCCACCAGCATGTCGAGAAATGCAATGATCGATGCGCTGCGTACTATAGGTGTGTCGTCAGAAAAATACGAAGCGTATGTGAGGAGGCATGTAAGGCCGAGGCTTAGCGAAAAGAAAGCTTGTCCCATTGCGCTTATCACCAAGCTTGGGCTAAACTGCGAAAAATCCGGATTGAACAGGAATTGAAGTCCCTCCTTAGCCGCCGGCATCATAAGCGAGTTGATGCAAAATACTATAAGTATTATGAAAAGGATGGGCATGAGGATGTTTGATATTCGCTCTATACCTTTCTCTACTCCTCGACGAAGTACTAAAAAGTTGAGTACTAAGAAAATAAGCGTCCAAATTACCGATCTGTACGGATTGGATATAAAAGATGCGAACATATCGGCGTAACTATCAGGATCTTGACGGCTGAAAAGCCCGATGATAGCCTGGTACAGATATTCGATAATCCAGCCTGCTACCACTGAGTAGAAGCTCAGAATCATCAGCGACGCAATGATACCCATATATGCAACAAATCGAAAAGGCGTGCCGCTGCGCAGAGCGTCAAATGCTCCAAAAGCGTTCTTATGAGTGCTTCGACCAATGGAAAACTCCGCCACCATCACCGGTATACCTATAAGCAACACGCATGCCACGTAGACGATTAGGAAAACGCTACCTCCGTGCACTCCGGCCTCGTAAGGGAATCTCCATATATTGCCCAGCCCCACGGCCGAGCCTACTGTTGCGGCAATTACGCCGGTCTTTGTTGCGAATTGAGATCTCACTATTCTATCAATAAAAGATTATTACTCAGCTAAAAAGTTTAGCAATGAAAATTATGGCAATCAGCACTGGGGCTACATACCGAATCAGGAATGATATTACCGGGATTGCGGATTCGCGCAGAGTGCCTTTGTTGGAAAGTTCTGTATAGATAAAGTTCTTTGGAAGCACCCATCCAACATATATACATATAGCAAAAGCACTTATGGGAAGGAGGGTGTTGGTGGCGAAATTGTCGAGAAAATCAAAAAGCGACATCCCGAAAAGTTTTAGCCCAGGCACAGCGCCGAGCGAGAGCGAGCATAGCGAACTGGTGACTACAAGAGGAAGCAACACCAGGAAGCAAGCCGTGGTGCGCCGTAGTTGGAAGCGGTCGCGCACAAAAGCCACCGACACTTCGGCGATTGAAATGGTAGAAGTGATGGCTGCAACTGAAAGCAATAGGAAAAACAAGGTGGACCACAATTGCGTGGCACTCATATTGGCGAAAATCTCCGGCAAGGTTACGAAGACTAATGTGGTGCCTTCAAGCGAATTTCCATTGCTGTCGAGACCGAAGCTCTTCACTGCCGGGAAAATTATGAGTCCCATGATGAATGCCATAAAAAAGTCGAGAAGCGATACTGTCACTGATGTGCGCGTTAGATTAGTCTCCTTCGGATAGTAGGCTGCATAGGTCACAAGTATACCCATGCCAAGGCTAAGAGAGAAGAAGGCCTGACCAAGAGCATTGATTATCACATTGACATTAATCTTGCTGAAATCGGGATGCAGGAAAAACTCCACGCCTGCGGATGCCCCCGGCAAAGATAGAGAGACATAACAGAAAATCAGCATGATTACAAAAAGTAGGGGCATCAACACATTTGACATTTTCTCTATGCCTTTGCGCACACCTGCAAGGAGCACTGCGAGATTAAGCGCAATCATAACGAATGTCCATAGCAGAGGGTTCCACGTGCCTGCCACATAGCTTGACATCTTGGCATTGAAAAAAGCGTTGCCTTCCGACTGCGAAGCGGCGTTATATCCTTCGTAGAGGTCACCGGTGATTGAGTCAAAAAGATACTCAATGGTCCATCCTGCCACCACCATATAGAACGACAATATCAAATATGATGCCACCAGACCCACTGTGCCGGCTATCCACCATTTGCTTTGCGGAGTGAGATTCTTGAAATTGCCTACAGAGTCGGATTTACCGGCGCGTCCCAGCGACAGCTCTGCGAGCATTACCGGTATACCCAGCACAAATATGCATATGATGTATACAAACAGGAAGGCCGCGCCGCCGTTAGTCTGGGCCTCTGAAGGGAAGCGCCACACATTGCCAAGCCCAATGGCCGAGCCCACAGTGGCGGCTATCACCCCTAATTTACTGCTGAATGTTCCTTTGTCGGATGACATGATAAGTGAGTTGACGGTTACTGCGTGACTTTTATGAAAATTTAATCACGCATAAATTTAAGTTGCAAAATTACGAAAAATTAGTTTATCTCTCCCTTTTTTAATGCCGTTTTTTGCCAAATAAGCAATTTTGGCTTTGTTTTTTGGTCAAACTGAGTAATTTTTATGATAATTTGCAATAAAATGCTTATCTTTGCAGTTCTAATTATAAACAAAACGTACAATTTCTAATCATCGAAGCTTAAAACTTGATTAATGAACGCAAGTGATGTGACAGTGATGTTCGCTACGGACGAGCATGTGGTCCATGCAGAACATGTGTGCAACCTGATCTACGAATCAGCCTTGCAGCGTGGCACCGGTATCGCCCGGCGCTCGCCTGATTATATCTCCAAAAAGATGACAGGAGGCAAAGCCGTGGTTGCCATGCACGGCGACCGCCTTGTGGGGTTCAGCTACATAGAGAGCTGGGAGCATGGCGACTATGTGGCTACTTCGGGTCTTATCGTTGACCCTGAGTATCGACATCTGGGCCTTGCCAAGCGCATTAAGGAGAAAACTTTTGAATTGGCACGCTTACGATTTCCTTATGCAAAAATCTTTAGTATCACCACTTCGTTGCCTGTGATGAAGCTCAATTCACGCATGGGCTACAAGCCCGTGACATTCAGTGAGCTCACCACCGACGAGGAATTCTGGCAGGGATGCCAGGGGTGCAAGAACTTTGATATCCTTCAGCGCAACAACCGTAGGATGTGTTTATGTACAGGCATGCTCTATGACCCGGCTGAGGCCTCTTCTGAGGAGGAAGCTCCCAAGGCTAATCCATATATGATGCTCGTACGCAATCGTCTGAACAAGATTTTCCATCTTAAATGACCCTTAGGCTCCAAAGATTCACTCAAATTTAACAATCGAAAAAAATACTATAGAGAAAATGGACAAGAAAAAGAAAGTGGTACTCGCCTTCTCAGGAGGCCTCGACACATCGTTCTGCGCCAAATATCTATCCGAGGACCTCGGATATGAGGTGCATACAGCTATCGCCAATACAGGCGGCTTCTCTGAAGAAGAGCTTAAGCAAATCGAGGACCGCGCTATGCGTCTTGGCGCAAAGTCGCACGTTGCTCTTGATGTCACCGGCGACTATTATGCCAAGAGCATACGCTATATGATAGCCGGTAATGTACTCCGCAACGGTACTTATCCTATATCTGTTTCTTCAGAACGTATATTCCAGGCAATCGCTACTATAGAATACGCCAAAAGCATTGGCGCCGACGCAATAGCCCACGGTTCAACAGGCGCTGGTAATGATCAGGTGCGCTTTGATCTTACATTCCAAATTCTTGCACCTGAGATTGAGATCATTACCCCTACACGAGATATGACCCTTACACGCGACTATGAGATCAACTATCTCAAGGAGCATGGATATGAGGCTGACTTCAAGAAAATGGAATATTCCATCAATCATGGTCTTTGGGGCACGAGCATTGGCGGTAAGGAGACCCTCCATTCCGAACAGACTCTCCCTGAATCAGCTTATCCCTCACAGGTCACTGCATCAGGTGAGGAGACTTTGAAAATTACTTTCGACAAAGGTGAAGTAGTGGCTGTTAACGGTGAAAAAATACCCGATCGCATAGACGCAATCCGTAAAATCGAAGAGATAGGATCGAAATTCGGTATCGGAAGAGACATGCATATCGGCGACACAATTATAGGTATTAAAGGTCGTGTAGGTTTTGAGGCAGCCGGTCCCATCCTAATTATCGCTGCCCACAAGATGCTTGAAAAGCATACGCTCACAAAATGGCAGCAGTACTGGAAGGATCAGATAGGCACATGGTACGGAATGTTCCTCCATGAGAGCCAGTATCTTGAACCGGTGATGAGAGATATGGAGCGCTTCCTTGAAAGCTCACAGCAGAATGTATCAGGAACAGTTGAGCTCACTCTTCGTCCATACTCTTACACCCTTGTAGGCGTGGATTCTCCATTTGACCTTATGAAGACCGATTTCGGAGAATACGGTGAGGTAAACAAGGCTTGGACTGCTGATGACGTGAAAGGCTTTACCAAGATTCTTGGCAATCAGATGAAGATTTACCACAACGTGCAGAATCGTAACGCTAAATAAATGAGAGTAGGTATAATAGGCGGCGCCGGCTATACAGCCGGCGAATTGCTCCGCCTGCTTATCAACCACCCTGAGGCAGAAATAGTGTTTGTTCACTCAACAAGCAATGCCGGGAAACCCGTGACAGATGTACACCAGGGGCTTATTGGTGAAACTGACCTTGTGTTTGCGGATTCATTTGATCTCTCAGCCGTTGATGTGCTTTTCCTTTGTTCAGGCCACGGATTCAGTCAGAAATTCTGGGAGGAGAACGCTCGTCCGGACAATCTTACCGTTATCGATCTTGCGCAAGATTTCCGCGATGAGAGCAACGGATATGTATATGGCTTGCCGGAGGTAAACAGCCATCGCACTGAAGGGGCTCGCCTTATCGCCAATCCGGGATGTTTTGCCACAGCTATCCAGCTTGCTCTTTTGCCTTTGGCTGCCAATGGCTTGATAAATAGCGACGTACATGTTACTGCTATTACAGGCTCTACGGGAGCCGGCGTAAAACCGGGTGCTACTACGCATTTTTCTTGGCGTATTGACAACATGTCGGTTTATAAAGCGTTCGAGCATCAGCATCTCGCAGAAATCAATCGCACACTTAAAGGCTTGCAGCCTGATATGAAGGCAGAGATAAATTTTGTGCCTGTTCGCGGCGATTTTGCGCGTGGCATTTTTGCTATGGTATATCTCTCGACGCCCCTTACAATCGAAGAAGCTACAAAGCTTTACGAGGACTATTATAAGGATGCCGCCTTCACCCATGTAAGTCCCAAATCGGTAGATCTTAAGCAAGTGGTCAATACCAACAAGGCTCTTATCAGTCTTGAAAAGCATGGCGACAAGCTCCTTATCATTAGTGCTATCGATAATCTGCTAAAAGGCGCTTCGGGTCAGGCGGTTCAGAATATGAATATAGCATTTGGTATTGATGAGAGTGCCGGTCTTCGACTCAAGCCTTCCGCATTCTGATTTTTTAATATTGCTCTATGAAATTATTTGACGTATATTCATTATATGATATTGAGCCTGTGCTCGGACGCGGATGCTATGTCTATACCGCCGACGGCACAGAATATCTTGACCTTTACGGCGGACATGCCGTAATCTCTATCGGCCACTGCCATCCCCACTATGTGGAGGCTGTTTCTTCTCAGGTTGCCAAACTCGGTTTTTACTCTAATTCGGTACAAAATTCGCTTCAGGACAAGCTTGCTTCTATTCTCGGACGCATAAGCGGATATGATGATTACAGCCTTTTCCTATGCAATTCAGGTGCTGAGGCCAATGAAAATGCTATTAAGCTTGCCTCTTTCCACACCGGCAAAAGCAAGGTCCTTGCCTTTAACCACGCCTTCCATGGTCGCACATCCGGAGCCGTCGCAGCCACTGACAATCCAAAAATTGTGTCTCCGTTCAACAGCACTGACCATGTGGAATTTGTGCCGCTCAACGACATAGAGGCGGTGGAAAACAAACTCGCCACCGGCGAATTCTGCGCCGTACTTATCGAAGGCATACAAGGAGTAGGAGGCATACAGCTGCCTACTGACGAATTCCTTCGCCAGCTGCGCGACGTCACCAGCCGATACTCGGTAGTTCTTATCCTTGACGAAATACAATCAGGATATGGACGTACCGGACGATTCTTCGCTCACCAGTATGCCGGAATACGTCCCGACCTCATTACTATGGCCAAAGGTATCGCCAATGGTTTCCCTGTAGGTGCCGTGCTAATCTCCCCCGAATTTGAGGCAAAGAAGGGCATGCTCGGTACAACCTTCGGCGGCAACCATTTAGCGTGTGCCGCTGCCATAGCCGTGGCCGAGGTGATGGAGGCGGAAAATCTTGTGGAAAATGCTTACGATGTAGGTAATTATCTTCTTGACAAGCTTCGCGAGATTCCCGCTTTGAAAGAAGTGCGCGGGCGCGGACTTATGGTGGGAGCAGAGATTGAAGGCTCAGGCAGCGAGATGCGCAAGCACTTGCTTTACGACCACCATGTGTTTACCGGCGGAGCCGGCGAGCACACAGTTCGGCTCTTGCCGGCACTTAGCGTGGGCAAGAAAGAGATTGACCATTTCCTTAACGCTTTCGCCTACGAATTAAGCCCCGTTTAAGTCAAACGACACTGCTGGCACGGCTCATTGAATTGCTCATTGAGTCGTGCCATTACTAAAAAAAGACAATTATGAAAAAATTTACTTGTGTAAATGACATAGGCGACCTTCGTCAAGCAGTCAACGAAGCCCTTGAAATTAAAAAAGATCGCTTTGCTTTCACCGACTTAGGTCGTAATCGCACCCTCCTGATGATATTCTTCAATTCGAGTCTGCGTACACGCCTCAGCACACAAAAGGCGGCCATGAACCTCGGTATGAATGTGATGGTGCTTGATGTAAATCAGGGCGCTTGGAAGCTTGAGACGGAGCGTGGAGTGGTAATGGACGGCGATAAAGCCGAGCATCTGCTTGAGGCCATTCCTGTAATGGGAAGCTACTGCGATATAATTGGCGTGCGCTCATTCGCCGGACTCAAAGACAAGGCCGAGGACTATGAGGAACGCGTAATTGAGCAATTCATAAAATATAGCGGTCGTCCTGTGTTCAGCATGGAGGCTGCCACCGGTCATCCACTCCAGAGTTTTGCCGACCTAATCACAATCGAGGAGTTCAAGACAAAGGAGCGTCCGAAGATTGTTATGACATGGGCTCCGCATCCCCGTGCGCTTCCGCAGGCTGTGCCCAACTCTTTTGCACAATGGATGAACGCCACCGGCTATGATTTCGTCATTACTCATCCTCACGGCTACGAACTCGCTCCCGAATTTGTGGGCAATGCCCGTGTGGAGTATGACCAGAACAAAGCCCTTGAAGGCGCTGACTTTGTTTACGCAAAAAACTGGTCGGCTTATGCTGATCCCAATTATGGGAAGGTGATCAACACCGATCGTTCGTGGACAGTGGACTCTGCAAAAATGGCTTTGACCGACAATGCATTCTTCATGCACTGTCTGCCCGTAAGACGCAATATGATCGTTACAGACGACGTGATAGAGTCAGACCGCAGTATAGTAATACCCGAAGCTGCAAATCGTGAGATATCCGCTCAGACTGTGCTTAAACGTATGCTTCAATCCCTATGAATTCAGTTATTAATGTAGTGAAGATTGGCGGTAATGTGGTGGATAATCCTCAAGCCCTAAGCCGCTTCATTAAGGATTTTGCCGCTATTCCGGGTATGAAGGTTCTTGTGCATGGAGGCGGCAAGGAAGCAACCCGTATGAGTGGTAGCTTGGGAATCGAAACAAAAATGATTTCCGGTCGTCGTGTCACCGACCGCGCTACGCTTGATGTTGTGACCATGGTATATGCCGGACTTGTAAACAAGCGTATCGTTAGTATGCTGCAAGCCGAAGGCTGCAATGCCATTGGTCTTACAGGCGCTGATGGCAATGTAGTGAAGGCCACTCGCCGATCTCCCGAGCCGATTGATTATGGCTATGTGGGCGATATTGATCCTGATAATGTAAATGCCGAATTCATTGTTGATCTGTGCAGCAGAGGATTTGTGCCTGTGTTCTGTGCTATAATGCATGATGGCATGGGTACCCTTCTTAACTGTAACGCTGACTCGGTGGCATCAGCCGTAGCGCTCGGCACAGCTAAAGTAGCTCCTGTGCGACTAACGTATTGTTTTGAGAAGAAGGGTGTCCTTAAAGATGTCAATGATCCTACTTCTGTAATTGAGACCATCACTCCTGACTCGTACTCTGAGCTGAAGGCTTCAGGAGTTGTGGCTGATGGTATGATTCCTAAGATTGAAAATGCTCTTAAAGCTGTGGCGCAGGGTGTAGAGTGTGTGCGTATCTGCCACTCAGATGACGTTAACGCTAAAGCTGGTACTACAATCTCTAATTAATCTGCCGTATGCTCGCAAAAGCCATAGAACTGCTTGACAGTCTTATTTCCACACCGTCCACCTCCCGGTCGGAGGATCGCACTGCTGATGTGCTGATGCAATGGATGGAGGCTCAGGGGCTTGAACCAAAGCGTGTTTATAATAATGTATGGGCGATTGCCAAAGCGTATGATCCTTCGCTGCCTACTCTGATGCTCAATTCTCACCACGACACAGTGAAGCCGTCGCCGTCCTACAGCTTTGACCCCTATACTCCAATCCATCGCGACGGTCGCATATATGGTCTTGGCAGCAATGATGCAGGTGCTTCGGCGGTGTCTCTTGCTTCGGTGTTCTGTATGCTGAAAGACGAACCTCTCCCTTTCAATCTCCTTTTGGCTATCACTGCTGAGGAAGAGGTGTCGGGCGAGCATGGTATGCGCGCTTTTCTGCCGGAAATGGCGCTTCAAGGCATAAAGATTGACATGGCGATTGTGGGTGAACCCACAAGTCTTCAGCCTGCTGTGGCTGAGCGAGGCTTGGTTGTGCTTGATTGCACGGCTAAGGGAGTCACCGGTCACGCTGCCCGTAACGAGGGGGTAAACGCTTTGTATAAGGCTCTTGACGATATAGCCATACTGCGGGATCTTCGTTTTCCGAAAGAGTCTGCCACTTTGGGTCCTGTGAAAATATCAGTCACGCAGATTCAGTCCGGCCGTCAACACAATGTAGTGCCCGAACTGTGTACTTTTGTGGTGGATGTCCGCACTACCGATGCTTACACCAACGAGCAGACTGTAGAGCTGATACGCAAAGCTATAGGCAGCGAGGCGGTGCCACGTTCCACTCGAATACGAGCCTCTGTTATTGACAATTCACATCCCCTTGTTGCCTCCGCCGTAGCCTTGGGACGCACCCCCTTTGTATCTCCCACCACCTCGGACATGGCGCTTATGCCTGACTTCCCGACTCTTAAAATTGGGCCCGGAGAGTCAAGTCGAAGCCATACAGCCGATGAGTACATACTGATCTCTGAAATAGCCGAGGGCATAGACTTTTATCACGACTTGATATCCAAGGTCGCAAAATATTTCCGCAAATAAATCATACTACATTTTTGCACAACTATCTGAGATGTGCAAAAACACATAGATAAAATACTCAAAAAAGACATGAAATTATGGAGCAAGGGCTTCGAGCCCGATAAAATGATAGAAGAATTCACGGTGGGACAGGATCGCGAGCTCGACCTGCGCCTTGCCCGCTATGATGTGCAAGGGTCTATGGCTCATATACGCATGCTGGAAAGCATAGGCCTTCTCGAAAAATCCGAACTTGAGTTGTTGTTAGCCGAACTTGAAAATATTCTTGCTGTCATCGACCGCGGCGAGTTTGTAATCGAGCCCGGCGTGGAAGACGTGCATTCGCAAGTGGAATTTATGCTCACAGCCAAGCTCGGCGACATTGGCAAGAAAATCCATTCGGGGCGTTCGCGCAACGACCAGGTGCTTGTCGATCTCAAACTCTTTCTCCGCGATGAATTGCTTAAAATTTCCAATTCCGTACAGAATCTTTTTGAAAAATTTCAGACCCTTAGCGAGAAGTACAAGGATGTGCTGATGCCCGGTTATACCCATTTGCAGATAGCAATGCCCTCGTCTTTCGGCTTGTGGTTCGGTGCATATGCCGAGTCGCTCGTAGATGATATGCAGATTGTAGCGGCCGCATATGAGATAGCCAATCAGAACCCGCTTGGTTCGGCTGCCGGATACGGTTCGTCGTTTCCTCTCAATCGCACCATGACCACACGTCTGCTTCATTTCGCCGACCTGCATTATAATGTAGTGGCAGCCCAGATGAGTCGAGGAAAGACCGAACGCGCCGTGTCAATGGCTCTATCAGCGTTGGCCTCAACGTTAGGCCATTTTGCTATGGACGTGTGCATGTGGATGTGTCAGAATTTTGGCTTCGTGTCGTTCCCCGATGAGTTCACCACAGGATCAAGCATTATGCCCCATAAGAAGAATCCTGATGTGTTTGAGATTATGCGAGGCAAGTGCAATCGTCTTCAGTCGGTCCACGGCGAAATAGCACTGCTCACCGCAAATCTGCCTCTTGGATATAATAGGGATCTTCAGCTTCTCAAAGATATAATATTCCCTGCCACCACTGAGATGGTGAACTGTCTGGATATGTGCTCTTTCATGCTCGACCATATCCGAGTAAACACGGATATCCTCAGCGACAGCAAATACGACTATCTCTTCACAGTGGAAGATGCCAACAGGCTTACTCTTGAAGGCATGCCTTTCCGCGAGGCATACCGCACAATAGGCATGCAGGTGCAGAATGGTGAGTATCATCCTCATCGTGAGGCCCACCACACCCATGAGGGCAGTCTCGGCAATCTGTGCAATCCGCAAATTGCCGAAAAGATGCACCGTGTGATGCAGCGTATGGCATAATTTTTCTGCTCCTGTTTCCCGCCCAGTCCTTCTCCACTAACTGCAAGACTATCCCCTGTCATACACCTCCAATTTCATCATCTTGTGGGTCGAGTGAGCAAATCAAAACTCAATCTTGTAGCTCAGCAGAGGGATGGGGCTTTTGAAATATAATTCCTCAATGGTATCCGAAGGTAGATTGTATATTTTACCCAGATACTGGTTGCCAAAAAAGTTTTTTACCTGCAAAGCAAATGTCCCGGTAAAATGCCGATAATTGACCATATAAGTCAACGATATGTCACCTAAGATGTTGATGCCCTTTTTCCTGTAGGAGAATGGAAGCGATTCATCGAATATTATGGTCTTGTTTTTATGGCTTTCCTCATAATCGACGGGAGAATAGGGGTTATGCCCCGACATAGAAATATGGGCGTTTAGTCCCAATACTTTTTCAAGTCCATTCTTGCGTCGGAAAGTGAATTCCTTTCCTCCCAAAATATTGAAATACCATCGGGTGTCGAAAAAAGTAGAATGCCAGTTGTCGAAGAAATCTCTGTAGGTCGATCTGAATACCGACAATGAGGCCATATAATAGTATCCCTTGGACATGAATCTCTCATAAGTGACATCAATCCCTGTGTTCAGTCCGGCTCCATCGCCGCCAAAGCGTTCGCGCATAATAGATGAGGGCGGCACGGTGGTCAGGTTAATTATTGAGAACGTGCTGTTTTCGAGAACGGGGACATCATACAGGTATTGGAAATATGGCTCAATCTTGAGGCGACATACTGGAGATAGTGTCAGACTATAACTTCCGGAGAAATGGAAGGATTTCATCATCTTCAATTTATTATTATCTGACGCTTTGCTTTTATTGCTCATATAGATATAAAGCGTTGCAATTTGTGAGTGGAGCCCGAGCCCAAGTGCAATCGAGTGATTTTGTCTGGGCTTGTATTCCAATCCCAGACGGGGTTCAACCACCCATTCTCCGGACGATGAGAAGTACGTGACGCTTCCGCCAAGTATGGAGGTGATTTTTGTTGAGATACCATGCCTTATCTGACTATGACCCTGCAGTAACTGGGCGGTGCTCGAATAATTACAGAATGGCCTTTCGGCGTCTTCCTCGAATTGCATTAGGCAGTTGTCCCGGATATGTTTGTATGTGACGCCGTATCGTCCGATAGTACGGTTGGAAAGTCTTTGGTTAAGGATGCTGGATACAATCAAATTCGTGCATTTGTCGTCATATTCATAATCTGACGCTGGAGCTTCAGGTCTATCCAGCTGTCGTATGCCGTAATTCATGTGTTGACAATCTCTAGTCACGGCAACAATATTTCTCATCGAACCCCCGGTGTCTAACGTATATTCATTCGTAATTCCGGAAGCGAACATCATATTATACATGGATAGATCGGAGCGGTCGTCTGTGGAAATCCATTCATTAGGAACATCTGCAGCAACCTGATCTACCTTTGAGCGTCCCAATATCCCCCAGATTGATATCCGGCCTATTTTTGTGTTGGGAAAATATAGCTTTGCGCTATAATCATGGAAACCGACAGTCTGCCTTGGCGACAGTTCTGATATTATTTTAGACAACAGTTGCATCGTGGAGAGCCGGGCATTGCATATAAATGTCGGTCCGTTCGCATTGGACAGGGGACCTTCCGCCGAGAGCTCAAATCCCTGGATGCCTAACTGCGTGGAAAATTCATGTTTCCAGGGATTTCCAGAGCGTAGTTTCACGTCAAAGATACCCCCGACTGCATTGTAATATTCAGCCGGGAAGCAACCGGAATAAAAATCTGAGTTGGCAAGCATGAAGCTACTGAAGATCGTGTAGAGTCCTCCTCCAGGTATGTCGCCGCTTCCGTTGAAATGCACCGGGGAAGGGATGTCTATTCCTTCCAACTTCCATGAAACACTGTATGGAGCGTTCCCTCTTACGACCAATGCGTTAGATCCGGGTCCTACCGTCCCGCAGCCTGCGAAATTCGATGCCATCCGCGCGGGGTCATCCATTCCTCCGGCGTACCTACGACATTCCTCCACGGAAAACGAACGGCCTCCCGTCACGGACATCTCGTTTTGCGTTACCATCTTTGGGTGACGGGCACTCACCACTACTTCATCAAGACCGTGGATCTTTTCCTTGAGCTCGATGGTGACCACGAGATCTTTTGACGATGTGGTGAGAATCTGCGACAACAATGCGTTATCATATCCGCTGAATTGCGCTTCAATATCAATTCTGGTATGGCCAATCCCATCAAATGTAAAGTAACCGAGCGAATCAGTGAAACAACAGGCCGAATCCGGATAGAATTTTAGGCATACTCCTGCCATCGGCTCCTTGGTGACATGGTCAATCACTTGTCCGCGCACAAGCTTCGCACTGGAAAGCAAAGGGACTGCAACACATCCTAAGATTGCTGATATTATCGAAAAATATCTCATAGTCAAATGTAATTTGACTGCAAAATTAGGATATGCCACCAAATGAGGTCTTGACAAAAGTCAAGAATCATCAGGCTTCTTAATTTTTCGCCTCAATCTGCTCAATGTCTCCGGTGTAACGCCTATCAGATAGGCCATATCCTTTAAAGACAGGGAATTCATACGGAAGTCAACAGTTTCTATCAGGTGAAGGTATCTGCTTTCCACTGACTCGCAACGGAAGGCAAACAAAAGGCTGTCCCTGTGAAAAAACAACTGTTCGGCTATGCGGCGCCCGAACCGCTGGGTCTCCATGTTCAGTTCATAAAAATCAAGGACCTGTTGCCGGGAAAATCTAAAGATGAGGGCATCGGAGATGGCCGTCACAGAGTACTTCGCCGGAGATTTAGTCAGTAGGGAATGGTATTCGGTGACAAAGCCGTTTGAGTTGAATCCGACAGTGCGTGTGTCGCCATTCTCATCGCAATACTGGAAACTGAAATTTCCAGACAATACCGCGTTCAGATACTTGCAGACATAGCCCTGCATGACCAGGACCTCTCCTTTCTTAAGATTCACAAATTTCCCCAGCCTACAGAAACATTCAGAAGATTCCCGGGATAATCCGAGCCGTGTCACAAATTTCTGTAACAAGATTTCGTCAACGTCCTCCTCCATATATCAATTGTTGAGGCTTCGATGCTGCTCACGTGCCATCTCATTGAGTCGTTCTATCAGATCTACGTCAAGGCGGAACATTGTGGCTTTATTCTGTACGGCTGCTTCCATAGTGTTGTCATTTTGTTTGCAAAGATAAAACAAATATATGGCGGTTGCAAGAGTTTGTCGAGTTTTATTTTGGACTTTGCACGTAAGCTTGCAAGGAGAATTATGTACCTACTTATATTTTAAATGAAAAAGCCGTGTGTGTAATTAGAGCAAACATATGGAATGTTACGAACATTGGGTTAAAAGACCTGTGTTTCTCATAAATTTCAGAGGAATAAAAAAGATTGTTAAACGATATGCAATCATATAGAATTATACTTAGCATTATCCTTATTGCAATGCTTTCAAGTTGTGGGAAAAAAGATAGAGAAAACTCCGCAATAGCGGAAAAATCAAGTATCACGGAGATAGGTTCGACAAAACTCTCGGATCATGTTGCGTCTCTCAAGGTTGTACCACTTGAAACTAATGACTCTTTGCTCATTGGCCGTACTGACGCAATAAAGGTTAAGGGATCAGATATATATGTATTGATATCCGTGAAATTCCTACCACTCAAAGCGGAGGACGGATTAGAAAAATCAACGAGGGCATTATTGCATCGTTCAATCAACCACTTCCTAACGGGAATGGCGTTATGCTTTTTGCAGAATCAGGTGATACTATATGCAGCATGCTCTATGCTGATGACGGTTGGGGCGTTCCTGGAACTAATGACTTTGTTGAGTATAAGGAAGGTGAGTATATACATCCATGGGTAATGATATTGATGTAATGATACCTAATGATAAGCAAACATACAAAATAATGTTTGTTGAGAATGATGATGCTTTGAGCGCTGAAGTGGTAGCCCAAGAGTTGCCCAAGGCGAAAAGTAAGTCTGCGGTCAATGGAGAAATGTATATGGGGCTGACGTCATCAAAAAGCCATTCTGCTCTGTTAATGCCTCAAGCTGGTTGGCTTTGATGCATTGAATAACATTAGGTATATCTCACGCATGTGGGCAAAAGGCACCACAGGGCTATAACGGTTCTCAAAAACCTGAAACGAGAGGGGTATGTAAATAATCATGTATTCTACAATGCCTATGATCCTCGAAATATCAATGTGGAGCAACTTATTTATTTGCGTATATTTATTTGGAGTATAATTCAGAAAAATTTTGTAAATTTGCGCCAAAAATTTAAAGCTCGACAGAGATGGAAGAAAAATTTGAAATGGTTGCCAAAACCATGAAAGGCCTTGAGGCTGTTCTTGCCGACGAATTGCGTGCTCTTGGCGCCGACGATGTGATGCCCGGACGCAGGATGGTGTCATTCTCAGGCGACCTTGAGATGCTGTACAAGGCTAACCTTTGGTGCCGTACCGCTCTGTGTATTCTTAAGCCTTTCTATAAATTCGAGGCGAAGAATGCCGATACTCTTTATGAGATGGTGAAGGAATTCGATTGGTCAACCATTCTCTCGGTCGACCAGACATTCCGTATCGACACGGTGGTAAATAGCGAGGAGTTTCAGCACTCCCGATTCGTTACGTATAAGGTGAAGGACGCTATTGTTGATTGGTTCCGCGATCGTTATGGATCAGACAAGCGTCCGGGTGTGCGCCTTGAGGATGCTGATATTATGATCAACGTGCATATAACTGATGAAAATGTCACGCTGTCGCTCGACTCCTCAGGCGAGTCGCTTTACAAGCGTGGTTATCGAGTGGCTCAGAATGATGCTCCTATCAACGAGGTGCTTGCCGCCGGCATTATCCTGCTTTCAGGATGGAAGGGCGAAACCACATTTGTTGATCCCATGTGTGGAAGCGGAACATTCCTTGTGGAGGCTGCCCTTATCGCGGCAAATATTCCTCCGGGCATATATCGTAAATCATTCGCTTTCGAGCAGTGGCCTGATTTCAATCAGGAGCTTTTTGAGAGCCTATACAATGACGATAGCCAAGAGCGCGAGGTGACATGCAAGATTTATGGAGCGGACATCTCTCCAAAGGCAATAGCTATCGCCACTGAAAACGTAAAGAGCGCAGGTGTGGCTCAGTACATATCGCTTGAGTGCAAGCCCATATCACAATGGACCGAGGCTCCCCAACCGGCCGGAGTACTCGTGACCAATCCTCCTTATGGCAAGCGTATCAGTGTTGATGATATGGAAGGCCTATATTCCACTATCGGAACAGTGCTCAAAAATGTGTTTGTAGGCTATAACGCATGGATTATTGGCTATGAAGATGAGTATTTCCATTGCATCGGGCTTGCGCCGTCGGAGAAAATAGCACTTTTAAATGGTTCGCTCGACTGCGAACTTCGTGAATATGTTATTTTTGCTGGAAACAAAAAAGAATTTCGTGCCTCAGGCGGTAAGCTCAAAGAAGACAGACCTTTGAGAGAAGATCGCCCGAAACTCCGCCATTTCGACGATGACGATGATGATCGCTATAGCAAACGCCACAAGTCGGATG
>CAZJKZ010000002.1:59555-117054 GCA_964546885.1 uncultured Bacteroides sp.
ACCGTCCAAAGCGTCGCCGTTTCGATGATGATGAAGACGACCGTGGCGGTAAGCGACGCAAGTTTGACGACCGTCCAAAGCGTCGCCGTTTCGATGATGATGAAGACGACCGTGGCGGTAAGCGTCGCAAGTTTGACGACCGCCCCAAGCGCCGCAGCTTTGACGATGATGAAGATGAGCGTTTTGAGAAACGTCGCAAGCAAGACGATCGTCCCAAGAGAAATCGTTTTGGTGATGGAGAAGATCGCTCAGATAAATATCGCAAATTCGATGATCGACCCAAACGTCCTCGTTTTGATGGCGACAAAGACAATCGTTCGGATAATCGCCGTTATGATGACCGTCCAAAGCGTCGTTTCGATGATCGGGATTCTTACAATGTAGAGGAACCGGAAAATCCGCTGGCAAAACGCAGAAATGTGCGTGCTCTTGAGGCATTAAGCGGTAAACGTCCTTCTTTGCCCCCGGCAGAAGGAGAGGCTCCGAAAATGCGCTCTCGCGGCTGGCGTAAAAAAGACGGTGAAAATAACTAAGTATAGTATATCAAACATTTTCGTGAACACTGTGTATATTTTTCCAAGATATATAAATTTTATAAAATGAATATACTCCTTTTAGGCTCAGGCGGTCGTGAAGCCGCCATAGCCCACAAAATAAGTAAAAGTAACAAGACCGACCACCTGTTCATCGCTCCCGGCAACGGCGGAACTGACGCTTATGGCACCAATGTCGACATAAAGCCGATGGATTTTGAAGCTATAGCTTCTTTCGTGAAAGCCAACGACATCCAGATGCTTGTGGTAGGCAACGAAGATCCGCTGGTGGGCGGTATCCGCAACTATATGGCAAACGAGTGTCCCGACCTTATCGTAGTTGGTCCGGCTGCTGACGGTGCTGCCCTTGAGGGAAGTAAGGATTTTGCCAAAGGGTTTATGATGCGTCATGGCATTCCTACAGCCCGCTACAAAAGCTTTACCTCCGACACGATAGATGATGCATACGCTTTCCTTGAAACTCTTACCCCTCCTTATGTTCTTAAAGCCGATGGCCTTGCCGCCGGCAAGGGTGTGCTTATCATCGATAATCTCGATGAGGCTAAAGCGTCGCTGAAAGAAATGCTTTCGGGCATGTTCGGCAAATCGTCGGCTACTGTGGTGATTGAAGAATTTCTCAGCGGTATAGAGTGCTCGGTGTTTGTGCTTACCGATGGTCACGGAGGCTATCGCATCCTTCCTGTGGCAAAGGACTATAAACGTATTGGCGAGGGCGATACCGGTCTTAACACAGGTGGTATGGGTGCTGTAAGCCCTGTGCCTTTCGCAGACGAAGCCTTTATGCAGAAGGTGGAAGAGCGCATCATTAAACCTACAATCAACGGTCTTATTGCCGATGGTATCGACTATCGTGGATTTATTTTCCTTGGTCTTATTAATGTTGGCGGTGATCCTATGGTGATTGAATACAACGTGCGCATGGGCGATCCGGAGACCGAAGTAGTGATGCCCCGTCTTGCATCAGATCTCGTTGACCTTATGGAGGCGGCTGCCAAAGGTGATCTTGCCGATGTCCCCGCTATTTCCGATCCGCGCACGGCTGTCACTGTTATGGCAGTATCGGGAGGATATCCCGGTTCTTATCCCAAAGGACTGCCCATTACAGGTAATCTCGCTCCTGAGGAAACTGTACTTTACCATGCGGGTACAAAAAAGGATGCTGACGGCACTTTGCTCACATCCGGAGGCCGCGTTATAGCTGCCACCTCGCTCGGCTCGTCCATAGCCGATGCTTTGGCTAAAAGCTATAAGGCTATAGAAAATATAGAATTCGAAGGAAAATATTTCCGCAGGGATATCGGCAAGGATCTTCAATGAAAAGCGAGCTGATAACCCATGCAATGCATGCCCGTGGCGCGCTTGTGTTGGCTGGTCTTATAGCCATCGCAAGCGCGCTTGTGGCTTATTCTTCATCATTTAGTCCGGCCGCTATGTCTGCCCAGGGGTTTGTTGGGCCGTGGAGCGGCGATTGGAATCTGATTCCTGAAATCGGGTGGGGGATTGAGGCGGCTTTGGTAGTGCTTATTGTGGTTTTGATAAACTACCTTAACAAGGCGTATAATCTAATGAGATCCACCTCAAAGCTCCAGTGTACTCTGTTCCTTGTCATCACGTCTGCCACGCCTTCGCTTTTGGTGAAATTGTGCCCCGGCACAGTGCTGTGCGCCGTGGTGCTTCTGTGTGTAGCCATTTTGTATTTTGTGCATGTGTCAGGTGAAATTGACAGACGCAAGATTTTCCTTGTGTTTGTAATATTGTCGGGCTGTACTGCTTTTGATGCTGCCTATTTGGTGTATATTCTCACAATGTTCTTGGCGTGTTTTCAGCTGCGTTTGTTCTCTATGCGTACACTGTTGGCGATTGTTACCGGGCTGCTCACACCTTGGATTATTTTCTTTGGCTTTGGAATCGTGACAATAGCCGATTTGCAGCTGCCGGACTGGACCTTTATGCTGCCGGATATGCAAGAGGTGCGCAATCGTATTTTGTTGCTCACCGTGTCACTCACTCTTTTCCTCGGCTTATGCGCACTTTTGCAGAATATTTATAAAATCATCAGCTACAATGCGCAGAGTCGGTCGCTTCTGAGTGTGATTACATTGAATACATTAGTTACTATTTTAGCTACTATTGTTGATTTTGATGATGTATTCCCGTTCCTTACTCTGCTCAATGTGTTTGTGTCCTATCAGATAGCTCATATGTTTGTGGCTATACTTAATTTTAATAAGTCATACATCGCTATCCTTAGTCTTATTGCCATATATCTTGGCATTACGATGTGGAGATGTTTGGTATAGTCGAGTGAGTAGGTGTGGTCCTAACAATCCGTAATCTTGAATAATATGAAAATTATTATAGAGAAAAATATTCCTTTCATTCACGGTCTTCTCGAACCATATGCTGAGGTTGAGTACCTGACACCAGAAGATTTTACACCGGAAGCGGTAAAGGATGCTGATGCCTTAGTGGTGCGTACTCGCACTCGCTGCGACGCTTCGCTGCTCGAAGGAAGCCGTGTAAAATTTATCGCTACGGCTACCATAGGTACCGACCATATTGATTTGCCGTGGTGTGAAAAGGCTGGAATTACAGTGGCTAACGCACCGGGATGCAATGCTCCTGCAGTAGCGCAATATGTGCTTTCTTCTGTCCTACATCTCTCAAATCGTCCTATAAGCCAGTATACAATCGGAATAGTTGGAGTGGGTCATGTTGGTAGTATTGTTGAGCAGTGGGCGCGTCGTATGGACATGACAGTGCTTCTCAACGATCCGCCTCGCCAAGAGGCTGAAGGCGGCGATAACTGGAGCACGTTGGAGGAAATAGCGAAGAAGGCTGACATTATCACCTTCCACACACCATTGGACGATTCGACGCGTCATCTTGTGGACGAAAAGTTTATTGGCAGTCTGCGTCGAGTGCCTATTATCATCAATGCCGCTCGAGGTGGAGTGGTGGATGAAAAGGTCTTGTTGTATGCTCTGGAAAAGGGGGAGGTGAGTGCTGCTGTAATAGACTGTTGGGAAAACGAACCGTATATTTCTAAGGATTTACTTCGCAAGACAGAGATTGCCACACCGCATATTGCAGGTTATAGTTATGAGGGAAAGGTGAGAGCCACACGTATGGCTCTTGACGCTTTGTCTTCCTTTTTTGGATTGCCGTATATTGCGATGGAGCAGGATGTGTCGTCCGGTGCATGCAAAAGCGTGACGGCAAAAGCCATTTCAGCGTCCTATAACCCGTTGGAGGATACGGCAGCGTTAAAAAAAGCACCCAATGATTTTGAGGCTCTCCGCAATCATTATAAATTGCGTTACGAGGTGGCTGTACCGTAAATCGACTGAAGAATTGTTAACGTGCTATAAATCAGTAATAAAAAATTACTAATAAATGCAAAAATGGGATGTCTCACGACATCCCATTTTTTTAAACCTTTATCTTAATCTAATACTATGAAAAACACACGTACAAAAGTAGTCATAATTTTTCAATTGTCAAGCAGATAGTTAAAGTTTTGTATAACTTTTAACGATTATTAGCATAAAAAATTAAAAAATCATGTGTTAGCAGTGCTTCTCAGATTTCTTTTCCTCAAGAAATTCATTTATGCCGCATAGATGTTCGCGTACTTTGCCGCCGCCGAATTCGTACACTTTCGATACCAGTCCATCAAGGAAATCTCGGTCGTGGCTCACTAATATAAGTGTTCCGTCAAAGTCTTTTAGTGCTTGTTTGAGTATATCCTTTGTTTTGAGATCGAGATGGTTGGTGGGTTCGTCAAGGATAAGCAGATTGATAGGCTCGAGCAGAAGTTTGATCATGCATAGTCTGACTCGCTCGCCGCCCGACAGCACTTTCACCTTCTTCTGATTCTCTTCTCCGCCAAACATGAATGCTCCTAAGAGGTCGCGTACTTTAAGACGCGCATCGCCTATGGCTATATCATCAATTGTTTGGAACACAGTGAGATTCTCATCAAGCAACGACGCACTGTTTTGAGCGAAATATCCTATATGCACATTGTGGCCTAATTTGAGTGCACCATCATGCTTTATTTCGCCCATTATAGCTTTAACCATCGTGGATTTTCCTTCGCCATTGCGTCCTGCAAAAGCCACCTTGTCGCCTCGATGGATTGTGAATGTGGCGTCTTTGAACACAGGCACGCCGTCATAGCTTTTGCCCACACCCTCGGCTATCACCGGATAGTTTCCCGAACGAGGGCATGGCGGAAATTTTAGCCGAAGAGCAGATGTGTCCACTTCGTCAACCTCTACAATTTCAAGTTTTTCGAGCCATTTCACCTTACTTTGCACTTGATAGGTCTTTGAGTAGGTGCCTTTGAATCGTTCTATAAATTCCTTGGCTTCAGCTATTTGCTTCTGCTGATCATCATATTGCTTCTGTTGCTGGCGGCGCCGATCGGCACGAAGTTCCAAATAGTGGCTGTAAGTGGCTTTATAGTCGTAGATACGTCCGAGTGTCACCTCTATAGTGCGAGTGGTGATATTATCGATAAATCGGCGGTCGTGACTTATCACCACCACAGCCATAGGGCTTGATATTATGAAATCTTCAAGCCATCCTATAGATTCAATGTCCAGATGGTTGGTGGGCTCGTCGAGCAGCAATACATCAGGCTTCTGCAATAGGAGTTTAGCCAACTCTATGCGCATGCGCCAACCTCCGGAAAACTCCGACGTTGGACGATTAAAATCGCTTCTCTCAAACCCCAATCCGAGAAGCGCTTTCTCCACATCCTCCTCAAAATGTGTCATATCAATGGCGTAGAATTTCTCACTGGCTGCCGCCACCTTTTCAATCAAAGCCATATACGAATCGCTCTCATAGTCGGTGCGCGATGCAAGCTCTTCGTTCATAGCCTCTATTTCTTGCTCCATTTCTCTCAAATGTGAGAAGGCAAGGGAAGCCTCCTCAAATACGCTGCGCTCATCTTCGGTCATCATGTGCTGGGGCAGATAGCACACTGTGCAATCTTTAGGCACAGAAACGCTTCCGCGAGTAGGTGTACGTATTCCGGCAAGAATTTTGAGCAGCGTACTTTTTCCGGCTCCATTTTTGCCCATCAGGGCTATGCGATCCTTTGGGTTAATTACAAACGACACATCTTTAAACAAAGTTGTGCCGCCAAACTCTACAGTAAGAGCATCAACTGAAATCATATTTTATAAAATCAATAGTAAACAAAGGTGTTAGGTAGTGGAGTGTTAAAAGTATTAATTCTCTGCAAATTTAAATAATAATTCCAATATCTGCAAAAAATCATCAACATTGATCCTTGCCGTACCGGGCTATTTAGAGATATTGCCTGGATGGTGGGAGAGGTATGTAACAAAAAGAGGGTGTTGTTGTCAACACTCTCTTTTTGAATCTTTGGGATAAAGCGTAATTATTTAGCGTTTTCGGGACGGAGCTGTCGCACTGTGTTGGCGGTCTGCCACATTTCGCTTTCGCGGAGTTGGCGCAGCTCTTCGTTGAGCTTGTCGCGGTAGTCGGGCTTCGAGTTGGAGTCGATTGAGATTTGAGCCTCATTTCCGCTCTTTACACTTGCGTAAAGCTTTTCCACTACGGGCTTGATGGCATCGTGGAACGGGCCCATCCAGTCCAATGCGCCGCGCTGCGCTGTGGTGGAACAGTTGGCGTACATCCAGTCCATACCCTTAGCTGCGAAGAGGGGCATAAGCGATTGAGTGAGTTCTTCAACTGTCTCGTTGAATGCTTCGGACGGTGTGTGACCGTTTTCGCGAAGCACTTCATATTGTGCAAGAAGCAAACCCTGGATTGCACCCATGAGCGAACCGCGCTCGCCGGTAAGGTCGCTGGTGGCTTCACGCTGGAAAGTTGTTTCAAACAGGTAGCCCGAGCCAATGCCGATGCCGAGAGCGATTGTGCGTTCGAGGGCGCGTCCGGTGTAGTCCTGGTATACGGCAAAAGATGAGTTGATACCGCGACCTTCGAGATAGAGCGAGCGCACTGTTGTGCCTGAGCCCTTAGGTGCAACCATGATTACGTCGATGTCGGTGGGAGGCACTACGCCTGTGCGGTCGCTCCAGGTGATGGCGAAGCCGTGAGAGAAGTAGAGGGCTTTGCCTGCAGTGAGATATTTCTTTATCACGGGCCACTGGTCGATTGCAGCGGCGTCGGAGAGGAGGCACATAATGATTGTGGCCTTCTCGCAAGCTTCCTCGATAGAGAAGAGTGTTTCGCCCGGCACCCAACCGTCGGCGATGGCCTTCTCGAATGTCTTGCCTTGACGCTGGCCCACGATTACGTTGAAGCCGTTGTCGCGTAGGTTGAGACCTTGGCCCGGGCCTTGAACGCCATAGCCAATGATAGCGAGAGTTTCGTCTTTTAGCACTTCACGGGCTTTAGCCAATGGAAATTCTTCACGGGTGATGACGGTCTCAATTGTACCGCCGAAATTCAGTTTTGCCATGATTTTTATTATTTTATATGATTATTAAATTTTCTGATATTTTGATGATTTTATGTTGTTAACGCTGGCTCCATTGTATGGCAGCCGTCACTGCGCGATGTCCTGCCGGATTAATTATCTCGCATACCGATTTAAAGTTGTCCGGATTAGTGTCGTTTAAATCAATGTGTCGAATCTTTACAGTCTCGCCGTAGCGACATTCTGCATGGAAGGCTATGTCGAAACGCCCTATCCTATAGCGGTCGTAGTGCGATATATCCCATTGGTTGAGGGTATGACGCACATACATTACAGTGTTGACGTGACGGTTGAAGTCGGTGTCGCTGTATTTAAACGTGTATTCCGTCTCTTGAGCTTCTTCGCCTAAGGGCTGAAGCTTGCGTCCACGCTCTACCGGACATTTGCCTTCATGCATCACAAATCTATCAGTGGGCAGCACGCTTAAATCAGCTGCAGTGCGCTTCACCATATCCATCGCCACCCAGTTGGTGCGCATATGCCCTATTTCATTGCCCGCTTCGTCGGTTAGGACAAAGCATCTGTCGGAATACAGGCGATTATAGCCCTCGATCCATGTGGTGAGGCGGTAGGTCTCATTTATTGTCGGATAGCGCTTCATAACTATAGCCACATGAGTGAGCACCCATCCTATACCTAATGGTTTAAGATCGGCATATCCTACACCGAGTGCATTGGCGTGCATAGTGGCTACATTTATCAGATTTTGCACAATAAGCCACATAGGCATTTCGCCCTGAGCATTAGTCTCTCCGGCAGTCAGGAATCCTTCAATGGAGTATGTTTGCGGCAGAGTATCAGTCATTGCGATCTTCCCCCAAGATATGGTTGCGTCTAAGCTCTTGTTCGGCTATGTATTGGTCAAGATGCTCTTCGGCTGACTTAGTCACACACACTCTTCCTGAGCGCACGAATTGTCGCACTCCGTATTGTCGCAGTTCCGACAGCAATGCCTCCGTCTCCCATGCCTGTCCGGCTTTCTCGATTACAGTGTAGTCCGGCGTGATGTCGAGTATGCGTGCGTTGTGGTGACGTATCAGACTTTCGAGATATTGCTCTTTCAGCAATTTGTCGGTATCCACTTTATATAGGGCTATCTCCTGATATATTATGTCATCGTCGGTATAGAGGAATGCTCGCAGTACATCAATGCGTTTTTCTATCTGATTTACCACCTTCTCCATCGTGCTTCGGTCGCTCCATACGGTGATAGTGACCTTATGCACGCCGTCAATAGCAGTGCGGCTTGCAGAAACATCTTCGATATTGAGGCATCTGCGTGTGAAAATGATAAGCACCTGATTGAACAATCCTATATGGTGTTCGGCGAATATGGTGATTGTAAATAGCTGTTTTGTATTATCTTCCATCTTTGTTTAGCTTTCGGGCTTATCGCTTTGTGTAAATATCTTTCTCGTTGATCATAATATGGTCGATTCGTCCGCCCGGAGGTACCATCGGGAACACGTTGTCTTTCTCGTCCACCACCACGTTGAGAAGGTAGGAGCCGTCATGCGCCATCATTCGATCCACTGCCGCCGGCAGATCCTCACGACGAGTCACTTTCTCCGACGCTATATTATATGCCGAGCATATCATGCAGAAATCCGGGTCGGACAGAGGTGTCTGCGAATAGCGTTTGTTGTAGAAAAGGTCTTGCCACTGGCGTACATTGCCGAGATAACTGTTGTTGAGCACGATCATTTTTACGTTTACGCCATACTGCATTATGGTGCCAAGTTCCTGTATCGTCATCTGGAATCCGCCATCGCCGCTGAAGAAACATACCGTGCGCTCAGGGGCCGCCAATTTTGCCCCTATTGAGGCCGGAAGACCGAAGCCCATAGTGCCAAGTCCACCTGATGTGACAATGCTCTTAGGCATCGTGTATTTAAAGTAGCGTGCTGACATCATTTGGTTTTGGCCCACGTCGGTAACGAGTATCGCATTGTTGCCGGCGGCGTTGGATACACACTCCACCACTTCGCCCATAGTCAGCGGTCCGTCATGATGTAGCTCCTTGTCCTTCACGAGCCGTGCCTCATCTTCGTTGCACTTGTCAAACTCTGCTATCCATTCAGTGTGATTTGCTTCGTCGATGAGCGGGAGCAGATGGGTCAAAGCCTCTTTTGCGTCTCCGTGTATACCCACTTCAGCCGGTACGCTGCGCGATATCTCAGACGAGTCAATATCAATATGTATGATTTTGGCTTGATTTGCATAATGATTAGCATCTCCGGTAATTCGGTCGTCAAATCGCAGACCTACGCCTAATATTACGTCTGCCTGATTCAGCATATAGTTCGGACCTAAATTGCCGTGCATGCCCAACATACCTTTGTTGAGAGGATGGGCTGTCGGGATGTCGGATAGACCCAATAAAGTGGTGGCTACAGGGATATCGGCTTTTTCGGCTAACGCCAACAATTCTTTTTCGGCCGAAGATATCATCACACCGTGGCCGGCGAGTATCATAGGCCTTTTCGCTCCGTTGAGCAGGGCAGCAGCTTTTAGCAGCTGAGCCGGGGGTACAGTGGGGTGAGGGTTGTATGATCTTATGAATTTGAGAGTCTCGAATTCCCAGTTGAGTGTGCCCACCTGCGCATCGCGAGATATATCAAGCACGACCGGGCCGGGGCGTCCCGAACTTGCTATATAGAAAGCTTTTGCCACAGCCGAAGGAATATCTTCGGCATTGTGCACCTGCATCGACCATTTTGTCACCGACAGGGTGATGCCCACAACATCGGTCTCCTGAAAAGCGTCGCTTCCGAGAAATTTTGCTCCTACCTGACCCGAAATTACCACTACCGGCGTTGAATCCATCTGGGCGTCGCTGAGTCCCGTAACAACGTTGGCCACTCCCGGACCAGATGTTACTATCACTACGCCCGGACGGTTGGACACGCGGGCGTATCCCTCGGCTGCGTGTATTGCACCCTGCTCATGGCGCACGAGTATGTGCCGTAGCTTGTCGGCATAATCATAAAGTTTGTCGTAAACTGTGATAATCTGACCTCCCGGATATCCAAACACAGTGTCGACTCCCTCGGCAAGAAGCGCGCGTATCAGCGCTTCGGCTCCTGTAATCTTCTCTTTCATAAGCTTTATTCTCTTACGCCTCCCTTGTCGGCTGATGTTACCATAGATGCGTAGGCTTTCAATGCCTTTGATATTTTGCGGTCGCGGTGGCGAGGCGTGAAGGCCTCTGCGCCTCTTTCGAGTTCTTCCTTTCGGCGAGCTTCAAGCTGCTCGTCGGTAAGGCGTACATTGATAGTGCGGTTGGGTATGTCAATGTCTATTATATCGCCGTCGCGAACAAGTCCGATATTGCCGCCTCGCGCTGCCTCCGGCGAGATATGGCCTATTGATAATCCTGAAGTGCCTCCGGAGAAACGGCCGTCGGTGATGAGTGCGCACTCTTTACCTAAGTGCTTTG
The DNA here is from genome assembly GCA_964546885.1 of uncultured Bacteroides sp. GTDB lineage: Bacteria > Bacteroidota > Bacteroidia > Bacteroidales > Muribaculaceae > CAG-873. Next base: position 70,030 of record CAZJKZ010000002.1, read on the forward strand.
ATTTCAGATAGCTTGTTGGATACAGCATCTCCTGCATACCCGGACCTCCCTTCGGACCCTCATAGGTAATCACCACTACATCTCCCGGCTTTATCTTGTCGCGCAGGATGGCGTCAACAGTATCTTCCTGGCTCTCAAACACCTTTGCCGGACCTGAAAATTTAAATATTGATGGATCCACACCAGCAGTCTTTACCACACATCCGTCATGGGCAATATTTCCGTGAAGCACTGCCAAGCCGCCGTCGCGCACGTAGGCATGCTCCACATCGCGGATACACCCGTTGGTGCGGTCAGTGTCCATCTCTTTATAGTATGAGCTTTGGCTTCCCATTTCAGTGGTGCGTACTCCTCCGGGCGCGCACAGCCATGTATTAAGGTAGGAAGGAGATGTGGCTTCGTCAATCATTTGAGCGATAGTGTTTCCGTCTACGCGTTTTACCGTCGTGTCAATCAGTCCGGCGTCAGCGAGTTGTTTTAGTATAGCTGGAATACCTCCTGCCCGGTTCACGTCCTGTATATGGAAACTGCTGTTAGGTGCTACTTTGCAAAGCACTGGCACACGGCGCGACAAAGCGTCGATATCGTCAATCGTAAAGTCAGTACCGGCCTCATTAGCCACGGCGAGCAGGTGGAGGACAGTGTTGGTTGAGCCGCCCATCGCAATGTCTAATGCCATGGCGTTGAGCATGGCGTTGCGAGAGGCTATGTTGCGTGGTAGTACCGACTCATCGCCGTCACGATAGTAGGCATAGGTGTTATCCACTATCTTACGGGCTGCTTTGCGGAATAGGTTGATACGGTCGTTGTGGGTCGCCAATATTGTCCCGTTGCCAGGCAGTGCGAGACCTAAAGCCTCGGTCAGCGAGTTCATGGAGTTGGCGGTGAACATGCCTGAGCATGAGCCACATGTGGGGCATCCTTTCTCTTCGAGAGCATGTATCTGCTTGTCGTCCACGCTGCTGTCGGCACTCTGTATCATTATATCTATAAGATCGACATCCTTCCCTCCTACGTTTCCTGCCTCCATCGGGCCTCCTGACACGAAGATAGCAGGAATATTCAGGCGCATGGCCGCCAACAACATACCGGGAGTGACCTTGTCGCAGTTGGAGATGCACACCATAGCGTCGGCTTTGTGGGCATTGACCATGTACTCCACGGAGTCGGCTATAAGATCGCGCGAGGGCAGAGAGTAGAGCATGCCGTCGTGTCCCATTGCTATTCCGTCGTCTATGGCTATGGTGTTAAATTCAGCGGCGAAGCAGCCCTGTTTCTCAATTTCTTCTTTTACTATCTGTCCTATTTCATGTAGATGAGTATGTCCGGGCACAAATTGGGTAAATGAGTTGACTATCGCTATGATGGGCTTTCCGAACTGCTCATCTTTCATGCCGTTTGCTCTCCATAAGGCTCGTGCGCCTGCCATACGTTTGCCGTTAGTGCTTGTGTCACTTCTAAAAGGATGAATCATGCTAAGAGTATAATTTAGGACCGGCTGGAGAGGTCGCCGGCTATAGTTTTCTTAGAAATTGTTTTAAATTGTTGCAAAATTACGTCAAATTAAAACAAAATGCAAATAAAATTGATATAAAACATTATTATTTGACATATTTGGCCCCATTTCTATTTACATAAGTCAACCGGCAGCCGAAGACTTAGCTTTCGACTGCCGGTAGGTATGTATTTGGATATCTGTCAAGCTTTGACGAGAGAGCGACCTTTGGTGATGGCTTGCTCGTTGAGAGGAATGAGGTGGTGGTGGCGTTCAGGAAGAGTCTTTTTAAGAGCGCGTACCACATCGTCGTCGCTCAGAAGATTGCGGGCTGACAGCAAGGCGCCAAGCAGAATCATATTGTAAGTCTTGGTGTTGCCAAGCTCGATTGCAGCATCAGTAGCGTTGACGGGGACAATGTTGATGTCCGAGCGGGTTGGAGCATGGTGTATGCCGTAAGGATCATAGATGAGAGTGCCGCCGGGTTTCACCTTGCTTTCAAATTTGTCGATACTTTGCTGGTTCAGAAGCACAGCAGTGTCGTATGCGTCGATTACGGGGGATGAAATCGGCTTGTCGCTGAGTATTACAGTTACGTTGGCTGTGCCACCGCGCTGTTCCGGACCGTAAGCGGGCATCCAAGTCACCTCGAGATTGTCCATGAGTCCGGCATAGGCGAGTATCTTACCCATCGAAAGCACACCCTGACCGCCGAAACCGGATATTATAATTTCTTCTTTCATGATTATTTGATTTTTCCTTGTCAATTTGGCAAATCAGGCCGGTTAGCAATCTTTAAGGTCGCCAAGTGGATATTTCTTTTCCATGTTGGCTTTGAGCCACTCATTGGCCTCTACCGGAGTCATCTTCCATCCCGACGGGCAGTTGGACACTACTTCCACTACCGATGTGCCCTTTTTGTCAAGGGTGTTTTGGAATGCTTTGCGTATGGCTGCCTTAGTCTTGCGCACGGTTGCGGGATTGTACACGGCCTGGCGCGTCACATAGCATGTGCCGTCGAGCTGCACCAGCAGATCGGAAATTTTGATAGGATATCCGTTGAGTTCGGCTGTACGTCCGTAAGGGCAAGTTGCTGTCTTTTGTCCCAACAGTGTAGTGGGGGCCATTTGTCCGCCTGTCATGCCGTAAATAGCGTTGTTTACGAAGATGATAGTGATATTTTCTCCTCGGTTGGCAGCATGGATAGTCTCTGCTGTGCCTATGGCGGCAAGGTCGCCGTCGCCTTGATATGTGAAGACGAGGTTTTCAGGGTTGAGGCGCGACACTGCGGTGGCCACAGCGGGAGCACGACCGTGGGCAGCCTCAATCCAGTCAATATCTATATAGTTGTAGGCAAACACGGCGCAACCTACGGGCGCGATGCCCACAGTGCGGTCCGCCAAACCCATTTCTTGAAGTACTTCGGCCACCAGACGATGCACCACTCCGTGGCCGCATCCAGGGCAGTAGTGAGTGATATTTTCGGTAAGGAGCTCCGGGCGAGAAAACACCTTGGTGCCCTCTTTTATGATTTCTTCTTTAGTCATGTGGAGATGGGGTCATTTAAGAAATAAATTTTTGAAAGCATCAAGCACTTCGGTGGGATTGGGCACGATACCCCCAAAACGTCCGAAATGGTAAACCGGCACCGTGCCGTTGACAGAGAGACGTACATCCTCAACCATCTGTCCGGCGTTGAGTTCCACTGTAAGGATTCCCTTTACCTGCTTTGCGAGGCGTTCGATTTCTTTGGTGGGGTAGGGCCAAAGAGTGATTGGTCGGAGCAGACCTATCTTTATGCCCTGCTCGCGGGCATCCTCTATGGCTTTTAGGCAGATGCGGGCCACAGATCCGAATGCAACAATGAGGTAATCGGCGTCTTCGGTGAAATATTCTTGAAATCTCACTTCATTTTCGGTGATGTGTTTGTAGGTCTCCTGCAGGCGTAGGTTGTTGACTTCCATTTTATTGGGCTCCATCTCCAGTGAGGTGATTATGTTGCGGTGGTCGCGGCCATGGCGTCCGGTTGCGGCCCAGGGGCATTGTTGGCGTACCTCCTCGTCGGTTCGGCGAGGACGGAAAGGCGGCAACACTACCTTTTCCATCATCTGTCCCACCACACCGTCGGCCAAAATCATGGCAGGAGTGCGATATTTAAAGGCAAGGTCGATGCCCAGACCCACGAAATCGGCCATCTCCTGTACTGTGGCTGGAGAGAGCACGATTAGGTGGTAGTCGCCGTGACCGCCGCCTTTGGTGGCCTGAAAATAGTCGGCCTGTGATGGCTGGATAGTGCCTAATCCGGGACCTCCGCGCATCACATTCACGATAAGGGCCGGGAGCTCGGCTGCTGCTATATATGATATTCCCTCTTGCTTAAGGCTGATGCCTGGAGAAGACGAGGAGGTCATTACGGCTTTGCCGGCGGCTGCGCCTCCGTACACCATGTTTATGGCTGCCACTTCGCTTTCAGCCTGAAGCACGGTCATGCCTGTGGTGGTCCAGGGCATTTCAGCCTCCAGGGTCTCGAGCACTTCCGATTGGGGAGTGATGGGGTATCCGAAGTAGCCGTCAAATCCGTGTCGGATAGCGGCGTGGGCTATAGCTTCGTTGCCCTTCATCAATCTTACTTCTTCCATTTATAATATTTTTTTGAATTTTTGATGTGAATATGCTTTAGGATCACTTTATTACCACTTTGTACACCTCGATGCAAGCGTCGGGGCATACGATAGCACAGGAGGCGCATCCTATGCATGCTTCAGGATTGTGCACGAAAGCGTAGTGATAACCGCGGTCGTTTACGCTTTTTGGTTGTAGCATAAGTACTTGTGTCGGACATGCGGCTACACACAAGTTGCATCCCTTGCAGCGGTCTTCGTCTATGGTCACTGCTCCCGAGATTTTTGCCATAATAGTTTAAATGAATATTAGAATAGTATGAATAAATGATAAAGCAAAATTACGAATTATTTATCTATTTGTCAATACTTATGTAAAATTTAACCTTTGGCACAAATGGCCCATTTTTGTGCGTTTTTAAGCCCGTTGCGTCAGAACGGATATCCTATAGCAAGGTGGAAAGCCAAAGATTTTTTGAATGACGTCATATTATAATAGCCGCTTTTGCCTGTGTCGTAAGGGGCGTGGATGCCTATGCCGAGGTCGCCGCGCAATACGAGCATGCCTATGTCGAATCGGAGTCCGACGCCGGTGCCGGTGGCAAGATCTTTAAAGAATGTGTCTCCGCGCAATAGTCCACCCGGACGCATAGGATCGGCTTTCAGAAGCCAGACATTGCCTGAGTCAAGGAACACAGCTCCGTTCAGCGGTCCGTAGAGAGGGAAGCGGTATTCCACATTGGCTTCGAATTTGAACGTACCGGTTTGATCAAAATAATCGTCCACAACCTTCGGATCGTGGTAGCTACCCGGACCTATACTGCGCACAGTGAAGGCTCTTACCGAGTTGGCACCGCCGCAGTAGAATTGCTCGGAATACGGCACATGCTTGGCGTTGGCATAGGCATGTGCCGCGCCTACAGCAACACGGCTAACAATCCAACTGTTGCCTTTGGCGCGCCTACTCCATACGAGCTGAGTTTGGCCTTTTATGAACTGAGAGAAAGGAGTGCCGAACATACGCTTTTCTCCCTTTTGTCCGCATATTTCATAGAGCGCCCAGAACACGTTGCCAGCCTCTGTGAGCTGAAGTTGCCAGTTGAAGCGGTTGTCGCGGTTAAATTGCCTGTCATAGGTGAGTTGGTAAGACATCTGAGGTATAAACCGGCTCTCAAAGCTCAAGGCGATTGCCGGATTGACTACCATCATCGAGTCAAATTCAGGGGTGGTGCGTATGAGCTTTGTGTATGACAGTTTGAAGGGAGTGAACGAGTTACTGAGATAACGGTTAGACTGCCAGTCGTAAGTGATACCTGTGTTGAGCTGCGCCATCTTAAAGAAGCTCGGACGGTTGAGCAGTTCGGCCCCCAGCGTGATGCGTGTCCAGTTGAGCTGACGGTGGCGTCGTGGTATAAATTTCGGGGCAAGCATGCGTGGAAATGCGAGGGATAGCTGCAATCCGGCTTCATAAGAATTGAATATTGACCGGTTTTTGCCGCGCCCCGTTTGCCATTCGTACGATCCCGTGAGATTGATGCCTAATTGCTCGCCACCGCCGAATATGTTGTGGTTCGTTATGCCCACCGTAAGACCCGGGCCTATGTAGCTGTTGGACTTAGATGTAGCGTTTACTTCGATTGAAGCTTCCCATGGTGCGTCGAAAGTCGTGCCAATATTTACGTTGATTGTTGGCACTTTTGCCGATGTATCGCGTATCGCCTCGATATTTACCGCCTGAAATATGCCGAGACGCGAGAGATATGACTGTGTGTTGTTCATCTGCCGTACAGTGAACGTATGGCCTTTTCTGAATGTGACGTTGTCATCAAATACAGAGTGGCGCAGCTTCGATGGCATCATTTGTATAAGTGTCACCTTTTTGAGCTTGAATGTGTCGGGTGTGCCTCCGCTGCGGTAGCGGTGGGCGTACACTTTAACATCGCCGGTGATATATTTGTCGCGAGCGAAAGAGGGTATGTTCGACGCTATCTCGAGTTTTAGCACCACTTTGCCGGGCTTCATTATGGTGTCGGCAAGATATTCTAAAAATTCAGGAGCGAAATAGTAGTAGCCGCGGTTGCGAAGCACGTTGGTGATGCGTGTTCGAGCGATGTTTAGCGAGTCCATCGAGAATACCACATTCGGCACTTTGCCAAGATACCGGTCCTTATGCACGAGCGAATCTATCATATAGGTGAGCTTGGTGGTGTCGGGCAGGAATATAAGGCTGTCGATAGGGTATGGATTGCCGGGAACAATAGAGTATTGTATGGCGGCTTTTTTAGGATTTTTTGGGTGGATTAGTTCGTAAGAGGCTGACCCGGAAAAATAGCCGTTGTTGTCGAGTATCTGGTCGAGCATTTTGGTGCGGAGCTGCGGTCTAACGTCAGACACAAGCACCGGCTCTTTCACCCACTTGTCGTAGAGCCATTTTTTCAGCCCTGTGGCAGAGTCATTCCAGTTGTTGTACACCCAAAGACCAAGCGGAAGGATGCCCCATGTCTTTTTTGTCGGCGCCACATCCACAGCCTCCACAAGTGCCTCCTTCAGTGCAGGCGGAAATGGCAGAGGCTTTCCGTCCACAGTGTCTGTATTCACTTTGAGCGGCTTGATACCCGTGTATAGGTATTCGTCGGAAGGTATGCGACGGGTGGTGGAGCAGCTGTACACCACCAACGCTATCAGCAAGAGATAAATATAAGTTATGCTTTTTCGGCTCATAATCAGTTTTCAAGCTTAGTCTTTATAACGTGGGCGTATTATTTTAGGTAGGATATTGACAAGGCGGTCGAGCTTACGGCGGTAGACGAAACCAACGCCTGTCTGTGTCACCTCGCCTTCAAGAATGCTTTCGTAGCCCATATGACGGAATAATTTCAGTATCATAGTCTGCTGGGGATTGAGGAAGTACTCAAAGGAAATATCATTTATAAGGTTCTCGGCTATGTTTTCGTCAGCGTTGTTGTCGTTGGTGTAGTTGCCGCCCACCACAATCTTGAATCTGTCGTTGAACAGAGTTTTTGACACCTGATAGCTATATGTCATGGCCGTTGAGGTAGATCCGTTGGTGGTCTGGTTGTATTGATCGATGCCAAACTGCAAGTCCACACCTTTTATATTATTGGCAGCCCAGTTGTTGAGCTGGCTCTCCAGGAACGAGAACAGTGGGTTGGCGGTCAGTCCGGCGGATGCCGAGGATGACGTGCCTCCTCCGGTGTACATATTATATAAGAGCATGTTCATAGCGGTGTTGGCTCTTTGTTCTGCGCTCATTGACTGCAATTCGTTGGCTATTGACAAGTCGTCATCGGTCGAGAGATTGAATGCCACATCCATATGGTCGAGCGTACCGGTGACACTCAGTAATATGTCGAAATTCACCATACGCGAATTCTTGTCTTGTGTCACATTTATCTTCACGGGATCAGAAGCCTGAATATTCAGAGTAGGATTCATAATATTGCCATCAAAGGATATGTAGGAACCTTGTACGAGATCAAATTTCTTTTCCCCTATTAGAGGTACTGAGTAGCGTCCGAATCCATTGTTGAGGTTGATGCGTCCCACCAGTCGCCCTTCAGTGTCAAGGGGTGATTGTGTGTAGGTCACAGTACCGTTTGCTTGTATCTGTACTTTGTCGCGTGTGCTTGTGGGCAGGTCCACGGTAATAGTTGTACCGGTCTGTATCGTAAGTTTGGCGTCAATGTTCATCAGCATTCCTTCGGGAGCGATACTGTCGGCCTGCAATACCGCCGCAGTGTCGGTTAGATTTACGAATTTCACCATGTCGCTGTTAGAAACGTCAGCTATTTCGTTGGTGGCCTCTGTGAGTATGTAGTTCACGTTTGTGCCTGCCAAGAGCGTTAGGCTGGCATCAAGATTCATGAAGTTGAGGTTGCCTTTTGCCGCGGCATCAAGGTCGATGTAGGCTTTGCCGTAGACCAATGCTCCCTTTGCAGGTTTATTGGAGTTGACAAGCATCATATTGCGGGCTTTCATCGTGAGGTCGTATTTGGGGGCCGCCAGGTCGGTGATATCCACTACTCCGTTTAGAGCTAATGGATTGCCATGTACGCCTTTAATACTGAAGTCATTGAAAGTGATAATATTGTCTTTTATCGGAATCTTTACATCAGAGAAGGGGTAGGATACCGCGGTCATTGGCAGATTTATAGCAGCGTCCTCAAAGTAGATTTCGCCGTTGAAGATGGAGTTCTCCGAGCTTCCCGTTATCATCATATTGCCGTTGAGAGTGCCTTTAAGGCGAGCCATATCAGCAGGAAGGAATGGATTAACCGTAGAGAGTGGGAAGTGTATCACAGAGAAATCGAGATTGAAAGGAGAGTCTGAGTTTTTGTCATTGAGGTTTCCGGCAAGAGTCATAGTTCGCTCTCCGTCCACCATCAGGTCGGCTGTAGCGCGCACAGTACCTTCGATATTTGTGGCCACATCAAGATTAGCTACTAACGAGGCCACTTTCTCGTTGTTGTACAAGAAGTTGGTAAGAGCCACATTGCCTTTTCCGTTGATATCGTTGCCTCCGTTCCAGTTTAGATTTATGTCTGCCGAGAGGTCGCCTGAGATTGGTGGCGCAAAGGGGTTGAATGTAATCCAGTCGGCGAGATGCACGTCTGATATTTTCAGCACCACATTATTGTTGACGCCGTTTATGCTGTCGGTGGGCATCGTTGGCTGGTTGACGGTGTACAGCTGCAATGATGAGTCCGATCCTTTCATCTTGAGGTTTGCATCAATCTTTTTCGTCTCCAAATTATATATTATATAGTTGTCGAGGTTGACTGTCCATTTCTTATATCCGATTACAGGATTGAGAGGGAAAAGGCGCGACGAGATTGTAGAGTCGGCATAGATAGCGATCGCACCTATGTCAAATCCGGTTTTGCCCTGGGCGTTCTCTTGAGTAATACGCATCGACACATTGTTGTTGTTGAGTATGCCGTCAAGACTCACATGTGCGAAGTCATCCAAGTTGCCGGGCATATTGTTGAGTTCGCCCAACATACGCAGTCGGTTGCCCATCTGTTTCAAATCGAAATTTATTGTGTCGAGCATCATCGAACCTGTGAACAGCTTGTTGATTGTGGAGTTTAGGTGAAGTGTTGAGTCGTTGGCGGCGAATAGCGACAGATGTTTTAGCTTCATCTTCTGCGCGCTGAGGATATCGTTGATCATGTTGTCCTCGCCAGCTATCAAATCAATGCTGAATTGAGGCATTGATTGCTGTATAGTGTCCACGGCTATTTGCTTATTCTTCATCTGCTTGTCAATCACAGCCATAAGTGTGTCAACCTTTGTCGATATTTTCATCAGACCCATGGGTATTGACGCATTAGCCACCAAGTCATGGTTGTGAATAGTCAGATCGGTGAGTGAGTCAGATGTGTTGAAATGAGCGAATATATCTGTGAGGGTAAATTCCATCGCGTCTGTGCCCTTATAATAAAATTCGGGCATATTGATAATAGCCGTTATATCATTGGTCTTCGAGTTGTATGATCCGTCGAGGTCCAGGCTCGTTGACATATACATCGGCGTTTCAGAGAGATTAAGAGCGTGGAGGTCAATGTCCTGACCGTCGATATTAGCAGTCAGATGGTACATATCGTCGGCAAGAGTGCCTTCTGCGTTGATGAATACTTTTGCTGCAGCGTTGTCGATCGACGCGTTTATATCCGTTTTGCCGTTCAGGATAGTAGCGTCCAATTTCACGTCGCGGTAGTCGTAACCCTCGTATACCAGTGAGTGTATGTTGGCTTTTGCATTGAGTTTTGTAGAGTGCTTCAGTATATCAAAGCTGTTGCCGTGAGCATTGAGCGTAAATGACGCTTTGCCCACTCCCATGTCGGGCATAAAAGCGTTGACAGGGAATTGGTCGGCTTTAATATCTAAGGCATACCCCTCTGTATTACTGTTGTATTTAGCATCGAGTGCCAGTTTGCCGCCGAGCGTATAGGCGTTGAGATTGCCGGCCATAGCCGGACCGTGGAGATGCACGTTGCCGCCTAAAGTCATGGGTGGTATGATGATTGTAGATCCCGGCTCCAAAAATGATTTCACAATATTGTTGATATTGTAGATATTGCCTTGTAGAGCCAAATCGCCTCCAATGTCGTTGGTAGAGAAAGCGTTGTCGATGGTGCCTTTGGCGTGCAGACGTATGCAGCCGTTTAGTGCCAGCATCAGGTCGGAAACATTGAGGCGCGATGTTGTGCCTTGAAGGTCAAGGTTAAGATCGGCTTTACCGTTGGCAGGAAGCAACAGCAGATAAGGCATGTAGCCGGGAAACATCTTTTTTAAATCCGATATTGAGCAGAATCCGGAGGCTTTGAGTTTTAGCGGCAGAGTGGGGTCGGTGAGTAGGTCGCCCATACCCATCAATCCGTCGGCTTCGAGAGATGTGGAGGCGGTGAGCACCTTAAATTTCTCAAAGTACATAGCTGTCTCGTCGAGTCGGAATGTGCCTGATGCATCAAGCGTTACACCGCAGCGTTCGGTGGCGTGCATTTGCAGCGGCAGCGTTAGTGTGGTGGCCTGATTGAAGAAATTATGTACGGTGAGATCCATACTGTCGGCCTGGATATAAGCGAAATCGAGTCCGGGCAGCGGTGTCACGCCTTGTGTGGTGTACAAAGCTTTTGAATTGACAAAATTGATAGTGTCGATTTTTATGGTCCATGGCTTCGTAGCTGTTGTGTCCTCTGACACCGGCACCACTGGAGTCGCGGCAATGGTGGCTGAGTCGGGAGCTATATATGCCGCATTTAGTCGTGTGCCTACGAATGATGCGAGGTCGAGAGTCTGTGCTTTAAGATCGATTTTTCCGTTGGAGAGATCGCCTGAGTTGATATTCAGCCCTATAGAGTCAATGGTTGGAAGCATCTTCATGCGGTAGGTGAGGTTCTCCAATCCTATATGCTTTAGGCGTATCACCATATCCTGTACAGCAGCGGTATCGGAGGGCGTAGTCGTAGTGTCTGGATTAAGCACCATATCCACTACGGCATCTTTCAGCATGCCGTCCTCTAATGATATGTCCATAGGCGATAGAGTAATGGTGGCGGGGCGAATATCCACTTCTCCTGCCGAGATGCGCATCCACATAGCCGAGTCGGGTGTGCCGAGTTGGTAATAGCCGCCTATTAGCTTAGCGTCTGTGATTTCCACTTTGCTCTTTAGCAGCGGCATAAGCTTCACGTTGGCCACGAGCGTGTCAGCCTTTACCAATGTGTCGCCGTCCTGCACATAAGACAATCCATTGAGATTCAGATTGATTGGAAACTTTAATCTAAAACCGTCGAATTTCACCGACACGCCGGGCTTATTGTTAAGCGCCTCCAAAGCTTTTTCTCGTAATTTGTTCTGTGCCCATGGCGAATACAGCAATAAGACAACTCCTAATGCCAAAAGCACTACCGCCATTACAATCCAGAAGATAATGCTCGCTATTCTTGATGCTGTTCTTAGCAGTTTCACTTTTTACTTGTTTATTAATTATTATCTCATAATTATTATCTCAATAGCCTTCTCAATCATGGAGTCGATGCCGCTGAGAGCGAGTATTGGGTCAAGATCCACGGCGCAGCCTTCCGACGGCTCTACGCCAAATTCGGTGGTCTTTCCCTGGGCGTCGAGCACCGACACAGCCGACATTCTTATAGTCCATCCGCATGGTATTTCAAGGGAGAGTGGTATACCGCTGCCTCCGCCGGATGTGGCTCCCGCGATTTTCGCATTGGGCAGATATTGCATTATCGAAGCGAAATTGTTGGCAGCGCTAAATGTACTGCGGTTGGTAAGCACCACCACGGGTTTATCCCAAATGAGATGTCCTCCGTCGATAGGTTCAAAGTAGTAAGGTTCAGGCTTTGAGAAGTCGTTGTGTCCGGGTCCGGTCTTATTTACCATGTAGCCTACGAGTGTGCGTTCGTGAATGAAGCGGCGCACGAGAGTCTCCACGTTAGTGAGGTTGCCGCCGCCATTGTCGCGAATGTCTATAATCATGCCTGTGCATAGGGCAAACTCGTTAATGATTGCGTCAAGATTGCTTTCGCCTATACCTGATGTGAATGACGAATATCGCACATAGCCCACATTCTCGTTAAGAATAGCGTATTGCAGGCCGCCAAGGGTTTTGTTGTTAAATTTGAAATAGTACTGCTCGACAAGCCTGTCGTTGAAATTCTGAGGATAATCGCTCCACCAGTTGCGATAATAGGAGGTGTCAAACCATGATGCAAGGTTCACATGCCCGTCCTGCAGCTCGTTGACCATATCGGCACATACGCTGAAAAGCATTTGCGACGACATGCCGTCGTACACTCTCGAACTGTATTTTTTATGTATAGCGTTCCAGTCGATGTCTTTTTCTTTGAAGAAACAGTAGTGTTCGTCGATTACCGTCCATAGCGCTTCAAAATTGCCCTTTGCGTCGTTGTCCCACTCTTCAATGTGGTGGCACGCCGTAAGTGCTATCGTGGCAGTGAATAGTATTATTAATTTCCGTATCATCTTAATAGCTTGAGATTATTTTGGTATTTATGGACTTTGAGTTGGGACGCAGCGATATCCATTCGGTAGTTATGCCTATTACAATAGAATTGGTGATGGCTTGGGACACGATGTCGTTCACTTTTGACGAGAATATATTGTTATGATAGCCTATTCGCAGCGATGTACTGCCGAAATGCAGATCGGCTGTAATCATATTGTCAAGCATGAAATAGTTGCCGGGCCAAGCGGTGTGCACAAGGCCTTTATGGTCGCCGAGATAAATCTGATAGTAGAGTTCTCCGTAGTCCGGGGAGAAGAATACGCCTGTGAGGGGCATAGTAGGCTGATAGCGAAATGTCACGGGAATTCGCCATATCTTTGTGCTCCATGAAGCGAAGGCAGTGGCGTCAACAGTCCATGCGGCTTTGGCTGATGCCGGATTATTGCCGTTGCGCGATAGATATAGAGCTCCGGCATTAATGGAAGTCGCGGGGCCAACTCCCCACGTTACGCCTATCGGTAGGGAGTTGCGCCACATCATTGCCCACGACGCATCGATCATTGCCGAGTACATGTTGGCGTTCTTGGCAGGATTCTCAGTACCGTCTATCCCGAAGCCTAACTTTAACTGCATGGTCCAGTGCTGTGGATCAAAGCCCATGGCTTGGCGCCGATCGTAGCGCACTGCCGTGTGCCAGCCGCGGTAGTGCAGCGGGGTGAGGTAGGTGTCGGCCAGATGCGAAGCTCCGGCCTCCAGCATGTAGCTTGATGTCACGGGGCGCAATATGGCTTCTTGGGCGGAAGCCATAGATGCCCATATCAAGGCTAAGGAGGCAATAAGGATGCGTATTTTGTCTTTAGGCATTTTTATTATCTTGAAAATGGTGGTCTATATTTCATCGTCCGAGAATAGCTTTTGCTGCCCGTTGATTTGGTCGCGAAGATCTTCGTCTGAGATTGCAGTCTCTATGTTGATGTCCTCTTCTTCAGGTGTCGTGTCGATATCTTGTTCTTCCTGATCGGTCCGCGGCAGTTCGCGAGGCGCGATCTCTGTCACTGATTCCAGAGCATAAGTGGTGAGTCGTTTGCCGCGGGCTTTAAGAGATTTCTCGCCTATGAACTCCCATGCGTCCACTATTATTGGACCTCTAAATTCGTCGGGAGCGGCAAATTTTACCTCGAAGCGCGCTCCGGGTGTGTCAGTGAGGAGTATTAGACTTGATTTTTCGTTTTCTCCGAGGTATCGCTGGTGACGGGTTGAGTTTTCGAATACGAATCTCTTGATATAGGGGTATTTCTGGTCGGCGTCATTAAGAATTGCAGTCCACACTTTTTCCGGACTGAATTTCTCGATGCGCAGGATGTTTTCTTCATAGTGGTTGGAGGCATCGAAGCTGGATGTATAGTATTCACCGTTGTCGAGGATTACCAGCACTTTGTCATCGCCGCTGAATTCGCCCAGATAATCACCGCGTCCGTCGTAGTTCAGGCGCAGCACATCAGGGTCGAACCACACTTCGCGTCCTCCCAGGGTGGAAGTGCCTTTTTCTTTGAGCGAAAAGCGATGCACTTCGTTTTTGGTCACGAGGTTGCCCATGGCGCCGCGTCCTTTAATGGCGAGTTTGGCGAAGTCGACGTCATGCTGAAGTGTCTTTAGGCGTTCTTTGGGTTTGAGAGTCACTTTCACCACTTCAGCCTCTCCGTTTGAGTTGGCTGAGAACCAATATATTTTACTTCCCGGCTTTCCTTGTGTCAGGTCGTATTCCTTATCACGCGTCACGCCGGTCACGGCAAAACGCTTCATATAGTAGTAGCCTCCTTTGCCGTTTTGGTATATCACGTTGTAGATAGTGCGGTCGTCGTTGCGCTTGAATACGTTGACATATTGTATGTTCTTGCCTACAAAAAGCTTGTCCTGTACTTTCACCACCTTGTATTTGCCGTCTTTGTAGAAGATTATCACATCGTCGATTGACGAACAATTGCATATAAACTCGTCCTTCTTCAGACCTGTGCCTATGAATCCTTCTTCACGGTTGATGTACAGTTTTTCGTTGGCGTCGGCCACTGTGGCGGCTTCGATACTGTCAAATCCGCGCACTGTGGTGTGGCGCGGGTAGTTTTCGCCGTATTTATTCTTCAGCGACGTGTACCAGTCAATTGTGTAGTCCACGAGCCTTTCAAGGTGCATGTGCGTCTCTTCGATGTCACTCTTTATTTTTAGTATGAGATTGTCGCACTCGTCGGCATTGAATCGCAGGATACGTTTCATCTTTATTTCGAGCAGTCGGAGTATGTCTTCACGTGTTACGGCTCGATAAAGCTGATCGGCAAAAGGCTCAAGTCGCATGGCGATATGCTCTACTGCGGCATCTGTGTCTTTCGACTGCTCGTACTCTTCATCTTTGTATATTCTTTCTTCAATGAAGATTCGCTCCAACGAGGCGAAATGCAGCTGCTCAGAGAGGTCGTTGAGACGTATTTCAAGTTCAGTCTTTAATATATGCATCGTGGTGTTCACGTTGTGGCGCAGCACATCGCTCACACCTAAGAATAACGGCTTCTTGTCGGAGATTACGCAGCAATTGGGCGAGATGGACACCTCGCACGCAGTAAAGGCATAGAGAGCGTCGATAGTTTTGTCAGAGGATGTGCCGGGCAGCAGATGCACCACGATTCGGGCGGTCTCGGCTGTGAGGTCATCGATTTTGCGTATTTTTATCTTGCCTTTATCCAAGGCTTTGAGTATGGAATCAATGAGGCTTCCTGTGGTTTGCCCGAAAGGTATTTCGGTAATGGCGAGTGTTTTATTGTCCACCTTCTCTATCTTTGCTCGCACCTTCACAGTACCGCCCCGTGCGCCGTCGTTGTAGCGGCTCACGTCGATAAATCCACCTGTCACGAAATCGGGGTATAGCTCAAACTCTTCGCCGCGGAGATAGTGGACTGCTGCGTCTATTATTTCGTTGAAGTTGTGCGGCAGGATTTTTGATGACAGTCCCACTGCAATGCCTTCAGCTCCTTGAGCCAGCAGGAGCGGATATTTGGCGGGAAGTGTCACGGGCTCTTTCTTTCGCCCGTCGTAACTGGGAGTCCATTCCGTCACCTTGGGATTGTATAGCACCTCAAGAGCGAAATGAGAGAGTTTTGCCTCTATATATCGGCCGGCAGCCGCTGATGCGCCTGTGAGAATATTGCCCCAGTTGCCTTGGGTGCGTATGAGTAGGTCCTTTTGTCCGAGTTGCACCAATGCGTCATTGATTGATGCGTCGCCGTGCGGGTGGTACTGCATGGTATTGCCCACGATGTTGGCCACTTTGTTGAATCTGCCGTCATCAAGGGTTTTCATGGAGTGGAGTATACGACGCTGCACAGGTTTGAGTCCGTCCTCGATGTTGGGCACAGCGCGTTCGAGTATTACGTAGGATGCGTAGTCGAGAAACCAGCTTTGGTACATTCCGCGCAATTGGTTGCGCACAGCATCTAGATCAGATGTATATGGCTTAAAGCCCTTCGAGGATTTCTCAAGGGCCGGAGTGTAATCGGTCGCAGCATCGTCGGTAGCGCCGTCTTTAGCTTCGAGGTCGTTATCTTCGGGGTCTTCAATCATGTCGTTGGAGTTGTCGCTCAGTTTTATTCAATTGACAAAATTATGAAAAATTTTGCTAATTACCAATTTTATTTAAATAATGTGACAATTATAGCTAAATCATCAAATTTTCGATTCTACGAATGGTCAAATTGCTAAAATGAAAAATTTTTAGAAAATATTCGAAAAAAATTTTGCAGATATAAAAATTGTGTATACCTTTGCAGTGTCCTAATCAACTATTACACTATGCTAACGATAAATGACATAACTTTTTCATACCCGGGAAAGCGAAATCCCGTACTAAGCGGGATTTCGCTCTCTATTCATCCCGGTGGAGTTTACGGTCTTCTTGGCCGTAACGGTATTGGCAAGTCTACACTGCTGTATCTCATTTGCGGGCTGCTAACGCCTCGGAGCGGCAAGATAGAGCTTTATGGAGTCAACACTCAAAAGCGTGAGCCAGTCACTCTCAGTGATGTCTTCATTGTGCCTGAAGTGCTTCATCTCCCTAATGTGAAACTGAAGGATTACGTGGCAGCTCTTTCGCCATTTTATCCGCATTTCTCTGAGTCGGATATGCACAGATACCTTGACATGTTTGACATGTCGGCTGACGTGCATCTTGGACGATTGTCGATGGGTCAGACCAAGAAAGTGTTCATGAGCTTTGCGCTTGCTGCCAATACGCCTTTGCTACTGATGGACGAGCCTACCAACGGTCTCGATATTCCTGGTAAAGCGGCTTTCCGCAGTATGGTGGCGGCAGGCATGACCGACGAGCGTTCGGTAATAATCTCCACCCATCAGGTGCAGGATGTGAATTTGCTTCTCGACCATGTGATTATTATGGAGAATAGTGGCGTTTTACTCAACGAATCTGTGGCGCGAATCACAGATAAGCTTGCTTTCGAGCTTACTGATTCGCGTGAAGTAATAGCTTCGGCTCTATACGCATTGCCTTCGCTGCAGGGTACGAATGTAGTCCTCCCGAACTTCGACAGTCGCGAGACACAACTTAATCTTGAGACTCTATTTGGCCTCACTGTCAATAATCCGGCGGTGGTGCGCGAAATGTTCAACCAAAAAACACCTGACCAGTTATGAACCAGATTTTTGACTTAAACCGTTTTGGCAGATATTTCTCCTATATTAGTAAAGTAGGGAGCCGTAAGTATTTCGCTTATGCGGGCGGTGCCTTCGGTATACTTCTGATAATTGAGCTTTGGCAGATATTGATTGGCAAGATTTATAGCTTTGACTATTACAGTACGGAAGATCCTATGTGGACCACAGAGTTTTGGATGTTCTTATTGGCTTTCTTTGGTTTTATTACATTAGCCGGATCGATGATTTTTGCGGATATGGGTGATAAATCCATGCGTCTTTCAGCATTGATGGTTCCTGCGTCGCAGTTTGAGAAATTCATAGCACGCCTTATTGTAGTGCTTCCAATTACTATGGTAGTTTGCTTCGTGGGTTTTGAGGTAGTTGATCTGATTAGGTATGTTGTGGGAAAAATCTATTATCCCGAAGCGCAATGTATTCATCCTATAGGTCTAGCAAAAGACTTCTTTATGGCAGATGCCGTGAAGGTATATTTCGGTGTACTGCTTGCTATACAGTCAATATTTGTGCTTGGTGGTATTGTCTGGCCTAAAACATCATGGCTTAAGACATTGGGGGCTATTTTTGTGCTGGGAGCTATCTACTCATTGATATCTTTCTGGCTCGGTGAGTTTATTCTTACCAATACCAACATGCACTATTCTATAGAAAATTATAGGTGGGTTATGGATTTTGGTGTCGAGAATCTTGTGTTGATTGCAGGATGTATTATGGCATTGGTGAATTACACCGTGGCCTACATGCGTCTTACGGAAATAGAACTTGTACAGAGATGGTAATGCCTATGCAGTTCAACGAGAAATCAAAACCAATATACCTTCAGATCGCTGACCGATTATGCGACGATGTCACTACAGGCGTCTATGCTCCGGATTGCCGAATCCCGTCAGTGCGTGAGAGTGCTGCGGCGATGCAAGTCAATTTCAATACGGTGATGCGAACGTATGAATATTTAGCATCTAAAGGTATCATTTACAATAAGCGTGGTGTAGGATATTTTATATCTCCCGACGCTATGCAGCAGATAGAGAAGGAGCGTGAAGCTACTTTCTTCAACGACGAGTTGCGGTATTTCTTTTCACGCCTGCGTTCGATCGGAGTGGCTCCGGAAAAGCTTGGTGAGCTTTATGAGGATTTTATAAAAAAAGACAAAGATTAAAAATCATAGAATAATGAAAAAGACTACATACATAATCATCGGACTATTACTGTTGGTAGTAGTTCTTCAGATAATTACTTTCAGCCTGCTCAGGGCTTCCGGCGAGCCGTGGGATGACTACATGAAGCGTATTGGAGTGGATGTAAGTAGAGATAGAGATGTAATAGTAGAGACTGTCAGTGAGGATGGTGATTCTGCGGCGGTTGAGGAGATCAACGACTATTATATTACCAGCCTTAGTGTGCCTTATAGCGATGATATTGAGGTTGTGATTAAAGTTAAGGATCCCTCTAAGTTGAAGAAAGATCCGAAATGGGGTAGAATTCTCAGTCAGGATACAATTAACGCAAATACGCTGATGATAAATGTTGATGGAAAATCAACAATGAAAGTAGAAATTTCGCAGGCTGATTAAACACTTTTGCAGCTACTGTTGTTATAGTAATCAAAAGTTCAACTATTAAAAATTACTATCATGGCAAAAAGTATTAAAGGCACACAGACAGAGAAAAATCTCGTTACAGCCTATCTCAGTGAATCATCAGCTTACACCCGTTACATCTTCTATGCAAAGAAGGCTAACAAGGAAGGATTCATCCCAGTAGAGAGAATCTTCAACGATACAGCCGAGAACGAACTTCACCATGGCAAGGTATTCTTCAAATTCCTTGAAGGCGGTCAAGTGACAGTTCCCATCACAGCTGACTCAGGTGTTACAGCAGACACTCTATCCAACCTTAAATGCGCAGCTGAAGAGGAGCGCACTGAAGGTGTTGACCAGTACACCAACGCTGCTAAGGTAGCGGATGAAGAAGGTTTCCCTGAAATTGCCGAGCATTTCCGCGCAATTGCCACAGTGGAGGCACACCACCGCGATAGATTCCTGAAATATGCCAAAATGATAGAAGACGGCACACTTTGGAAGCGTGACGAGCCCGTAATGTGGGAATGCACAGTATGCGGCTATCATTTCTTTGGCACAGAGCCCCCAAAGAGCTGTCCCGCCTGCGATCATCCCTATCAGCATTACATCGCTATTGGCGATGAGGATTAATCTCCGTTGTCAAAAGAAATTTCCTAATCTCCCGGAGCAACTTCAAAAGGCTCCGGGAGATTATTTTTTAATATTATGTTTTCGATGGATCTTCGTAAATCAAAATAGAGGAGTTAAATCCAGGCTTCGCCTTTTACTTTGTTGCTTAGCAAAAGCGCAAGGCCAAGGCAAATGCCTGAGCATCCCACAAATACTATTGATGACGTAATCAACGCATTACCTATACCTACTATAGGCGATATCACGCCTCCCATGAAGAATCCTACTGCTCCTATAATTGCTGATGCTGCCCCGATATAGCGTCGACCGGCATCCATGGCAAAAGTAGTGGTGGTTGAGAATATCAGTCCTAAGCCGAAGGCTATTATAAGCATCAAGGTCTCGTAGATTAGGAAATTAGGATAAAGCAAGGACTGAACAAGCTGCAATAATGAAAGGGAAAAGAGAATGCATGCTCCGGTAAGTGTTGCATTAATCAATTTCTTGAATTTGAGCGCCAAAGCAGCTCCAACGCCTATAGCAACGGCGTTTATGCCAAACACTATTGCGAATCCGAGTTCAGAGAATCCGAATATAGTCTGCACTACGAAAGGTGCCGAACTTATATAACCGAAGAGTACACCATTGGATGCGGCGAATACTAATGTGGGTATCACAAATGCTTTTACCTTTACTATACACGCATAGCCCGTTAGCATCTCCTTTGGCGTATAGGTTTCGCACAGGTGCTTAGGACGTGTCTCTCTATATACAAAGCTGAGTATCAGCAGTACTATGCCTATACCCAGAAGAAGCATGAATATACCTCGCCATCCTATACTTGATGCCACCATGCCTCCTACAACGGGAGCAAGCACAGGAGCCACACCGTTGACTGCGCCAATTATGGCCATCATTTTTGCCAAACGCCTTCCGCTCGTGCAGTCGGCGGCTATAGATCGCGACAATACTATGCCTCCCGATCCGCCAAGTCCTTGGAAAAGACGGCAAACAAGGAAAAACTCTATCGTCTCTGAAAATATCGATACCAATGCTGCCACAGAAAATAAGGCCATAGATATCACCAATATCGGTCTTCTGCCATACCGATCGCTCAACGGACCGAATACCAACTGTCCGGCGCCTAAGCCTATTAAAGCTGTAGTGAGCCCTAATTGCACCATAGGCATAGTGGTGGAGAAAGCTTCCATCATGTTAGGAAGTGTAGGGAGGTACATATCGGTTACGAAAGGACCGAAAGCTGAGATCATCCCTAAAAAAGTAACGAGAAAGGCATAATAAGCCGCTGAGTAGTTTGTATCCTGATTTGCCATCTTTTTTGCGCAGAAATGCTTTATCAATTGGAAATAATTGTGCAAAATTAGTGAATTTTCGTAACTTTGCATAAATCTTTTATTTAATATATTTAATATATGTATTCAAACTTTCCTAAAGCCGCCTTGATCGATATGGACGGCACTCTCTACGATTCTATGGGCAATCATGCTGATGCTTGGATGCGAATGATCCGTGAATATGGAATTCAGGCCGATAGAGACGAATTTTTCATGTACGAGGGACGCACTGGTGCTTCGACTATAAATATTCTGTTTAACAGGCAGTTCGGACATGATGCCACGCCTGAGCAGATTGAAGAGATGTACCATAAAAAGACAGTCTATTTCCGGGAATTGCCTTCAGTGCATCCAATGCCGGGAGCATTTAAACTGATGGAGGCATTCAAACACATGGGTATCAAGAGAGTGCTTGTCACCGGTAGTGGTCAAAACTCCCTGATATCGAGGATTTCAACGGATTTCCCTGACATTTTTCGCCCCGAGCTGCGGATTACAAGTCGTGATGTCACCAAAGGCAAACCCGACCCTGAGCCTTATCTTAAAGCTATGGATATGGCAATGGTAGAGCCTTGGCAGTCTGTGGCAATTGAGAATGCGCCTTTGGGCGTTGAGTCAGCTTCACGAGCAGGTGCTTTCACTGTTGGCGTCACCACAGGTCCCATTCCGGCCAAAGCATTGAAGGAGGCAGGAGCGGATATTGTATATAAAAATATGGAGGAGTGTGCCGAAATGCTTCCTCGTTTGTTATTAAATAGGTAACTAATTAGAATGTTCTCTTATGTCACAGAAACTTATATTCACAAATCATGTGTTCGACGCTCTCGATGAGATCGTTGACTCTTTTGGCACACCCAATGTGTTTGTGCTTGTCGATGATAACACCTTAACCCAGGTACTCCCTCTTTTCAGAAATCAGTCAAAAGCGGTGCAGTCGGCTACTGTTATAACTACAGCTGCCGGCGACAGCAATAAAAGTCTTGACGCGTTGTCAGGCATTTGGCAAAAGTTGACTCAGGCAGGTGCTACTCGCGGATCTGTACTCATTAATCTTGGTGGCGGCATGGTCACGGATATGGGCGGGTTTGCTGCCGCAACCTTCAAGCGCGGCATTCATTTTATCAATATACCCACCACGCTTCTTGCTGCTGTAGACGCCTCTGTAGGCGGCAAGACAGGGATAAATTTCGAAGGCTTGAAGAACGAGATTGGTGCTTTTGCCGAGGCTGACGCCGTAATCATTTCCACTGAATTTTTCAATACTCTCCCCATGCAAGAAATTCTGTCGGGATATGCCGAGATGCTAAAGCACGGCTTGTTGCAGGATAAGCCCACTTTTAATGCACTTCTTGCATATGATATCACCGGTAAATATCCGGATACTGACCCTGATAAACTCCTTGGGCTTATAGAGCAGAGCGTAGGCATCAAGAAGAACATCGTGGATGCTGACCCGCACGAAAGTGGACAGAGAAAAGCCCTCAACCTTGGTCACACGGTGGGTCATGCTTTTGAGGCTTGGGCTATGGAACTCCAATCGCCTGTGCCTCATGGCTATGCAGTGGCTTGGGGATTGGTGGTAGAATTGATTCTATCTAATATGAAAGTAGGATTCCCCGCTGATACTCTTCAGTCATTCGCATCGTTTGTGAAAGAGAATTATGGCTCTTATCCATTGCAATGCAAGGATTATCCTCGCCTGATAGAAATTATGCAGCATGATAAGAAAAACACGTCGCCCGATGCTATTAATTTCACTTTGCTTGCTGATGTAGGCGACGTAAAGATTAATCAGACAGCCACTCCCGAAGAAATCAAAGCCGCATTTGATATCTTCAGAGACATCTTTGAGTAAAATACAATAAAATATTTCGATAGCTCTATAAAAAGAGATGCCGCCGGCATCTCTTTTTTAACAATAATCCAATCACTTACCTACAACCCCAAAATCCATAAACTATCAATTCCTATACTTTTATTTTAAAGAAATTGACGATGTGAATTCGGGGTGGATTATTCAGATGAAAGTTGCTTTTTGCCACGTACTCCTAAATCTTCGAGAGCGCGTCCGGAAGCCATAATTGACTGCTTGCCTTCCGACACTTTGTCGGACACTCGATCGTAAGCTTCTTTTACATCGGATATACGGCGCCCGACATCTTGAAATCGATCATAAAATTGCTGTACACGATCCACAAGCTTACGAGCTTCCTCCATCACGGCAAGAGTATTGCGCTCCTGTTTTACATTGACCCAAGTTAGGTCGATTATTCGAAGGGCCGCTATCAAAGTCTGTGCACCCACAATAAATACCTTTTTTTCAAATGCTTCACGCCACAATTCCGGACTTTCCGCAAGTGCCAACTGCAAAGCTCCCTCGATAGGCACGAACATTATGACAAATCCGGCACTAATACGAGGCTTTTTCACATAATCCTGGTACTGCTTGCCTGACAGCTCTCGCACATGTCCTCTAATTGAATTGATAAGGCGCATAACAGCTTGTTTTCTCTCATTGTCAGTTTCGGCATTGCGATAGTCGACAAAAGAGGCCAGCGACATTTTTGAATCAATAATAACATCTCGATTGTCGGCGAGATGCAGCACCACGTCAGGTATCATACGAGAGCCTGTGTCATCGTTGAGTAGGGCGCGGCCGCCTTCGTCACGCAGAGTGTATTGCGCGTCGAAATGCACACCTTTTTGTAGCCCCTGACTTTCGAGAAGTTCATTTAGCACTAATTCCCCCCAGTTGCCGGCGCTCTTATTCTTATGCAGAAGTGCGTTGCTCAGACGGTCGGCTTGCTGTCCTAATGCCACTGTCTGTGCCACCATGTGCTGTATTGTTTGCTCCAATGAAGCGTGGCGCTTTACTGATGACTCATTATTGCGGGCCATCGTTTGTTCCATGCGGCTTATATTCTCGTTGAGCGGCTTTACTATGCTGTCCATCTGCTTGTTGTTGAGCATGAACAACTCTCTGCTGCTCTCCTGCATCGCACGTCGGCTTATATTGGTGAGCTGTTCGCGAAAGAGTGCGATTTGCTGCTCATAGCTACTACGCAAATCAGCGAAATTCTTGTCCATTTGCCGCTCGAAGTCTGTCTTTTGTGCTTGCAAGCGTTGCTCATATTCAGTCTTATCGCTTTTGCGCAACTCTCTCTCGGCCTCCAGCATCGCAGCCAATGGTGCTTCTTTAGAGTGCCCGAAAAGCCACCCCGCCACAGCGCCTATGATTAATCCTATTGCTAAATACGCTAAACTCATTTCCTTCCCTTGTCAGCTTGCCTTCTTGATAAAATACATTGTAATGGTGTCAGTGGTAATGAAAAAGCAAGGCTGGCACACACACTCATGCGCCAGCCTTAGTTATGCTTTAAGCATCGTACATTCAGCCAATAGAATTATTGGTTGAGTTCTGAGAATTTCTGATACATCTCATCAGCCATCTCTTTCTCGCCTTTGTCGTCGTAGTATTTGAAGAGGATCTGATATACCTGCTTGTACCAGGACAGACGATTGTTGGGATTGCTGGGATCAGCGTTAGCGGGATCAGCGTCCAGGGCTTCTTTAAGAGTAAGGTATGCTTCACCCACTTCAGGAGTTACATCTTTGTTATTGGCAAGAAGGAGAAGGAGGGCTTTACGCTGGAAATATGCCGGTGGCACTTCAGTCACGCCTTCAATCACTTTGTCTACAGCTACGATACCCTTCTTGGCATCTGCAGAAGCCACAGCAGGATCGGTTGCCTGACCTGCAGCATTCAGATAGCGTCCAGAGAGTGTGTAGTATTCTGTGAGAGAGAACTGATCGCCCACGTTGGGAATGGCCTGTTCAAGAATATCGGCTGCATTCTGGAAGTCGCCTCCCTCTGTGTATATGACACTAAGAGCTTTGTAATTGTCGAGCTTAGAGGGATCAAGCGAAATAGCGGTCTTCATAGCGTTAATAGAGCCGATTGTGTCGCCGAGTTCGCTGAGCACTGAAGAATATGTGGCGTAGTCGCTTTGGTTGAAAGGAGCCTTGGAAGGATCGTCATATTTGAGATTGAAGAATCTCTCGGCAGTGGCTTTAGCGCCTGAGTAGTCTTTCAATTCCTTCTGAGAGAGCATCTTCACACGGAGAGCCTGAGCGCTGTTGGGATTCTGAGCGAGAAGTTCGTCAGCCACAGTGAGTGCTTTGGGGTAATCGCTGTTGGCATAGATGAGTACCAAGTAACGAGCCTTGTCTTCGGGGAAGTGGTTGGGGTTGGACATGTAGGCGGCATACTGGTCAGCGGCTTTTGTCCACTGGTTGTTCTCGTAGTAGCGTTCTGCGAGTTCACGTTGTGCAAGAGCTGAGTTGGGCTGCTTTGACAAGAGTTCTTCGAGTTTCTCGATAGTGAACTGAGGATTTACACCCATATAAGCAGTGGCGAATTTCACATAGCCTTCGGGGTTGTCCTGCTCAAAGCTGATAGCCTGCTCGTATTTGGCAGCTGCGCCGCCAAGATCCTTCTTGTCGAAAAGTATATCGCCTTCGAGGATGTAGATAGCGGGCTCTTTGTGCTTGGAGTCCTTGTGTGCTTTCTCGAGATATTTTGCTACCTCTGCGGCGTTGGCCACGGGATCAGCCTTGTAGTAGGCGCGTGCGATATCCACGAGGATTTCATAATTCTTTTTATCCAATTTCTGGGCAGTTTTGAAATTCTCGTCAGCGGCTTTTTTATTGCCATTGCGAAGGTCGATAGCGCCAAGACCTACATAGTTGTAAGCATTGTCGGGATTGGCTGCAATACCCTTGTCGAAGTTGGCTTTTGCATCCTGCAGCTCGCCCTTCTCCATATTTATCATGCCAAGATAATAGTAAGCGAGAGCTTTGTCGGTGGAGGGTTCGTTGAGGGTGCGATTGAGCACTGTGCGAGAGTTGTTGAACTGTCCGGCCTTGTAGTACTCGATACCGTCGGTGTATCCGTCAGCCGAAGCAGAGAAGGCGCATCCAAAGAGCAAGGCGCCTAACAGAAATTTTTTGTTCATGCTTTTTTGTTATAATTGGTTTATTCTGGTTCGTAATCTGTCTCAGCGGCGAGGCCTTATAGCCCCGTCGCTGAGAGTTATTATTGTCTATGTGAGATATTTATATGTCATTTAGAAAGATTATAATGTGTTATGGCACAAGCTCTACAACATTAATCTGCATGCGAGCCGGTAAAACACCTGTCTTCATGATCAGTTTTTGGCCGTCGTGGCTGGTGACGAATGAGTAGAAGCCTCCGCCGGGGCTGCCTGCTGGACTCACAGTAATCATATATATCGAGCGAGTGAGGGGGTACTGTCCGCTGTAGATTTCCTGCTGGAAGGGTCGGTAGGCTGTGCGGTCGTCGTTGCGCATCACGCCGAGCACTTTCACGCCAGAGTTGTGTATGCGGTCGTTGATAGCTCCCATATCAACTGATGTCGATTCGTCCTGCACATCGTTGGCGATGCTCTTTATTACGGTGGAATCGGCTACAATTGAATCAACTGTGGCTGCGGAGCGCAGGTCGCTGGTGAGCCAGCTTACGCCAATCACACCGATAGCTGCACGGTCCTTTCGTACGGCGTCAACCACACCATGAATAGAGCCTTGGGCGTGTACATTCGGGCTGAATTGCTTGCCTAAAAGCAGGGAGTCGCGCATATAGTTGGCCATTGAAGAGCCGGGCTTATCCACGAGCAGCGCTATTGGGCGGTCAGGATAGTTGGGGTTAAGATCTCTCCAATTGGATGTCTCGCCCGACAATATCTCAGAGATTTCTTTCAGCGACAGATAGTCGCAAGGATTGTTGGGGTTGACGATGAGTGCCACGGCATCCACAGCGATGCGTGAAGAGCGAGGCACGCGGTTTTTCTTCTTAATAAGTGCCACTTCGTTGTCGGTGAGTTCGCGAGGCACTACGATAGTGCGGTAAGAGAGATTTTTTAGAGAGTCGATAGCTTCGTCCTCAGTGCCATATCGAGCGAGCACATGCACCTTATAGTCATAGCAGTACTCAAACACATCGATCTCTTGCTCCATAATGTTCTCAAACGACTCATCGCAGAAAAGGGTAGAAGTGCCGGAGGTTGAACTCGGCCCCTTGTCTTTGTCGTATCTTCCGCATGAGCTTAGAGCGGCAAGCACCACGCTTAGTAATATCGTTAAATATGTATATCGCATCATCAATAGAGATAAGAAAGATATTTCACTTAAACGTTTTTTTAGACGGCTGCCGGATGATGTGGTATCCGGCAGCAGCCTTGTACTTTTATTAGTTGCCGTAAGAGCCTGCTCCTACATATTGGCGATAACCGCGGAATATACCGTAGATGATAAGCACTATGCCAATAAGCCAGCGTACCCATGTGAAGGAAGAATCCCAGTTGAAGAAATTCATTATAAGGAGGATACCTACACCTACATAGATTACTATCATAAAAAGACCGAAAGCAATGCCAATGGCTTTTTTAGGTGTTGTCATTTCAGAGCGTTTCTCGTTGTCGTCGCGATGCATGTTGCGTCTGTATTCTTCGAAGTCGCCCTGGGTTTTTGGGGTTTTGTCACTGTCTGCCATAACTCATAATTTTTATAGTTGATAAATCGAATCAATACGGCTCGTTACCCGTATCTGTTAATTTAACACTATTTGCGGTCTTTATGTTCAGCGGTTTTTATTATTTTGCCGCTAAATTACTAAAAATACCTTGAAATAGACGGCTTTTTTAGTGAAATAATTTTAATTTTCTTATGTGATGGCGATTTTTTAACCTTAGAGGGACCAATATAGGTGCAAAGAGGCAGCCGTATACGTCGGTTGCCTCTTTTTAGGGGGGATTAAAGCGTCGGCTTATTTGTTAAGACCGCATACTTTGCATTTCTCTGAAATTTGTGTGAAGAAGTCGTTGCCCTTGTCATCTACGAGGATGAAAGCGGGGAAATCCTCTACATCGATCTTCCAGATAGCCTCCATGCCGAGCTCGGGATATTCGAGGAGTTCTACGTTCTTTATTGAGTTTTGGGCAAGTACGGCAGCTGGTCCGCCGATAGAGCCGAGATAGAATCCGCCATGCTTCTTGCATGCGTCGGTCACCTGCTTAGAGCGGTTGCCTTTTGCGATCATAACCATTGATCCTCCTGCTGACTGGAATTGGTCAACATAGGGGTCCATACGTCCTGCGGTTGTTGGACCGAATGATCCTGAGGGCATTCCGGCGGGAGTTTTGGCGGGGCCTGCGTAGTAGATGGGATGGTCTTTTAGATATTGAGGCATTGGTTCGCCTTTGTCCAGACGCTCCTTGATTTTTGCATGGGCGATATCTCGACCCACTATGATGGTGCCGTTGAGGGACAAGCGTGTGGATACAGGGTATTTTGTGAGTTCGGCGAGAATCTCTTCCATCGGGCGGTTCAGGTCGATTTTTACAACATCGCCTTCACCGGCTTTACGGAGTTCTTCTGGTATAAGTTCGCCGGGGTTGGTGTCGAGTTTTTCAATCCAAAGACCCTCGCGGTTGATTTTTGCTTTGACGTTGCGGTCGGCAGAGCAGCTTACGCCGAGACCTACCGGGCAGGAAGCACCGTGGCGAGGCAAACGGATCACACGAATGTCGTGAGCGAAATATTTGCCGCCGAACTGAGCGCCAAGACCGATCTCCTCTGCGGCTTTCTTAAGCTCTTTCTCAAGCTCGATGTCGCGGAAGGCATGGCCGAGTTCGTTGCCTTTAGTGGGGAGGTTGTCGTAATATTTTACCGATGCCTTCTTCACTGTGGCAAGATTCATTTCTGCTGAGGTGCCACCGATTACGAAAGCGATATGATATGGCGGACAGGCAGCTGTGCCGAGTGACTTCATTTTCTCAATCAGGAACGGAAGTAAAGTCTTGGGGTTGATAAGAGCCTTTGTCTCTTGATAGAGATATGTCTTGTTGGCCGAGCCGCCTCCTTTGGCAACAAACAGGAAATGGTACTCATCACCTTCGGTGGCGTGAATATCAATTTGTGCAGGCAGATTGCATCCGGTGTTAACCTCATCGTACATATTGAGAGGTGCGTTCTGTGAGTAGCGGAGGTTGTCGGTAGTGTATGTGTCATATACTCCGCGTGAAATTTTCTCTTCATCGTTGCAGCCGGTGTACACGAGTTGTCCCTTTTCGCCATGTACTATGGCTGTGCCTGTATCCTGACAGAAAGGCAGCTGGCCTTTGGCTGCCACTTCAGCGTTTCGCAGCATGGTGAGTGCCACAAACTTATCGTTCTGGCTGGCCTCAGGATCGCTGAGTATCTTTGCCACCATAGCATTGTGCTCGCGACGCAGCATGAAAGCGTTGTCGTGAGTGGCCTGACGGGCAAGCACTGTAAGAGCTTCGGGATCGACAACCAGGAATTCGTGACCGCC
Source organism: uncultured Bacteroides sp. (assembly GCA_964546885.1). GTDB lineage: Bacteria > Bacteroidota > Bacteroidia > Bacteroidales > Muribaculaceae > CAG-873. The sequence goes on from CAZJKZ010000002.1 coordinate 99,313, forward strand.
CCAGTTTTCTACTTTCACATAATCAGATGTTAGATGGTAGTATTCCGTGGTGTCAGGACCAAGCGGAAACATCGGCTGATATTTAAAAGGTTTTGTTGCCATAGGTTTTATTAATATTGTTGAGTTTATTTTTGGCAAAATTAATAAATATTTGCCGTATCCGCAAATATTTATCCGTAAATCGGTGAGAGCTGAACAATAGAGGGAGCAAGGTTGTTTATTTTTAATAAATACATTACTAATATGAAATCAGTAAAAGAAACCTTAGAGCAGCGAGTAAGCTGCCGCCGCTACGAACGCGAACCCCTGACTGACAGCCAAATCGAAGGCATATATGCCGCCATACGCAATACTCCCACAAGTTTTAATGGTCAGAATTACACTGTAATTGATATAGATGATCAGCCTACAAAGGAAAGTCTCTATGCTCTTACTAATCAGAAGCAGATAAAGACATGCGCCAGATTTTTGGTGTTTTGCGCTGACTTCAACAAGATATGTGTGGGCGCTGATGCCAAGGGCATTGAGATGCCTCCGGTATATAATACATTTGATGGAGCCGAATTTGCCATCATGGATGCCACATTAGCAATGATGAGCGCAATAGTTGCAGCTGAATCCATGGGCTTGGGTACATGTCCGATAGGATATACACGCACTGCAGCACCGGCAGAGATAAGCGAGATACTGAAATTGCCTCAGCATGTGATGGTGGTATGCGGTCTTGCCATAGGCGTGCCTCGTGAACACAACGATCTTAAGCCTAAGCAGCCGGAAGCCCTCCTAATTCACCGCAATCACTACCGCACGGATTCGCTGGCTCCCGAAATACTTGATTACGATGCCGTAGTGACGCACTACAATGCCACACGCTCAGGCAACACCACGCCTAACGATTGGGTGGGGCACATGATTTCATATTATCGTGAAAGTTGCTCTCTCGACATGCTAAAGGCAGTTGCCGCCCAGGGCTTCGACATAAAGAAATAAATTACGGAAATCCCGCTAAAATAGCCTATTACAGTATCCCCCGCCTTTGATCCTTATCGGACATCAAAGTCGGGGGATACTGTGGTGCGACGCCTTGAGTCGCACATTCTCTAAGTAGGAGAGATTGTTTAGAAGGCGAGGGGCATAGCTTTCGACTCACCGGTGAAGTTACCCCCGGAAAAGGCAGCGTGCCCGTTTACCCATGTGGCGGCAATTCGATGGCGCAGCTCTACGCCTGCCATAGGCGTCCATCCGCATTTTGATATTACATCCTCGTCTTTTACGATATAGGGCTCTGTCGATTCTACAAGAGCTATATCAGCATAGTAGCCCGGCCGGAGCGCTCCGCGTCTGTCAATATGGTATATAGCTGCCGGATTTGTGCACATGGCTCTTTGTACTGTTGCTTCGCTGAAATGCGAAAGCATCCACGGCAGTGAAAATTGCACCAATGGTGCGCCTGAAGCGGCAGTCAGAGCATTTCCTTGCTTGTCGGCGATGCAATGTGGTGCATGGTCGGTAGCCACCATATCGATCAGGCCACTTTCAAGAGCTTCGGTCAATGCCTGACGATCAGCTGCGGTCTTCACTGCAGGATTCATTTTTATACGTGTGCCCTTTGTGGCATAGTCGGAGTCGCACCACATCAGATGGTGGGGCGAAACTTCTGAGGTGATCAATTTATTGGCGGCATCGCCTGGGGTTAGGAGTGACAGCTCTTCAGCCGTGGTGATATGGCAGATGTGCAGCCGGTGATTGTGTTTTTTCGCAAGAGCCACCGCCTTGGCAGATGATGCATAGCATGCCTGAGAGGGACGTATCACAGAGTGCATCTCTACGGGCACATTATCGCCGTATTTCTCCTTGGCTTTTTTGGTAGCCTCGCCGATGATACATTGGTCTTCGGCGTGCACGGCCACAATTGCCGGTACCTCACGGAAAATACGTGATATGGCAGAATTGTCATCCACGAGCATGTTGCCGGTTGACGATCCCATAAAGAGTTTCACGCCTGGCACACGGTGATAATCGACATTCTTGAGTATATCGACATTTGAATTTGTCGCTCCTATAAAAAATCCATAATTGGCAAGCGATGTGGCCTCCGCACGGTGCATTTTGTCGTCCCACGCTTCTATAGTTGTAGTGGGAGGGTTGGTGTTCGGCATATCCAGAAAGCTTGTGACACCTCCGGCTATTGCCGCATGGCTCTCAGAGGCGATGTCGGCCTTTGCTGTCAGACCGGGTTCGCGGAAATGCACGTGGCAATCTATTACTCCCGGGAGCGCAAGGGCTCCATTTCCGTCCACTTTCTCTTGTGCCGCCGGCAGAGCGCCGTGGCCTACAGCTTCAATAAACTCATTGTTGATAAGTATCCAACCGTCAGCGTCTGTCTCTCCCGCAAATCGTATATTGTGTATCAGCACCATATCATATCATTTAAAAAGACTGTCCCATTTTAAGCGCATCACTCCGAATACAGCCTCGCCGAATATGCTGGAATTCATCTTTGACGTGCCCAATACACGGTTGACAAAGATGATAGGCACTTCCACAATCTTAAATCCCAGCTTATACGCCTTGAATTTCATTTCTATCTGGAATGCATATCCCTTGAATTTGATTGCGTCGAGTTTCAGAGCCTCAAGTACTTTGCGTCGGTAGCATACGAATCCAGCGGTGGTGTCGTGGATGGGAAGACCGGTGACAATCTGTACATATTTTGACGCATAGTACGACATAAGCACGCGTCCCATAGGCCAGTTTACCACATTCACTCCGGTGATGTAGCGTGATCCGATTGCCACATCCGCTCCGTTTATGGCTGTGGCTTCATAGAGCTTCATCAGATCCTGCGGATTGTGTGAAAAATCGGCGTCCATCTCTATTATGTAGTCGTACTCTTGCTCTATGCCCCACTTGAATCCTGCTATATATGCCGTGCCCAGCCCTTGCTTGCCGGCTCTCTCGAGAATGTGGACGCGACCCGGATATTGCTTCATCTTTTCCTTAACGATGGTAGCTGTACCGTCAGGCGAATTATCATCCACCACAAGCACGTCGAAAGAGTGAGTGAGGGATATCACCGCGTCGATTATGGCTGCGGCATTTTCCTTCTCGTTGTAAGTAGGTATTATTACTAAACTATCCGATAGGTTTGCCATTTTTGCTTATTATTTTTTCTTGACAGACGAATTTCCGGAAGTCTCCATTGAGTCGATACCGGAATTTTTGTTCAAGGTAAGTTTGCTTACGCCGGACACTTCCACATCGCCATTTTTGAATATGAGATTAGAAAGGTCAAATGAGGAGGTACCGCTAATTTCAATTTTGCATATATCAGCCTTTCCTGAAATCGTTCCGTTCGAAGCTCCGTTTCCGTCTATACTCATCTTTTTGGCATTAATTTGGTCAATCGCTAGATGCGAAGCTCCACTGACCTCCAAATCTGCACGGGTTGTGGTCACGGAAGCTATATCCAAGTTGCTGGCTCCTGATAATTCCACTTCAAGTTCGGATACATTAATTTTACTAATATCCATCTTGGATGCCCCCGAAAGTTCTATTTCCAGCTTTGGGATACCGGTGATGGCGTTAGTCACATTTATCGTTGATGCACCTGAAATATCAAATTCATTAAGGGCGGGAGCGGTGAGGCGGACAATTATCTTTTTGTTACCCAGATTAATTGATTTGTTATCGCCGGTTTTGATTTTGCAGTATAGAGTGCCGTGCTTGACTTCCGTGACAACATATGAGATAATATCTTTCGGAGCAGATACTGTAAGGTCGTTTTTGCTGCCTACGGTGTATATTACCTCTATTGCGCTTGATACATCGATGCCGCTGAAGTTGGCGACTTTGCGATTCTCGGTCACATCAGTACCGGACGTGTGCAATATAGTACCTTGATTTGATGCATGAGACACGCAACCTGTTATTATCAAGGAACACAAAATCAACAATTGCTTGATCTTTATCATATGATTTCTAATTAAATTTTTTATTTAGCAAAGTTAGTGTTTAGAATAGAAAAATCGGAGTATTAGTAGTGATTTTTAATATTATTTCACATATGATTGAGCGTTATTGCCGCTGCCAACACACATATTACCCCCAATTTGAAAATTTTTCTATGATTTATTTGGAATTATGAGTATTAATTCGTTATTTTGTGAAGTTTTATTTAACTTACCAACAAACCTAAACCATTTCTTATAATGAAACCTTATGTAATAGGCATTGACATCGGCGGCACCAACACCGTGTTTGGTATCGTGGATGCTCGCGGCACAGTGATATCAAGTGGATCGATCAAGACAGCAAAACATGCAAAAATCGAGGACTATATCGAAGAGCTATATCAGGAAGTAACGCGTCTGATAAAGCTTAACGAAGCTGAAGGCAAAATCAACGGCATAGGTGTAGGCGCTCCTAACGGCAACTATTATACAGGCACTATCGAATATGCACCCAATCTTATTTGGACCGGCACCATACCATTGGCAAAGATGCTGCAGGAAAAGTTCGGTATTCCTGTTGCTGTAACCAATGACGCTAACGCCGCAGCCATCGGTGAGATGACATACGGCGCTGCACGCGGCTTGAAGGATTTCATCATGATTACTCTCGGCACCGGTGTAGGTTCGGGTATCGTTGTGAACGGTCAGTTAGTTTATGGTCATGACGGTTTCGCCGGCGAGCTTGGCCATACAATCATCAAGCGTAACAACGGTCGCTTATGCGGATGCGGTCGCTCAGGCTGCCTCGAGGCTTACTGCTCGGCAACAGGTGTTGCCCGCACTGCCCGTGAATTCCTTGAGATTCGCAACGACAACTCTTTGCTCCGTAACATCCCTGTTGACCAGATCACATCAAAAGATGTTTACGATGCAGCAGTGCAGGGCGATAAGATCGCTAACGAAATTTTCGAATATACAGGCACTATCCTCGGTGAAGCAATGGCTGATATGATGGCTTTCTCTTCTCCCCAGGCTTTCATCCTCTTTGGTGGTCTTAGCAAGAGCGGCGAGCTGCTTCTCAAGCCAATCCGTGAAGCTTTTGACAAGAATGTGCTTCAGATTTATAAGGGCAAAGCCAAGATTTTGCTCAGTGATCTCAAAGAAGCTGATGCTGCCGTGCTCGGAGCAAGTGCACTTGGATGGGAAGCCAAGGCTCTTGATCAGGCTGATAAATAAACCGCAGATTTATAAAGAAAAGGGGGGACTGACGCTGTTGCATCGGTCCCCCTCTTTCTGTGCAGCTCGGAGAGCGCATGACTTTGCCGCACGTTAGAAGGTCGAGGCCTTGAGATAGAGACCGGTGCGCTCCATCAAGCCAAAAAGGAGATTCATTACATGCACGGCCGAGCCTGCGGCTCCTTTTAGCAGGGCATCCATTATTGATGTGATGCGCAGATTTCCGTCTCTTTTGTCAAGATAGATGAGGCATTTGTTGGTGCCCTCCACCTCGCGGGCTTCCGGTATGCCGTCTTTTACAATGAAGATGAAATTATGGTCATCATAAAACTCTTCGTAGCGCCGTGTGATGTCGGCAATATCGAGATCGATAGGCAGATACGCAGTGAGCGACATTGCGCGGTCAAAGGATGTGTCGGCGGCGCCTATCTCTATCTGCTGATTAAATGTAGGATGCAGTTCCTTCAAGGCAAAGGCTATTTCGCGGGAGATGTCTTCCAATGTCCTGTCGGGCAAATCTCCCAAACGAGGGCCACAAACATCTACGTGAAGCGTGCTATGGAGAGCGGCGTCCTTTGCCAAGGGCAGGAGAGAAAGGGCGCTGAGGGCAGCTACCGGATGTGGCACTATGGCGCGTTTGGCCCCGCGTACCAGTACCTTGCGGTTGAGTTCCGGCAGACCGTATATAAAGCCGTGTTCTGCCGCTACGTCCGGATCCTGCATATCCACACTCAGGTCAATTATTCTTAGATTTTCAGGTATCGCTCTGTCTTTCAGCCATTCAATTGTCTGTCCTTTGTGGCGGAAGATAAAGAGTACGTTTATGGCATCGAGATCCACTGAAGGCGTGATGCGTAGGTTGGTCTCGCCGAGGAGACCGTGATGCACGTCAGACACAAGCCTTCCGGCATATCGTGCCGAATTTACCCAAGTGATAACCACGTCGGGATGGTTGACAAGCAGGCGAATAAGTTCGCCTGCCATTGGATTGGATCCTCCTATTATTCCGGCGCGTATCATGCCTGCGGATTGATGCTTTCTATGCCTTTGCGGATACGGCGCAGAGTTTCTTCCTTGCCAATAAGGCGAGTGATATCGAATATATGCGGTCCTTTGCACTCTCCCACAAGAGTAAGACGGAACGCATTCATCACATTGCCTTTATGGTATCCGTTCTCATCAATCCAAGCCATTACAGCGGGTTCGGTGTCCGGTCCGGCAAAGTCGGGAGCGTTGTCGAGGATTTCGGCAAGTTTGGTCAAAAGCTCGGGGGTATCTTCTTTCCATCTCTTCTTTATATCCTTGGGGTCGTATGACTCCGGAGCCTTGAAGAAATATGAGGCCTGGGCCCAAAGGTCCTTGACAAAGTTGATACGGCTCTTTACCAGTGACACAACTTCTGTTAGGTATTCATCAGAGTAGTTGTCGGGGTCAATGCAGTTGGCTTTGAGTACGGGTTTGAACAGTTGGGCGAGCTCTGAGTCAGGAGTATTTTGGAGATAGGTGTGGTTGAACCACTTAGCCTTCTCAAACGCAAATTTTGCGCCTGACTTTGAGCAATGTTCAAATGAGAATTTGTCAATAAGCTCCTGCATGCTCATCACCTCAGTATCATCGCCAGGATTCCAGCCTAATAGGGCGAGGAAATTGATAACGGCTTGTGGCAGATATCCGCTTTCTCGATAGCCTGATGAAATATCGCCTGATTTAGGGTCGTGCCATTCAAGAGGGAAAACGGGGAATCCGAGGCGGTCGCCGTCACGCTTGGATAGTTTGCCTTTGCCTTCTGGTTTAAGCAGCAAAGGAAGATGCACGAACGACGGCATCGTATCCTCCCAGCCGAAAGCCTGATACAGAAGCTTGTGAAGAGGCGCGGATGAGAGCCATTCCTCGCCGCGGATCACGTGGGACACCTTCGTGAGGTTGTCGTCAACGATATTGACAAGGAGAAAAGTGGGCAGATCGGCGGCGCTCTTGTACAGCACTTTGTCATCTAGGATATCGCTCTTTATGTTTACATTTCCGCGGAGCAGGTCGTCTACTTCTACCACTTCTCCAGGTTCGATCTTGAAACGTACCACCCACTGGTGACCTTCTGCGATTAGGCGATCCACCTCCTCCTTTGGCAATGACAGGGAGTTGCGCATGTTCATGCGAGTGGAGGCGTCGTACTGGAAATTTGGTATATTTTCGCGTGCGGCATTAAGTTCTTCGGGGGTGTCGAAAGCGATATAGGCTTTTCCGCGGTCAAGGAGCATCTGCATGTGTTCACGGTAAATGTCGCGGCGCTCGCTCTGCTTATATGGTCCGTAAGGACCTCCCTGGCGCACACCTTCGTCAATTTCTATACCAAGCCATTTGAGCGACTCGTTTATATAATCCTCGGCTCCGGGCACAAAGCGTTGCGAGTCGGTATCCTCGATTCTGAGAATCATTGTGCCGCCATGCTGGCGAGCAAAAAGATAGTTATAGAGAGCTGTTCGCACACCACCGATATGCAGCGGTCCCGTAGGCGACGGGGCGAATCTTACTCGAATTTCTTTTTCCATAAAGTTATATTAGCGCTAATTTTTTGCAAAGATAGGTAACATTTTTGTAATGTGCAAATTAATTGGTGACACCGCATTTTTGGCAGATACACGACAGTATGCGTTGACTTCCGAAATTTTTGCCGAGACGGCGAGCGGAGTAAAAATCGTGATGAAGGGTATAGGTACATTCGCTTCTCACCTCGATGTTCTCCAGGCCGGCTTTAATAAGCTGGTGTCTGCAAATTTCTGGAAGGTCCACATGCCATTTTTCTCCGCTATCAGTGTCGAAAGCGGGCAGTCTGTGGCAGAAGCTGCCATAATCGGCGGCTGAAAAAGTGTCGTACACTTCATCGCCCACTTCAAATGCTTCCACGTGGATACACGGGCCGACCACGGCTTTCATATTCCCTGGGAGCGAACCATACTCTTTGGCCATTCTCTCGATTGTTTTGCCCGTGATGTTTGCCACCGTGCCTTTCCAACCTGAATGGATAGCTGCAATTGCATGCGCTTGAGGGTCGTAAAGGAGTATGGGCACGCAGTCGGCAGTCTTAATGCCTATGCGCACTCCGCAGACATTGGTGATGAGCGCGTCAGCGCCGTATGTGTCTTCTTGCGGTCCATCTTTGTCCACGACCACACTTTTAGTGCCGTGCGCTTGGTGGAGAGGTAGAGTCACCTCGAAATCTATGCTGTCTGTTATGTTGGTGGAGAAGGCCTCCACTTTAGGGTCGATATCGTAGATGAGCATGGTTGCTTGTTTAATGATTTTGTGGTAAAGTTACGAAAAAAATAGGTGTGTATATAGTTCAAAATGGGAAAAGATTTGTCTATTGCACCATTATTTAATAAATTTTTTCAAAATATTGCCGAAAACCCAATTATTAGTACTATCTTTGCACATATATATAATAACGATATATAATAGCGAAACAAGATGATATTTTACCGCATATATCAATTATTCATTTGGGCGCCCATATTGTTAGTGGCTACCATATTGACAGCGACTATCACAATCATAGGCAGCATGCTTGGATTCGGACGCAGTTGGGGCTATTATGTGCCTCGTCTTTGGGCGCGCCTTTTCTGTATCCTCACTTTTGTGCGTGTCACGGTCAAAGGTCGTGAAAATGTGGATAAAGGCAAATCTTATGTGTTCGTTGCCAATCATCAGGGCGCTTACGATATATTCTCGATCTATGGCTATCTAAACCACAATTTCAGATGGATGATGAAGAAATCGCTCGAAAAGATCCCCTTTGTAGGCTTCAGCTGCAGAGTGTCAGGACAGATATATGTTGATAATTCCTCGCCTTCGGCTATTCGCGAGACTATGCGTGATGCAGAGAAGCAGTTGTCGCAGGGTATGTCGGTGGTAGTTTTTCCCGAAGGTTCACGCACGTTAACGGGGAAGATGGATCGTTTCAGACGCGGTGCTTTTACTCTTGCCACAGAGTTCAACCTTCCGGTGGTTCCCATTACGATTGATGGTGCTTTCAAGGTGATGCCTCGCACAGCTTGGCTTCCGCGTCCAGGCCACATCATACTCACCATCCATAAACCCATTATGCCGCCCCCCGGAGGCTATGATGTGCATGCTTTGATGGATGAGTCCGCTCAAATTGTAGCGAGTGCGCTTCCTGAGTCTCAGCGTCCTACCCCCAAAAAGTGACTCCTTCCTATACCCTTAATCCCTAACTAATCGGTCCGATGGCATTAAAGACACGAGAAAAACTGATAGAAGTAGCTAAACAGCTCTTTATAAGAAATGGTGTGGAGAACACAACTATTGGCGATATTGCCAATGCCTCTGACAAAGGACGACGCACGATTTACACTTATTTCAAGAATAAGAAGGAGCTGTATCATGCCGTAATAGAGCAGGAGAGCGACAATATGGTGGCTGAGTTGCGCGAGATCTCTTTTTCAGAAGCTTCGCCCTCTGAGAAGTTGCACAATTTTTTTGATAAGAAGCTTTCACAGACAAGAGCCTCCAATTCGGTGTATTCGTCATTGAAGGCCCTTATATCTATGGACGGTCGCCGGTCGGGGCTGATCCGTAAGAAAACTTATGAAAAAGAAGAGGCGTTGCTGTTCTATATCCTTGACCAGGGCATAGACAAGGGTGATTTCGATGCTGAGAAGTGTGCGCTGATGCGCAGCTTTGTTTACCGTCTTATTCAGGGCATCGATTTGCTGTCGATCCACGACGATAATCCTCTCACTGATGTAAACAGGATTAAATCATTTGTTGATTTTCTCGTGATCAGCGTGAAGAAGTGAGCTCTTTACCTATTGCCGTACATGCTGTCGTAGTATTTCTCGTATTCGCCTGAAGTGATAAGATCCATCCACTCCTGATTGTCGAGGTACCAGCGCACTGTCTTTTCTATGCCTTCTTCAAATTGTAGAGTAGGTTCCCAGCCGAGTTCGCGTTGCAGTTTGCGGCTGTCAATGGCATAGCGCAGGTCATGGCCGGCACGGTCGGTCACGTAGGTGATAAGTTTTAGCGAATGGCCTTCCGGATTGCCTAAGATGCGATCCACCGTCTTGATTATCACTTTGATAATGTCAATATTCTTCCACTCGTTGAATCCTCCTATATTATATGTCTCTGCCACCTTGCCGTTATGGAATATCATGTCGATTGCCCGGGCATGGTCCTCTACGTAGAGCCAGTCGCGCACATTTTCGCCCTTGCCGTACACAGGCAGTGGCTTTTGATGACGGATATTGTTGATAAACAGAGGTATTAGTTTTTCCGGGAATTGGTAAGGTCCATAGTTATTGGAGCAGTTGGTCACTATCACCGGCAACCCGTATGTATCGTGATAGGCGCGCACGAAATGGTCGCTTGATGCCTTAGCCGCGCTGTAGGGCGAGTGGGGGTTGTATTTGGTGGTTTCCTGGAAGAATTCTATGCCGTAAGCCTCGTGGTGGGTGCCAGATGATGCCTTTGTTGAGAATGGCGGCTCAATGCCTTCGGGGTGGGTGAGGTCAAGAGCTCCGTACACCTCGTCAGTGGATATGTGGTAGAACAGCTTGTTGTCGTATTTCTCCGGTAGTGTGTCCCAGTAAGTCTTGGCGGCTTGTAGGAGCGATAGTGTGCCCATCACATTTGTTTTTGCAAATGTAAAAGGATCTTTGATGGAGCGGTCAACATGGCTTTCAGCGGCAAGGTGTATCACTCCGTCCACCTTGTATTGGCGCATCAGTTCCAACATCTTGTCGTAATCGCAGATGTCGGCTTTTACGAATGTGTAGTTGCTCCGGTCTTCAATATCTTTCAGGTTGGCAAGGTTTCCGGCATAGGTGAGCTTGTCCACATTTATTATATGATAGTCGGGATATTTGTTTACAAAGAGTCTTACCACATGGCTGCCTATAAATCCGGCACCGCCTGTTATGATTATATTTCTTGACATTGGCATGATATTGAGAAGAGTGTTATTTCCGGTTAGTGAGGTTGGAGATACATTTTTTGAGCGACTCGGTCCAGTATGGGATGGTGATGCCGAGAGTGTTTTTTATTTTCGTCTTGTCGAGCACGCTGTAGGCAGGGCGTTTTACCGGACTTGGAAATTCATTGGAGTGGCACGGCAGTATTTCGCATTCTGTATTTCCTGCGTATTCAGCTATCATCTTTGTGAAGTCGTACCAGCTGCATACTCCCTCGTTGCTGAAGTGGTAGATGCCGCATACGTCTTTGCCGTGGGTCCATGCGTCGGTCATTGCCATTATTGCTTTTGCAAGATCGAGAGCATAAGTGGGTGTGCCCGTTTGGTCGAACACCACATTGAGTGAAGGCTTGGAGGCGGTGAGATTGAGCATAGTTTTCACAAAGTTTTTGCCGTATTCGCTGTAAAGCCATGCCGTGCGTATAATCACGTATTGGCATCCGGTTTTTTCTATGGCCTCTTCGCCTTTTAGTTTTGTTCGGCCATACACTCCGGTGGGTGTGCCTTTTCTGTCCTCAGTGCATGGCGTGTTGTACGGATCGCCGCCGAATACATAGTCGGTGGAGACGTGCACGAGTAGTCCGCCTGTCTCTTTCATTACTTGTGCGAGAAGACGAGGAGCGTCGGCATTGATTTTTTCGCAAAGGGCTTCGTCTGTCTCGGCTTTTTCCACGTTGGTATAGGCGGCGCAGTTTATGATTATTTCTACACGATTGTCAGCTACGATTTTGCGCACTGCATCAATGTCGGTTATGTCGAGTATTGTGGTGTCCGTGCCCTCAGGTGCCACTACATCTGTGAATATGAAAATATAGTCAGTTGTAGGGGCTAAAATGCGAATTTCGTTGCCAAGTTGGCCGTTTGCACCGGTTACGAGTATAGTTCTCATAAATTTTAAGGAATATTTATTTGCAAAGATACAAGATTTATTTGAAATATTTACTAATTTTACATCGTGAAAAATACAGTAAGCTTAAATATCCGATTCGTATGAAAATAATATTTAGAATTATAGTCCTTGCCGGGCTGTTTGCGCTCAGTGCGGCAGGAGTGTATGGCCAGATGCCATTGAACACCCCCAACAATCTGGAAAAGTATAAAAACGTGTGCCGCGAGAATATTTACAAGCTTCTGCCTTCGATGTATCGAAAGGCGGGCGGTGCGCTTGAGTATCCGTTCATATCGCCGGGTAAAGGCAATTACCAGGATATGCTGTGGGACTGGGATTCGTGGCTTGCGGATGTGGCTATGCGCCAGATTTTGACTGATATAGGCAGTCCTGCTGAAAAAAAGGATGCTGTCAAGTACGGACAAGGCTGTGTGCTGAATGCCCTTAACTACGGTGATGAGGATGGCTGGGTGCCGATCTGGATCGAGCGTGATGCTCCTTCCCGAGAGAAGATGCTCGAGACACGCAATCCTTGGAAAAGCAATATGCACAAACCCACATTGGCGCAGCATGCCGCTATGGTCACACGTGACATGGGCGGTAATGCCGAGTGGATACGCGAGGATTTTACAAAGCTGCAGGCTTTTGTGGCAAAGTATTGGAATTTTCATCGCCATCGCCCCACAGGACTTATATATTGGGAAACTGACGAGGCAATTGGTGTTGACAATGACCCAAGCACGTTCTACCGTCCCGACGGCAGTTCGGCGTCGATTTTTCTTAATGCTTTGATGTACAAGGAGCTGCTTGCTATGGCATATCTTGCCGAATGTCTTAAAATGGACGAACTGGCCGACCAATATAAGGCGCAGGCGCTTCAGCTACAGGTGGATATACGTCTCAATTGTTGGGATCCTCGCGACCGGTTCTATTATAGTTGCGATATAAATCTGTTACCGGTGAGCAAACCCGAAATCACCTCTCTTAAACCCGGGCAGACATTTAGACACGTAGGCCAGCCTCGCGACTACGAGTGTTTGATTCAGCGTTTTAGTGGCTGGAGCGGATGGATGGCTTTGTGGGCGGGTATAGCCACAAGGCAGGAGGCCGAGGAGATGGTGCAAAGACATTTCTATAATAAGGAGGGACTTTACTGTGCCGCCGGCGTGCGTACGCTTTCTCCGCTTGAGAAGATGTACAATGTTGCCGCAAGCGGTAATCCCTCGTCGTGGCAGGGACCGGTATGGGTGGTTGCCAACTATTTAGTGTTCCGCGGTCTGGATCTTTATGGATTCAAGGAAGAGGCGCGTGATATAGCCGAGAAGACTGTGCTTTTGGTTGGCAAGGATTTCGAGCGTTTCGGCACACTTCACCAGTATTATCTTCCTGACAGTGGCGAGCCTGTGGCAAACAAAGATTACCACTATTGGAATTTCTTAGTGCTGAATATGATTGACTGGCTCGACGGCAAACCCGTAGTCACTGAATTTTAAGCCGTTAGAAGTAGACACAAAAAAAATTAATCGTCATCACGACGACTAATCTTCTTACCTTAAATCTAATACCATGAAAAACTGTTGCAAAATTAGCGATTTTATGTTGTATAGCATAATTTTTGAGCAAGAATTTTTCGAATTTAAATTTTTTTAAGAAAAATACTAAAAAGCTGCACACAGTAGCATCTTCTTTTCCGAAAGCTACTGTGTGCGGCTTTTTTACATTTTATTTAATCTTTTTCATTACGGCTTTAGTGGCGCCTATAAGCTGGGCGTCGATACCTCGCTGCTCATCAAGGGGATTGTTATAGATGAGTACATCAGGATTAAGCTGCTGATTCTCAAGAGGCTTGCCATTGCGGTCGAGGGAAGTGACCTGCGGTATGCCAAAGACGATGGAGGGATCAATCTGTGTCTCCCACCATACAGCTGTCATTGTGCCGGGCACGGGGCTACCTACGATATCGCCTATACCGAGAGTCTGATATACGTAGGGGGTGCCGTGAGCGTCTGAATAATTGGCCTCATTTACAAGCATCACAGAAGGCTTGGTCCACTGCGAGAATGGATCGCTGCCAATGTAATGACCTTGAGGAGAATAGCGCACATACTCCTTACCACTTAGCAACAGTGCTATGTCGTTATGCAACCATCCACCACCGTTGTAGCGAGTGTCAACCACCACAGCATCACAGTTGCGATACTTGCCTAACAGCTTGCTATACACGCGGCGGAAGCTTTCGCTATTCATTCCCTCAACGTGTACATAACCAACGCGACCGCCTGAAACACTGTCAACTACATGCTCGTTATGTTCAACCCAACGCTGATACAGCAGGTCGGAAACACCGCCTCGCGGACGCACCTCCACTCTCTTTGTCTTTCCATCTGCCTTAACCACACCGAGAGCCACCTTTTTATTGGATTTGCCCTCGAGCAAAGGATAATAGTCAGCTCCGGCCTTGATTGTGTCGCCGTTGATGGTGAGTATGATATCTCCGGGTACAATATCGGCACTATTAATCGAGAGCGGACCGCGAGGTAGTACTTCAACCACTTTCAGACCATCTCCGTCATATGTCTCATCGAAGAAAGCACCAAGAGAGGCAGTAGACATACTTGCGCCGTGACCGTAATAACGTCCACCTGTATGCGAAGCGTTGAGTTCGCCGAGAAGTTCGCTCAGCACAGTTGCAAAGTCATCATTGTTGTTGATATAAGGCAAGAACTTACGGTAATCAGCCGCATATCCGTCCCAATCCACTCCGTGGATATTTTCATCGTAGAACTTATCCTTAACCTGGCGTACAGCGTGGTCGAAAATATATGCGCGTTCTGCCGAGGGATGGCGTGAGTACTGAGCCTGGAAATCAATATTCTTCCGCTCGCCATTGGAAAGTGTAACTTTCTGCATTCCCGAACCCGAAAGCAAGTAGATATTCTCTCCCTCTTTATCCGGCTCAATACCGCTGTAACTAATGCCTTTGACGAGTACTTTTGTGCCGCCTTTTTTGAGATCGACCTCCATCAAGTCAGTTCCGCCTTCGGTAGCCCTTGCTATATAATATAGTTTATCTCCTTTTTTAGAAAGCCAATGATCGGCCATATGCGAGGAATTGCCCGTAAGACGGCGGGTACGATAGTTACGGTTGTCAAGATCAAACTTCAGAGGCTTAGCTCCGTTATCCTCCTTGACCTCCTTGTCATCTTTTTTACCTTTCTTATTCTTTTTGTCTTTTTTATCTTTATTATCTGCCTTGTCTTCGTCCTTTTTGCTCTTGTCAGTGGCCTTATCCTTCAGAGCGACCTCTTCTTCAGTTAGGTTAAAGTCTTCCCAAGCTTCAGGATCAAGAACCATTATTATCACGTCATCTTCTTCGCCCCAAGAGCCATGACTGCGATAGCCATATCTGCCTGAAGTGTAGGTAAGAGCTTTTCCGTCAAGAGCCCAGCGAGGACGCGAGTCGGAATAACCGCTTTCGGTGAGGTTGATTACCTCCGAACCGTCGGCTTTTACAAGAGCTATATCAGAATTGTTCCAGCCGCCTATGCCAATATACGAAGTAAGGAACCATTGGCTATCAGGACTCCACTCGAAGGTGACATCGCCGTCAGAGTACGAATAGTTGTATTTACCGTCGAGAGCTGTGGTCACCTCCTTTGTATCAAGGTCAATCACCTTAACCGCTGTGCGATCTTCAAGGAAAGCCACCTTCTTACCGTCGGGAGAGAATGCCGGCTGTTGTGCCGGTTCGTTGCTCTTGTAGAGTGGTTTTTCCTCTATTTCAGTGGCATAAGTGAACAGCTTGTCATCATCATTTTTGATTTCAGAGACATAAAGTTGCCATATGCCGTCGCGCTCCGAATCATAAACAAGCTTCCTGCCATCGGGTGAGAACGATATATTTCGTTCCTGACCGTCAGTATTGGTGATTCGTTTAGTGGTCTCGTACTTCACTGATGTGACGTACACATCGCCGCGCAGCACAAATGCCACTTCCTCGCCCGACGGCGACACTGCCATATTAGTGGCTCCGTATGAGCGGTAGCCTTTCAGCACGTCGCTGTCGTAATCGTCGCCCACAATCTCCACGCTGACTTTCTGTGGACTACCGCCGGGGCGCACTGTGTATATCTCGCCGTCCCAGCTGAATGCCAATGTGCCGTCGTTAGCCGCAGAAAGCGAACGCACCGGATGGCGCTCCATCTTTGTAATCTGTGTTTCCTTTCCGTCAAGACCGCGCTTGTACACATTTAATATACCGTCCTGCTCCGACACATAATAAAAGCTTTTGCCGTCAGAAGCCCATATAGGAGATAGATCGTGGCCGTTGAAATCAGTGAGTTTTGAATATTTGTCATCTTCGATAAGCCATATATCGGATGTGCCTGACGAACGCTCATGCTTACGCAAACCATCCTCATATCCTTTTTTGTCCTGATAGAGTATGCGTCCGTCTTTGTTCACGCTTATCGCGCCCATAGGCACAGATGCAAATATGGCAGGGCGCCCTCCCTTATAGTTCACGCTATACACTTGCTGCATAATGCCGGGCTGGGCGGCATCTTTAAGCGGCATCACGTTAGCAGCAAAAAGTATAGTGGTGTCGTTGAGCCACGTGCGGGGCGACTCTGTTCCGCTGTGAGTGGTGACACGCCAAGGCGTACCGCCCTTGGCATCCATCACATAGATGTCCATACTGCCTTCGCGGTCGCTCGCAAAAGCGATGTATCGGCCGTCGGGACTCCACACGGGAGCCGTGTCGAATGCACTGTTGGTGGTAAGCTGCACAGCTCGTCCGCCATTGACAGGCACTGCGTAGATATCGCCGTGGTAGGTGAATGCCACTTGTGTGCCGTCAGGCGAAATGGCTGTATTTCTGAGCCATAGCGGTGAGTCCGACTGCGCATAAGCTGTTACCATAGATAGAGCGGCAACAGCAGTTATAGCTGATTTCATCATATATTAAAAATATTAAAAAATTTCTAAGGGCAAAATTACATATTATTTATGACTTTTCCTATGCTCAGGGTTGTGAAATTTACTACAATGTCGTAAATTTGCCGAAAAAATAACCTTATGGAAAAACAAACACTGACTAAGGAGATATTCTGCTCCTCTCTGCTCGCCGGTATAGCCATTTCTATTGGCTGCGTGGTGTTTCTTAGAGTAGGAGGTGTGGCAGGAGCCGTGCTTTTCGCTTTCGGATTACTCACTTGTATACACTTCAAATTGCCGCTATACACCGGCACAGCAGGATTTGTAAGTAATCGCAGCGAGTTTGCGCGTCTATGGCTGATTCTCCTTGGCAATATCACGGGCTGTCTGCTTATGGCCCTGGCTATGAAGTCAAGCCTCGGAGGTATAGACGATCTTGCAGCCGGAATCACTGCCAAGCGTATGGAATATTTGCCGTGGCAGACCGTCATACTCGCCACCATGTGCGGGTTTATAATGACCACTGCTGTAAAATTTGCAAGAAATGGATCTTTTCTGCCACTTCTGTTCGGTGTGCCGGTCTTTATCCTTTGCGGGTTTATTCACAGCATAGCAGACGCATTTTATATTCTGGCATCTCCTTCAACCTTACTTAGCGAACATTCAGGCATAATATTGGGCAATTACTTATGCGCAGTTGCCGGCAACTTTATAGGTTGCAACCTTTATCGCATAAT
>CAZJKZ010000003.1:0-103076 GCA_964546885.1 uncultured Bacteroides sp.
ACGTCCGCGCAACTGGCGGTCAACGCGGCGGCTCTCATGACGCTCTGTACCGATGATGGCGAGACCGCCTACATCTTTTCCGGCTTCTATTTCTTGGTCCTGGAGGTCCTTCACCTCCTGGGTAAGTTTGATGTCTGTACCGCGACCTGCCATGTTGGTGGCTATTGTCACAGCTCCTTTCTTACCGGCAAGTGCTACAATTTCAGCTTCACGCTGATGCAGTTTGGCGTTGAGCACATTATGTTCTATACGGCGCATCTGTAGCATCTTGGATAGTTTCTCAGAAATATCCACTGAGGTAGTGCCGACAAGCACAGGACGGCCTATTTCGTGCAGACGCACTATTTCAGCGATTACTGCATCATATTTTTCTCCGCGTGTACGGTATACACGGTCGTTGAGGTCAACACGTGCAACGGGCTTGTTGGTGGGGATAGTTACGACATCGAGCTTGTAGATATCCCAGAACTCGCCTGCTTCGGTGATAGCCGTACCGGTCATACCTGCAAGCTTGTGGTACATGCGGAAATAGTTCTGCAATGTGATAGTGGCGAACGTTTGGGTGGCTGCCTCAACCTTTACTCCTTCCTTGGCCTCGATAGCCTGGTGGAGTCCATCGCTGTATCGGCGTCCTTCCATGATACGACCTGTCTGTTCGTCTACAATCTTGATTTTGCCGTCGTCTATCACATATTCCACGTCTTTCTCAAACAAGGTGTATGCTTTGAGCAGCTGGGTCACTGTGTGCACACGCTCTGCCTTTATGGCATAGTTCTGCATCAGCTCGTCTTTTTTCTGTTGCTTTTCTACCGGGTCTGTTATGCTTTCGAGTTCTGACAACTGTGTTGCTATATCCGGGAGAACGAAGAAGTCGGGATCCTGAGTATTGCCTGTAAGTTCATCAAGACCTTTGTCGGTTAGGTCAACGCTGCGATTTTTCTCGTCGATCACGAAGTACAGTGGATCTGTGGCTTTGGGCATCTCGTGGGCATTGTCCTGGAGGTAGTATGCCTCAGTCTGTAGCAGGAGGTTCTTCATACCTTCCTGACTTAGGAATTTTATAAGGGCGTTGTTTTTGGGAAGGGCTTTGTAGCAGCGGAATAGCAAGGTAGCACCTTCTTTCTGCTCTTCTTTATCTTCTGAAGCGAGTTTCTTTTTAGCATCGTTGAATGTCTGGATAAAGAGTCGTTGCTGAGCTTTTACTACCTTTTCCACATTGTGTTTGTACTGGTCGAAGTACTGGTCGTCGCCTTTGGGCACTGGACCGGAGATAATAAGAGGAGTTCGTGCATCATCGATAAGCACGGAGTCAACCTCATCGACGATTGCATAATAGTGCTTGCGTTGCACCATATCGTCGGGGGACATTGCCATATTGTCGCGTAGGTAGTCGAAACCAAACTCGTTGTTAGTACCGAATGTGATATCACACTGGTAAGCTTTGCGGCGCGCGGGAGTGTTGGGCTGGTGTTTGTCGATGCAGTCAACTGTAGATCCGTGGAACATGTACAGCGGACCCATCCACTCGGAGTCGCGCTTTGCAAGGTAGTCGTTCACGGTCACCACATGCACACCGCGGCCTGAAAGAGAGCGAAGGAAAACGGGTAGGGTAGCAACGAGGGTCTTACCTTCACCGGTTGCCATTTCTGCTATCTTACCCTGATGCAGCACAATACCACCTAAAAGCTGTACGTGATAGTGGATCATATCCCATGTGATTTCGTTGCCTCCTGCAAGCCAGTGATTTTTCCAAATGGCTTTGTCGCCTTCGATGGTCACGAAGTCACGTCCCTGAGCAGCGAGATCGCGGTCGAGCTGAGTAGCCGTCACTTCTACTGTCTCGCTTGCTGCAAATCTGGCCGCCGTCTCACGCACGGTAGCGAATACTATGGGCAGATGTTCGTTGAGCTTGTCTTCTATAGTGTCGAGAATTTTTTTCTCGTTATCGTCGATTTCGTCCCAGAGCGGTTGGCGCTTCTCGAATGGAATGCTCTCTATTGTGGATTTTATCTCGTCGATACGCTTCTGGTAGGGTTCAGTGGAAGCCTTTATGTCTGCACGTACATTGTCGATTTGAGCGCGCAGCTCGTCGTTTGATTTGTTTTTAAGGTCATCGCCAAGAGTTTCTATCTGTTTTGCGATAGGTTCGAGGCCTTTGCGGTCGCGTGAGGCTTTGTCGCCGAATAGCTTTTTTAGTATATCAGTAAATGACATGATTGTCGATATGGTTGTTGTGAATATTCTGAGGTAAAATGTTTATAGGAGGGTATGTTGACAATTGTGACTTAATACCCTGCGTCAGTCTAAGGCGAGAGGAGGGAGGGAAGCGCCGTTGGGCGATCGTATTCTCAATATCCGCATCACAGTGGGAGCTATTTGCCTTGCGTCAACGCGGTAATTGATTTTTTTCGCTGCAAGTCCCGGAGCCATTATCATAAATGGTGCTGTGGACGCTTGCTCGCGTTCCACTTGGTTGGGCTTTACTGTAGGGTTGTTGAAGTCATCAAGGATTGCCCATCCGGGCATAACCTTAATTTTTACATCGCCTGCTGTTGCGAGGCAAATATTGCGGCGGGTGTTTTCGCCAAGGTGTGCGCCTGCTCGGTTGCTGATCACATCGTCGAGGGTGTAGGCGCTCTCCACGCCTGCCATCTGCGATAGGAGCGATGCAGCCTGCTCGCGCACTTCTGCAAGACTTTTATTTTCTTGTTTTATAAGAGCCTCGTTGAGGAAGAATTCTCCATTGTGGTAGCCCTCTACCCAGTTGCCGTTGCCGTAAAGTGCAATCAAGTAGAGATTTAGAAGCGATATGGCTTTGCGTGTTGAAAATTCGCCATAAGGTATTCTCCATTTTTCGTCATCACGGCGTGAGCGGGTAGCTGCCGGAGTGGCGGCTATGAATACAAGAGTATTGGGTAATCCAACCTTTTTATCTATTACATCAAAGAGCCTGTTGAGGTCACGATCGAGTTTGTAGTAAGAGTCAATTAGCTCGTACCTGTTGTCCGGATTCTTAGAGAATGCGAAAGGCTCAAGGGTATAAGAGAGACTTATAATGTCAGGACCATCGTGGGCTCCAAGGTCGTATTGATTGATATGGTCAATAGCGAAATCTGTGATTTCGGTGTTGAAGCACGGCGAATTCTTGAATTTCTGTATTTTATCAGGTCCGTTTTGGTTAAATGTATAGTGAAAAGAACCATTTAATAAATGACGCGGCAGAAGAGAATATTTTTTCTCCTCTGATGCCGGAGTCCAACTCATTGTATCGAGTTTATGGCTCAGGTGGTTGTTGCGGTTACGGAAATTAAGGGCTTCAGGTGTATCGCGATAGTATGTGGTAGTGGCCCAATTCTCGTTTGCGTCGTTGAGCCAAATGCCGCAGTTGCCTGCGTGTCCGGCCATTATCAATGCTTGTGACGGTTCGGGGGCTATTGCGTATGCGTATGTGAAACCATCGCCTGCTATACGTATCTCATCAGCAATGGTAGTGGTCTGCAAAGCCTTGGGCGACACATTCTGATTGGTGTAGTTGCCCATTATTTCCGGGTCGGTGAATACAGGCACTCCTCTAAGCGTGCTGCGGTCAAATGTCTCTTCCGCACTAATGCCGTTAACGCTTGGAGCCGCTCCGGTGAATATCATAGCTGTGGCTGCCGTAGCATCAAGGGGTGTGCCGTAGTCAACATTTGAGATCAACACTCCATTGTTGAGCATTCGGTTAAATCCGCCTTTGGTAAAATAGTGTCTTAGAAGATTTATGTATTCTTCCTGAAGTTCATCAACCATTATGCCTACCACGAGTTTGGGCTGACCGGGGTCATCGCCGGGAGCTGCGGACACTCCTAACCCCATCATCGAGGCAATGAAGGCTACAAGCAGGCGTGTGCTCAGTGGTGAGTCGTTTTTGTTCATTTCTTATTTCTAAAATATATAATAATAGCATTGGCTGAACGCATCAGGTCACAACCTATTAAAGGTATAAAAGCATAGTTTCCGCTTTGCCCGGTGAGTGGCCATACAGCTATCATAATCAAAATTAATGCAAAGTTAATAAAATGATACGAAATAATCGCTTTATTGAATTTTTTTAACCAAATTAGGGTAGGAACAACCAGACAGAGAGGATTTAGCCAAAGATATAACCAGTTTGGTGATGTGGCTTCGTGTACCGATACAAATATAAGGAATGTAAGCAATAATCCCGCAACTCCGTAGATGCCGAAGAGGAGTGCATCAATCCAACGTGTCACCTTGCGTTTTCTTTGGTCATGAAAAGTGACAATTAGCAGTAGGGCGAAGAGGGTCCATGCCACAGCAAGGGGAGTGGCATACCAGGGGGTGGGTGGTAATATCGATTGATCTGTACCGGCGTATATCGTCACGGGGTCAGAGGTAAGGTGCTTGCCGTTTACAGTGGCATCTTGCAACTGTTTGTCCAGTACGATTGGAGCGAAAGTCTTTTCTCGGGCAGTGATGGGATAATCTATACCGCTACCAAGTGCAAGATCGATGCCGAACTGATACCATGGATAATTTTTGTGATATCTGCGCATCACTTCTCTGAATGTAGTATCTTTTGCGTCGTCTCCGGCCGGTTGTGGCATAACTATTGTGTCGCCTATGGCAAGCTCTACTATACGCAAAGGTCGTGTGGCACAATTATCCTTGACATAGTTATAGCGATACACACGATTTTGAGGTAAAAGATTTTCTTGTATTAAAGCTATGAGGCGTGCGCTTTGCACCGAGTCAAGAGCTACAGGATGCTCTACTATTTTTCGTCCTTGTCGAATGTACACATTAAGGAAATGATTCCAATCTGATGCTCCACACCAGTAGTCGGTTTCTCCTTTAACGAATCTGTAAACAAAATTTGGAGCCGCAAAATCAAAGAGACCGTAATTTACTGCAATGTCCACAGGCTGACCGTACATTACGCCTTTCACATGGAGAGCGGTATGGCCTTCAAGCTCATATATATCACTGCCGGGATAGCAGTTGACTATCCCGACACTAATGTTGTCTTGTGCCTGTGCGCACACATAACCAATAATGGCGAATATAATTATTAAAAGTCTCTGCACTTTCGAAGGTTGCTTTATTTCCAATATTTTGCAAAGTTACAAAATTTTCTTGAAAATACAATCATCCTTTGTGTTATCTGTTTAATGTTCGACTTATTATTCACCTCGGATTTACTCTTAATCCTGATACGAAAGAATTACTTTAGACAGTATTTCTTTGAGGTTTATTAAGTAGGAGTCGCTTGCTTTAGCTGCTACTACACCGGCGCCTGATGATACGTTGCTGTAGCCCCACATCTGCTCAGACATCCCTATCGCGCTTAAATCTCCCATTATACCAAGCTCGGCATTCCACTGATAATTACACCAGTTGTAGTAGCTTTGAGATATTGAATTCAAAGTAATATTTAAGCCAAAATCATCTAACTCTTCCGGAGACTCGATATTTTTCATAAAGATCTGGACATCATTGAAATGGAGACTTAATGTATGGGTTTTTCCTGAGAATTGTCTGTCGGTAAAAAATGTAAAGTCATAGGCTTCATTACCCAATATACCATCCAGTTGATCTATATGTTCAGAAAATATAGGCTCGGCATTCGATATAAAACTATATGAAGAGATTGTTGCTATTTTGAGATATTCAGTTTCATCTGGTGCTATTTCAACTGTTCCTGAATGGCTACCAAATGAAAATGAGTAATAGTTATCAATATCGCCCGGATCATCCAAAGTCAATTTTGCTTTGATATTAAGTGTAACGTAGTATAAAACATCGTCAAAACTTTCCCACCTTTTACAATCGATAATTTCTGCGTCCCATTTTGGCGATGATATAGCTACCCGCTCAGGCACGGTCACTTCTGCCTCTGCTTTTCCGTATATAGTGCTTTCGGCCACAATCTTTATTCTATCCCCTTCTTTAGGTATGTAATCCGGATTTACGGCCCTATCGTTGGCAAAGATGCCTACTTTAGCGTCCTCTACATTATGGTTGCTTTCACTTTCAGTGTCGGTATAAACCCATGAATGGGTCAGAGTAATTTGTGCAGGTTCTCCAGCAATGAACATCGAATTTAGACAAAGAACAGGTTTCGTCTCAATATCAAGCTTAATATCCTCATAGCATCCGGTTAGGAGTGTAGAGAGAATTATTGGATATATTTTTTTCAAAATTCCCATGTGTATGATATAGATGGTATAATTGGTAATAATTTTACTTTCTTAAATGTCGGGATTAATGTATAAGAGCCGTTGGGATTCTTCACCCAATCATCTTTGTAATCTCGTTTTATAGCTATTGTATTCATATGATTGTAGGCATTATAAAGTCCAAAGAGCCAGTATCCTCGGCTATTCTTTACCTTGCAAGACAGGTCAAGCCTATGATAGAACGGGAGTTGATAGTTGTTTATATTGGTCTTTAATGGTACATCATAATATACATCGTTTGGATTGTCAAAAGCAGGTGCCTGCCACATTTGTGTAAGTAGGGTGAATCGATTGCCTGAGTGACCGGTCCAAGATGCGTTTAGTTGGACTTTATTACTTATATTCCAATTTGCCAGTATATTAATAGTATGCCGATTGTCGAAGCGTGCAGGATATGTAATTCCTCCATTTTTTTCTGCGAATGTTCTGTCCGACCATGCGAGCGAGTAGGAAATATGTCCTGTCACTTTACCAAAATTTTTGTCAATTTTGAGATCAATGCCTTTAGCTGTACCTCGTCCTTGAGTTAGACGAGTATCCCACGACTCTAACGGAGGTCTGAGGTAATATTCGTCACGATAATCAATAAGATTATGCATCCATTTGTAATATCCCTCTAATGATACCGCATATTTTTTGTCAGCCGTTTGCCAATATCCACCTATGGCAATCTTATCGGCTGTCTCTGGTTCGAAATTACCGGTAATGGGAATCCACTGGTCGGTGGGTAGTGACAAATAGCTATGTGACAGTTGATGCACATATTGTGAGGTGCGACTGTAGGCCGTTTTTATTGCAAGATTATCGTTAGGGCGGTAGCTTAATGAAATACGTGGATCAAGACCAAATTTCACTTTTTGTTCAATACAGAATATCGAAGCATGTAAGCCGGCATTTAGCCTCAACCTATCATTGATTTTCCAATCGTCTTCTATGTAGGTGTTAAATTCATTGGCTTCATAGGTATTCGTCGAATCACATGCTTCCAATTTAGCTTCATCTACGATTGAAATTCTTTTAGAGGTGGATGGAAGATAGGAGTGGTGAATGTAGTTAACCCCAAATCTTATGCGCGAATTATCTTTTGGCATCCAATCAAAGTCGCTTCGTAAAATCCAGTCGTTAATGCTATTATTGGTTTTCATCAAGTCTTCCGTTGAGCTTGTGATGGTTTCGTCAACTATTTTGTAGATATTATGATGCTTGATCATGGAAAAATAGCGTGTATATGCAGCTGTGAATTCTGATGAAAGGTTATGATTAAACTGATAATTCATGCCGGTCTGTATCATATAGGACCCCCAATGAAAATCATATTTATCATTTTCACCAAAGCTGAGGTAGTTGTTGAGATACGAATCTTTAGTCCCGGCTTTGAGCATATCATCACCCCAATAAATATTTACTAAGCCGGAAGCTTTATTAGAAAAACGATGTGTGACCTTGGCATTAACATCCATGAAATAGTAGCGAAAACGTATCTGTTCTTCAAGTTTTGTGTTTATTATGGCGAGAGCCGGAACAGATAAAACGTCATACCACGAACGGCGAAGACCAAAAATGTAGGTCGTTCTTTCACCTATTGGACCCGAAATATTGAACGCACCAGATGTAAGTCCGAGTTTGGCAGTACCGTGATGCCCGTCTTGGTTGCCATTCTGTAGACGTACATCCATGAATGAAGAAAGCCTACCGTCATATTTAGCCGGTATGGAAGATTTGAAAAAGTCAATATAACGAATAATCTCTGGATTGAATGCCGAGAATAGTCCTGCAAAATGATTAACCTGATAAAGAGGTATATTATCAAGCATATATAGGTTTTCATCTGCATTACCTCCATGTACATGCATGCCGGCCATTCCTTCGGCTCCTTCTGTCACACCGGGCAAAGTATGTAATGCCTTAATCACATCAGCCTCGCCAAAAAGCACCGGTATGTTTCTCACTTCTTCAGCTGTAATCTTTTTTGCTCCAATTTCAGCAGTCTCTACTGCCGGTGACTCAAGACGTGACACAACCTCGACATTGTCGAGTATCATCTTGTCAAGAGTGGAGTCAATAGCTGCGGTGTTTAGTCTAATGTTTCTATCATTACTTTTTAAGGTAGGAGCAAGTATCTTTTTTGGGTTACGCTTTAAGACTACATTATTTCCTTTTATTTTAAATTCTATATCTGTGTTGGCAAACATGTCGGATAGAACCTTTTTCAATGGCAAGTCTGTAGCTGTTATTGTAATTTTTAACCCGTTAAGTATATCAGAGGAATAAACGAAATTTTTCCCTGTTTGTTCGATTATCGATCTGAATACGACTGAGGCCGGTTGATTTTGAGAGTTAATCGTCACTTTTTGCCCAAAACACGAAACACCTGCCAATAGCAAAATAGGAAAAAATATCAAAAACCGTTTCATTATTCTACAGTCATTTGAGTGTCGAGAATATCATTTATCGTAGTTATGAGATCTACAGCATTGCCTTTGTAGTGCAGTGAAATTTTATATTCTTCGGCATTTTTGGGGATGTTTAGAATTTCTACTCCATAAACTTCTTTGATTTTTGATATCACAGTAGGTAAGGCCGTGTTTTCAAAATCTATGACCTTCACAACTTCCTTCTTTGATATAGGTTTGACTATATTTTGTTGTGTCTCCTGTTGTGGTGGTTGATTATATTGGTAGATTACTAAGCCGGCAGTTGCTGAGAGTACAACGGCTGATGCTATGATAGCAGCTGCTCTCATACGTTTCCATTTTAAGGATGGAGCTATATCCAGACGTTTCCACCCTTTTTCAACTTCAAAGCTTCCTTTTTGATATCTTCTTGCGATATATGCTATTTCTTCTTTCATCTTTGAAAAAATTAGTTGGTTGTGCAATATTACCTGTTTACCTTATTGACGTGAAACTCCCTAAATAGTCCTATTTGAATTTCAGAAAAATTCATAGAAATGGCAAAAAGAATGGTTTGTACCGTGGTATGAGAGCTTCGCGCAATCGACAATTCGCTTTCGTAATCTGATTATGTACTGTCTTTATGGAAATTGCCAGTTCTTCGGCAATTTCAGAGTTGGACAGTCCGTCACGTTTGCTCATAAGAAAAATTTCACGACATTTCTCCGGCAATTGGTCAATAGCTTTCCATATCCGAGCATCACGCACAGAGGTGTCAATCACTTCATCACAGATTTCCGGTATTTCACTTATGCTCTCCACTTCTTTTTTCCCTCTCAGAAATGAAATGCATTGATTTCTTACGCTACGGTATATCAAAGCATCAAAATTATTCACATCGAGTCCGGATGAGATTTTCTCCCACATCTTTATGAATGTGTCTTCTACGAGGTCTTCTGCATCATCGGCATTACCGACAATACGCATTGCGTACATACCCAATGGTAGATACAATCTTCGAAAATTTGATTCAAATTCTTTGATGGTCATTTTTGCTTTTTTATCGGTTATATATACAATGACGCATTATTGCACGAAAGTTCCTATTGTTAATTGAATGATTGTATCAAAATTGGCAATTTTCACAACTTACATGCATCGCAATTTGTTTTTAAATCACTAACATAAAATAAAATGCTATATGAACGCTGTATGGGTAAATTTTCTACGCGGTATCTTGAAGATGCCCGGAGCCAAAATAGATAGAGAGCAATTTCTGTATAAGACATTCTCTAAGTTGCCTCCACACCTGCGTCAGGCTGTAGTCGCTCAATCGCCCGCTGATGTTATTCCTATCGATGATATTGATACTATTGCGAAGAAAATCATTAGTTCGCAGACCAACAAAGTGGCAATATTGTCCGGAGCAGCGGGTATACCTGGCGGAGTGGGTATGCTGCTGTCTATACCAGCTGACTTGGCGAATTTTTATTACCATGTTGTCACTATCGGACAAAAGATTGGGTATCTCTACGGATATCCTGATATGCTTGACGATAAAGAACGGCTCACTGACAATGGCAAACTTATGCTCACAGCCTTTATTGGAGTTATGAACAACGTTACTGCTGCCAATGAGATAATCAAACGAATAGCCTCCGAGACTGCTCGTAGGGTGGGAGAGGAGACTGCCACTCGTATTGCCGGTAAAATACTGCAGAAGCAGGTAGTGTCGCAAGCTGTAGAGACAGTGGCTCAGAAGCTTGGCACTCAGATTACGGCGAAAACAGGAGGAAAGGCTATTACGCGAGCCATTCCTTTTGTAAGTGGTATGGTATGCGGAGTTGTCACGTATCGCACTTTCAAGTCGGCAGCCATGCGCTTGAATGAGACCCTGAAGCAACTTGCCACCGAGGTCAATCTTGGTACGCTGCGTCAATGAAAAACGCGCCGAACTTTGTCCTTTATAAAAGGATTGACGGCAAACAATGGTATATTCTCCATCCAATCTTGCTTGATATATCCTTTCATGGAGAATCTGATTCCCGTTAGGCCGCTTCCTGCATTGTCTACGGTTATAAATTGTCGCAGCGACTTCGATTTGACGTTTTCTTCAGCTTTCACCTCAATAGGGAGCAAACTCTCACCGGCTTGAACTACAAAGTCTATTTCCATTGATGAGTTTTCCTTTGAGTAGTAGCCAATTATAGTGTCAGACTCACTAATCATTTGTGTCAATGCGTAATTTTCGGTAAATGCTCCTTTATATTCAGAAAATACTGTGTCGCCTATAAGCATCATTGATGGTGGTATTTTCGCCATTGCACCCAATAAGCCGACATCAAGCAGAAATAATTTGAAAGCGTCTTTATCCATATAGAATGAGAGAGGTAACGAGGCTTTGGATAGCCGCGGGACTTTATATACTAATCCTGCGTCTACAAGCCATTGGATTGCGCTTTCATATTCCGCTGCACGCGCTCCTTTTTTCAACACTCCAAACACAAATTTTTTGTTTTCTTTAGCAAGCTGTGACGGTATCGCCTGAAATACCAATCTTGCTTTCTGGGTCTCCTTTCCCGCATGCTTTGCTATGTCGGCCTCGTAGGCTGAAAGGATATCTGTTTGTATTTTTCTTATGGTTTCAGGGCTGCGGGTGTTTACCAATTCGGCCACGGCCTCAGGCATACCACCCACGAAATAATATTGTCGAAGTAGTTCAGTATATTTTGGAAGAAGTGCGTTAACAGTTTCAGTCTGGTCTTTGTCGAAAAGAAGGTTTGTCATCTTTTCTCCGTCAACGGCATCAACGAACTCAGTAAATGTCATTGGATACATATGGATTATATCCACTTTCCCAGTTGGAAATGGTTTGCCTTCCATATTAAGTACGCCTAACAGTGACCCGGCGGTAGCAATCACAATCTCAGGAGCATCTTCGCAGAAATATTTTAGCGATGCCACTACATCGGGTATTTCCTGTACTTCGTCAATAAAGATTAATGTCTTTCCGGCTCTAATTTCTTCTCCGCTTAACGCTGATAAGCCAAGCAAGATTCTTTTCACGTCTTTATCTAATGAAAACAAAGATTCTACAGCCGGATTTTTATAGCAGTTGATATAAATCATATTCTCAAATTCATTATGACCGAATTCTTTGAGAATATATGTTTTACCCACTTGTCGGGCACCGTAAAGCATCAGTGGTTTTCGGCGTTCTGAGTTTTTCCAATTGAGTAGTTGTGAGTATATGCTTCTTTTCATCTTTAATCTCTTTTTTTTTCGCCACAAAATTAGATAATTTTTGAATACGAAACAATATTACCACACTTTTATGGGGGAATAAATGTAGAGTTACTACACTTTTATGGGTGAATAAACGTGGATATACAACACTTTTATGGGCGAATAAATGCCTAATAGTCTTGCGAAATATTGAGATGTATAATATATAACAATGATTATTAGCTATTTGTGGTGCTTTCCGTGCTCATAGAGCTGGTAGGAGTTGACCACATTGTGCCAGATGCTGTAAAATCCGCCTACAATGGCTGTCACCGGAGAAAAAAAGGTATAGCCGAGCCAAATGGCGAAAACGGTGTTTTTCTGTCCTAAGGCTTGGCCGGCTGTTACTGTGTCATGGTAATGGTGTCCGATGCGACGCCCCAGCCAGAATTGCAAGGCGCAGCATCCAAGCGACACAGCCACCAATCCCATTTGAGCCGAGAGAGGCACCGTGGAGTGCATTATGCTCCGTACGGTCACAGCTATTGCCAATGCCAATGACACGGCCCACATATAGAAGGCCAAGTTGGGAAGCTTAACGATGTATGAGTGAAAGGCGGGCATAAGCCTTTTTACAATCATAGCTAAGATAAGCGGCAAAAGAAGCAGAGGAAACACCTTTCCCAAGATAAGCATCATGGCGGTGAGCACGTGCATATCAGGATTGGGATGCACAAAAGGCACCATTATAGGAATAAGCACCGACGCCGTGAGATTAATGAGAATGGTGTAGGTGGTGATATGCGCCATGCTTCCGCCTAATTTCCTTGTCACCACTGCAGCCGCTGTAGCGGTAGGGCAGATAAGGCAAATCATGGCTCCTTCAAGCACCACTCTCAGTCCGCTTTTTGGCATTGCTATTAATAAGAGTCCCAATCCAACAAAGCATACGGCCTGAAAGGAAAGAACCCATATATGCCAGCGGCACGGGCGAATCTCGCGGAGATTAATGTTGCAGAATGTTACAAACAGCATGGCGAAGATTAGGAGGGGCTGCACCACCTCAACCACTGACAGCACAGTCTTGTGTGTACTGTCGAGCCACGGGATGCTTACATAAACAAAATAGCCGATTATACCTGCAAGTATGGCAATGATAAGCGTCCAGTCGCGAACAAATTGTACGATTTTCATCTTTAATTACTTAAAAAAATCAAGCCCACCGAATGGCAGGCTTGATTAAGGTATATTGGAGGGGATGTTCTTATTTAAGAGCGTCTTTAACTGCATCGTTGGGCACCATATCCTCTTTGAAGATGTAAGCACCTGTTTTGGGTGATTTCACCATTTTGATCACCTTGCTATATGTACGGCCTTCACCTTTCTGAAGAGAGGCCACAGTCTTTTTTGCCATATCTCTTTATTATTTTATTTCTTTGTGAATAGTCATACGCTTAAGGATGGGGTTGAATTTCTTAAGCTCGAGACGTTCGGGTGTATTTTTGCGGTTTTTGGTAGTGATGTAGCGTGATGTGCCGGGCTGACCGCTTGCCTTATGTTCGGTGCATTCGAGGATAACCTGTACTCGATTGCCTTTTGCTTTCTTTGCCATCTTATTTAGAATCCAATAAATTTAATATCTTTTGTGCTTAAGTAACCCTTTTCGGCAGCCTCCTTCATGGCGGCGTTGAGACCGAGCTTGTTGATAGTGCGCAGGCCGGCAGCTGAGATTGTGAGCGTAATCCAAACATCCTGTTCTACCCAATAGAATTTCTTGTTGAAGAGATTGACGTTGAATTTACGTTTAGTATGGCGCTTAGAGTGCGATACGTTGTTGCCTGTTATCGCTTTTTTGCCCGTAATTTGACAAATTCTTGACATGGCTGTTATTGGTTTATCTAATCTGTTATTGTTTAAGAGTCACTTTGCTTTGTTTGGCTAACACAGCTCATACAGCAGCCAGACGCATCATTTCATGGCGCTTTCAATGTCACCTCGCAAAGCGAGTGCAAAGTAAGTGATTTTTTTGGAGATAGCCAAATATTTCAGCAATTATTTTTAATTTAACCTTTTTTATTGACTTTTTAAGGGCTTTTATTTGATAAATCAGCCCAATAATCGGACGAGCATCATGATTGCCTCAGTGGTGGCGCGGTCGATTACTCTCGCCCGGTCGCCCGGGAATTGTCGGCATTCAGCCACTGTGATTTGAGGCGTGCGCGCGGCTATCCACACCGTGCCTACAGGTTTCTCCGGTGTACCTCCGCCCGGACCGGCTATTCCGGAGGTAGCAACCGAGCAGTCGGCGCCCATGAGTTTTGCCACGCCTTCGGCCATACCTAAAACCACCGGCTCGCTTACGGCTCCGGCTGTCTGTAAGTCGTAGGCTGAAACGCCAAGTACATGCTCTTTTACGCTATTGGCGTAGCTCACTACGCTGCCGAGGAAGTTCTCGCTGCTGCCGGGCACTCCGGTAATACGATGTGCAATATTTCCACCGGTGCAGCTTTCTGCAGTTGCTAAAGTATAGCCTTTTACTCGCAATTTTTCAAGGAGAATCTCGGCCGGAGTGGCATCTCCGTCATGTACAAGCCAAGCATGCACATTAGTTTTCAATTGAGACACTGCATTGTCAAAATCCTCGAGGCTTGCACCTGTACCGTCCAAACGAAGGCGTATGTATCCCGGATTTGGCAAATAAGCTAAATGCAATGTCGGGGGAAGAGCTTTTTCCCATTTATCGAGTGCCATGGCGAGAGCAGATTCGGGAATGCCACTTACCACCAAAGTGTGGTGCATGAGAGCAACATCGGGAGAGAAATGCTTTGTGATTTCGTCTACTACACTATGGCGTAGCATACCCACAGTTTCAAAAGGCACTCCCGGCATAGATATAAGCACCTTCCCATCCTTCTCAAACCACATAATTGGGGCGGTGCCGTATTGGTTTTGAATAACTCGGCAAGATGAAGGCACAAGGGCTTGCTCTAACGTGTATTCGTTAAGTTGAAGGTTGCGCAGGCCGAACACACGCTTTATATTTTCGGTCACTTCCGGATTCCTCGTAAGTTCACCGCCGAAATATTGGGTAAGCACTTTCTTAGTTATATCGTCTTTGGTAGGCCCCAATCCTCCGGTAGTAATTACCAGATCACTTTGCTTCATCGAATCATCGACAGCTTTTCTTATAGCGGCTTCGTCATCGGCAACAATGCGTGTCTCTGCCACTGACCATCCTTTTGGCCCGAGCATACGGGATATATCTCCGGAATTGGTGTCAGTCACTTGGCCAAGAAGGATCTCGTCTCCTATTATTATTATGGTAAGTTTCATAGATAATTATCAAAAAAGTCAAATTGATATAATTGGAAAACTATACTGTTACTCTTGCGAAAGGCACTGCGTCATAACAACAGAATTCCCCCTCAAGATATTTGTAATATCCGGCGATAGCTACCATAGCAGCGTTGTCGGTTGTAAACACCTTTTCCGGAATGAATGCCTCTAATCCGTTTTTCTCACAGAAATCTGCTACAGCGGCGCGAACACCGGAGTTGGCAGATACGCCACCCCCGATTGCCACGGTTTTC
Organism: uncultured Bacteroides sp.; assembly: GCA_964546885.1. Classification (GTDB taxonomy): domain Bacteria; phylum Bacteroidota; class Bacteroidia; order Bacteroidales; family Muribaculaceae; genus CAG-873. The sequence continues at coordinate 15,448 of CAZJKZ010000003.1, forward strand.
ACACCGGTCTGTTTTACCGCTTTCTTTAATTTATTAATAAGAATATCGATTATTGTCTTTTGTAGTGATGCCGCAAGGTCAGCTTTATTTTTCTCTACAAAATAGGGGTCAACCTTGACGGCGTCTCGGATTGTATATAGAAAAGATGTCTTTAGTCCGCTAAAACTATAATCAAGTCCTGGAATGTGAGGTTTTGCGAATGCAAATCGGTCGGGGTCGCCTTCCGCTGCAAGGCGGTCAATATGCGGACCACCGGGATAGGGGAGCCCCATCACTTTTGCGCACTTGTCAAAGGCTTCTCCGGCTGCGTCGTCAATAGTCTTGCCCAGAATTTCCATTTCATTATAACTTTTCACCAATATCAGCTGCGAGTTGCCTCCGGATATTAGTAGGCAAAGATATGGATAAGTAGGCACTTTGTCATCGGCGTTTCTCTTTACAAAATGCGACAGCACGTGTCCGTGAAGGTGGTTGACTTCCACAATGGGGATATTTAGACCTAATGACATGCCTTTTGCAAAACTTGTGCCCACTAAAAGCGAGCCGATAAGCCCCGGACCCCTGGTAAACGCTATGGCGTCGAGATCATTCTTTGTTATGCCCGCACGTTTGATGGCGGTGTCCACTACAGGCACTATATTTTGCTGGTGGGCACGCGAAGCAAGTTCGGGCACCACGCCCCCGTATTCCTCATGCACTTTCTGTGATGCAATAACATTTGATAAAAGCAGACCGTCTCTTATCACAGCCGCACTCGTATCGTCGCACGACGATTCTATTCCTATAATCGTAACACTCATTATTATATATGTATGTATTGTCCTTTTTTTGCGGTAGAGTGGCAATAGTCAATCGCATGATGCGGACATGTGTGATAACAGCGCAGACACATAGTGCATTTATCATTCCATACGGGTCTCTTCTTGTCGTTCATCGTTATCGCACCCATAGGGCATTCTTTGCTGCATTTTCCGCATCCTACACAATTGGCATTAGTTTTGAATAATTTTGCCGAAGTATAGTATTTCATGAAAGGAGGACGCAGCACATAGCTTTTCGCCCAAGCACATGCGCCTCTTACAACATCCGTCACGTTGCTATTCTCCTTTATAAATTCGGCGATCATAGCTACTCTCTTCGGCATTTTTTCAAGTTTTTCGGCTGCCAGTTCAGGCGAATCCACATCAAATCCTGGCAGACACACATATGTGTTAGGCATTTGCACAGAATAGGCAGCCGAGGCTTGCCATCCACGCTCGTCCAACATTTTTTCCCAAAGTTTGTCGGCCATGCCTATATCGTCGCCGCAGGTCGCCACCATGTAGTGTACGCACTTTTGGACTGATGCAAGTGAAGCGGACTTTATCGCACGTTCTACTGCCTTAGGCATTCCCCATCCGTGAATAGGAAATACCCAGATCACACGACCGTCGCTTACGTCAGCGCAAAGCCGCTCTGACGAAATGTTGACTATCTCGTCGCCTAAAATTTCATGCAGCTTTTCAGCTACATACAGCGAATTGCCTGTGCCTGAAAAGCAAACTATCATCTTATTGTCACTTGGGTTGCGCCGTAGCCGTACTCCTGAAATGACGCGTCTTGTACGTCATGTCCCTTGTATCTGTAGTTGAGTTCTTTCATAAGGGCTTTGCGAAGCACACCATCGCCTTTGCCGTGGATAAACACAATCTTTTGGCCGTGATTGCGAAGGTTTGCATCCATCACTTTGCAGAAAGTGTCGACCTGTTTGTTGAGCATATCTGCGTTGCTCAGGCCGCGTGTGCTGTCCACCAGTTCGGTGATATGTAAATCCACCACGAGCGGTGAGTCTTTCTCCCTTTTATGCTTCTTCACCGGCTGAGATCGCGTGTTATCGTCGTGAATCTTCTTTCGCAGTGACTTTTCAATATCTTCCGCTTTTATTTCAAGCTGCTTCTGGGCCACATCATCTACAGTTATATTGAGGGCTATGACAGGCTGATCAAAATATACGTTAGGCTGGAAACAGTGGAGTTTGAAAAATTTTGTGGTGTCGAGTTTTAGATTCACGCATGCAGGTTGCTTCATGGCAAAGCTTTTGCCTCGCTTGAAGGCTATGTACTGTATTGCCACACGTTCTATTTCAGGAATATCTTCTTTGGTTAGTTCACCAAGATGTATCTGTATTCCCGGTTCTACAATGCCGTCGTATCTAAGTGCCCAATCCACCCCTTTTTTATCACTTGTCAGATAGGTGAAATATAGGTAATAATTAGAGTCGTTTACAAGATACGTGTTATATTTTGTCGTCGACAATTTCTTCAAGTCCGCAGCTTCGTAGCCTAACACGATATTTAGTTTCTCTCCGCCAGGTGTCTCTTCTACCACAAATGTATCCTCAGCCTTTGGCGAGGGCTTTGTCGCTTCTTTTGATGCAGGGGTCTCTTTTGACGTAGGAACTGCGCTATTTTTATTATTGTTTGAGCCATATGGGGGCACATGGGTAGCCGCAGGCGACACAACCACACATTCGCGCAGCATCACCGGGCTTTCAAAGCCGTCTTCGTCCACATAGGCTATGTTTCCCTCAATGCGCACGATAGTGCCGCCGCCTACCGAGTTGAGGTATCTTACGTGATCTCCGATATTTGCCATGTCAATATATTGTTTTTTATATGGCAAAGTTAGTTATTATTTACCGAAAAATCACTAATTTTGTGCTATTATGACAACAAAAAATATTTCAATTAACGATTTTGATTATCCGCTGCCTGATGAGCGAATAGCTAAACACCCTCTTTTACAGCGAGATGCGTGTAAACTGCTCCATTATTCTGCCACATCGGGCATTAGCGAGCATACCTTTGCCGACATACCGTCGTTGCTGCCTCCCGACTCAATGTTGATATATAATGATACGCGTGTCATCAATGCTCGTATGCGTTTTCTGAAAGAATCCGGCGCACAAATTGAGATTTTTTGTCTCGAGCCTGTTCTGCCGCCGGATTATGCGGAGAATTTTGCCTCTACTCGTTCGTGCCAATGGCTTTGTTTGGTTGGTAATTCTAAGAGGTGGAAGCAAGGCGATTTATCTATGGACATCGTAGTTGACTCCAAGCCTCTGACGGTGAAGGCCACCAGAATCTCCCGTGAGAGCAATTCTTCCTTAGTAGAATTTTCTTGGACAGATCCTACCGTTACTTTTGCGTCGGTGATTGAGGCTGCCGGAGTTATACCTATTCCTCCGTATCTCAACCGTGATACAGAAGAGTCTGACTCCGAGGATTATCAGACAGTCTACTCTAAGATAAAAGGATCGGTAGCCGCACCTACAGCAGGGCTTCACTTCACCGACGATGTGCTAAAAAGGATATCGGACAAAGGAATTATCCGCTCAGAACTTACTCTGCACGTAGGAGCTGGCACATTCCAGCCCGTGAAAGAAGACGATGTGGCGCTTCACCAAATGCACAGCGAATATATATCTGTTTCAAAAGAGCTTATTGCGTCGCTTGCATCCACGTCACGAAAAATATACGCTGTAGGCACAACGTCGGTTCGTACTCTCGAAAGTCTTTATCATATAGGTTGTCTCATGGCGCAGGGAGAATGGAGTGGGGAGGTGCCTCAGTGGTATCCTTATTCGCCGAATCATCCCAATCTTAGTGTACAGGCATCGCTTACTTACGTACTTAATTATCTTGAAGAAGAAGGTTTGTCGCATATGGTGGCATCAACCCGTATAATTATAGCGCCCGGATACACCTATCGCATGGTAGAAGGCATCATCACCAATTTTCATCAGCCCAAATCCACACTTCTGCTGCTTGTTTCGGCTTTCATAGGCGATGCGTGGCGAGAAGTTTACGATTATGCCCTTGACCATGATTTTCGCTTTCTCAGCTATGGCGACGCTTGCCTTTTTGAACGATAAAAGCAAAAACATGCTTTATAACATATGCATAAATAGCTGATTTTTGAAAAAAAATTCATAAATTGCAGCCGTTTTTCCAACAAACCTCGTTAATAATTAACTTAATAATATCATGAAGGTTTATAAAACTCAAGAAATCAAAAATATAGCCTTGCTCGGAAGCAAAGGCTCGGGTAAAACCACACTCGCTGAAGCTATGCTTTACGAGTGTGGAGTGATAAAACGTCGTGGCACTGTTGATGCCGGTAACACCGTCAGCGACTACTTCCCTGTAGAGAAGGAGTATGGCTCGTCGGTGTTTTCTACTGTTTTTTATGCAGAATTCAACAACCGTAAACTTAATGTTATCGACTGCCCGGGAGCTGATGACTTCGTTGGCAATGCAATTACCGCACTCGGCGTTACTGATACCGGTGTGATTCTTATCAACGGTCAGTACGGTGTAGAGGTAGGTACACAAAATATATTCCGCACTTGTGAAAGCCTAAATAAGCCTGTAATCTTCGCAATCAATCAGCTCGACGGCGAGAAGGCTGATTATGAGAATGTGCTTGAGCAGACCCGCGAAATCTTTGGCTCGAAGGTTGTGCCTGTGCAGTATCCTATTGCTAGCGGTGCAGGTTTCAACTCGTTTATCGATGTGCTCCTTATGAAGAAATATTCATGGGGACCCGATGGAGGTGTACCTACCATCGAGGAAATTCCTGCAGAAGAAAAAGAAAAGGCAGCCCAATTCCATAAAGAGCTTGTAGAAGCGGCAGCAGAAAACGATGAGTCCCTTATGGAAAAATTCTTCATGGACGAGCCTCTCACTGAAGACGAGATGCGCGAAGGTCTCCGCAAAGGTATCGCCACACGCTCTGTCTTCCCGCTTTTCTGCGTAAGTGCTCAGAAGGATATGGGTGTACGCCGTATGATGGAATTCCTTGGTAATGTAGTGCCTTTTGTAGAGCAGATGCCCGCTCCGCTTAATACTGCAGGCGAACCCGTGGCTCCCGATGCAAACGGCCCCGTCAGCATATATTTCTTTAAGACTACTGTAGAGCCCCATATCGGTGAAGTTAGCTACTTCAAGGTTATGTCCGGTACACTGAAGGCCGGTATGGATCTTGACAATGTGAGCCGAGGCTCAAAAGAGCGTCTTGCTCAGATCTTCTGCGTGTGCGGCCAGATACGTACAGCTGTTGACGAACTTCAGGCCGGTGATATAGGTGCTACCGTTAAGCTCAAAGACGTGCGCCGTGGAAATACCCTCGATGAGAAGGGCTGCAACTGGGAATTCGACTTCATCAAATATCCCGCACCCAAATATCAGCGTGCCGTTCGCCCCGTAACCGAAAGTGAGGCAGAAAAACTCAGCACCATCCTCAATCGTATGCACCAGGAAGATCCTACTTGGGTCATAGAGCAGTCGAAAGAACTTAAACAGACCATCCTTTCAGGTCAGGGTGAATTCCACTTACGCACTCTCAAATGGCGTGTTGAGAATAACGAAAAACTTCCCATCATATTCGAGGAACCCAAGATTCCTTATCGCGAAACCATCACAAAGGCTGCTCGTGCCGATTATCGTCACAAGAAACAGTCTGGTGGTTCCGGTCAGTTCGGAGAGGTGCACTTAATTATTGAGCCCTACACCGAGGATATGCCCGCTCCCGACACTTACAAATTCGGTAATCAAGAGTACAAAATGAGTGTTCGCGACACTCAGGAAATACCTCTTGCATGGGGCGGTAAGCTTGTCGTATGCAACTGCATCGTTGGTGGTGCAATTGATGCTCGCTTCATTCCTGCTATCGTTAAGGGTCTTATGGATCGTATGGAGCAGGGACCGCTGACCGGATCGTATGCTCGCGACGTGCGCGTTTGCATATACGACGGTAAGATGCACCCGGTTGACTCTAATGAAATTTCGTTCCGCTTGGCAGGTCGCAACGCATTCTCCGAGGCTTTCCGTAATGCCAATCCTAAGGTACTCGAGCCCGTTTATGACGTAGAGGTGCTTGTTCCAAGCGATGTAATGGGCGATGTTATGTCCGACCTTCAGGGTCGTCGTGCCATCATTATGGGTATGTCGAGCGAGAAGGGCTTCGAAAAGCTTTCTGCCAAGGTGCCCTTGAAAGAGATGTCGTCTTACTCTACTGCTCTCAGCTCAATCACAGGCGGTCGCTCTTCATTCACAATGAAGTTCGCTTCTTACGAACTCGTTCCCTCCGATGTTCAGGAGAAGCTTCTTAAAGAGTACGCTGAAACCAATAACGAAGACTAATCCAGACTCTTATACCGTTTATATTACAGGCCGTCCGTACATCGGGCGGCCTGTAATGATTATGGGTGTCTTTGTTTTATTTGTTAAAGCAATGAGTGCATTGTTTTTATCAATGTTTCTGTTAAAGGTATTAAGGGTAGAACGTCATCTTCTGTCCAATCAAACATGTCATCATAATCACCCGACTGTCTCATAGAGTACAATTTGCGATAGAGCGAGCCAAGCTCTTTATCGATCATATTATTGTTAATGTATTGCTTACAAAAAATACTATATACGCCATTATGTGTCTTGGCGGAATTTCCATTGCTAAGATTAAGTGCTAATGCCATATAAAATGTTGCGTAGTATAATCTGTTTACTGAAAGATTCCAGTTCTCCATTAAGGCGTTATCTTTTGCTTCCTTTAAAGATTGGTATGATCGCTCAATTCTATAATTGATTATAGACTGTTTTTCATCGATAGACAAACTCATTACTTTTAACTTTTATATATTACTATTTTCTCCTTCTCTACATTCTTATAGAAAGGCAGAAAACTACGCTTTAGCCATCCCGTAAATGAGTAAAGGCGTGGATTTACTATTTCGTCATAAAATAAGCCTATATCCGAAAATGGACAAGCATAAATATCCCATAAATTCCATGAAATTTTTTCTGGACCAGGAATTAGAACATGGAGATCCCAATCTGAATCCGATCGGGCATCACCTCTTGCACGCGAGCCATAAAGCGAAAGCTCCGAGCCTTTTGGGAGAATCTCAGCTGCTTTGGTTTTAAAGGCGTTTATCAAAAGATCATATTTATCATTGTTCATAACACATAAATATAGTTCTACGCAAAGATAAGGAGTTTTGTCGTTTCTTACAAATCTTTTGGCAAATTTTCGGTTGTGAATTTGATGAAATTTTCGTAATTTTGCAAATCCGTTTGCGATTTTTGATTAATCGTAATGCAAATTATTTGATATCAATTCATTATCATAAGTTTTATGAATATTTCATATAGCTGGTTAAAGCAATATATTGATTTCTCTCTCACTCCCGATGAACTCGCTGCCGCTCTTACATCCATAGGATTGGAGACCGGAAGCGTTGAGAGAGTAGAGAGTATACGAGGAGGACTTCGCGGCATTGTAATCGGCAAAGTGCTGACGTGTGTTGAACATCCCGATAGCGATCATCTCCACGTCACCACCGTAGATCTTGGCGATGGCAAAGCCACGCAGATAGTGTGCGGAGCCCCTAATGTAGCTGCCGGACAGACAGTAGTCGTGGCCACCGTAGGCACCACTCTTTATGACGGCGACAAAGAATTTAACATCAAGAAATCAAAAATACGCGGTGTTGAGTCGTTTGGTATGATATGCGCTGAAGACGAAATTGGAGTAGGCACCTCTCATGAAGGTATTATTGTCATCGAAAGTGACGTCCTTCCTGCTCCCGGTACGCCTGCAGCCGAATATTATCAGCTCCAGGACGATTACGTGCTGGAGGTAGACCTTACCCCCAACCGTATTGACGCTGCGTCGCATTATGGTATAGCACGCGATCTAAGCGCATGGCTTTGCACACACGCAGTTCCAGCCAAGCCCCATCGCCCGTCTGTTGATGATTTTAAAATAGATGATCCGCAGATTGAAGGCGTAAAGGTGACTGTCGAGGATTCAGAAGGTTGCCCACGATATTGCGGCGTGACAATAAAGAATGTTAAGGTTGGCGAGAGTCCTGATTGGCTTAAAAATCGTCTTTCAGCTATTGGCCTTCATCCTATAAATAATGTTGTTGACATCACCAACTATATCCTCCATGCGTTTTGTCAGCCAATGCACTGCTTTGATGCAGATAAGATAGCGGGCCAGCAGATTGTGGTGCGCTCTTGTCCGCAGGATACAAAATTCGTCACACTCGACGGAGCAGAGCGTAAGCTTGATGCGGCTGACCTTATGATATGCAATGACAAGGAGCCTATGTGCATCGCAGGCGTGTTTGGCGGTCTGGATTCCGGAGTCACCGACGCGGCTACCAATATCTTCCTTGAAAGCGCTTACTTTAATCCCACACGTGTGCGCAAGACGGCGCGTCGCCATGGCATTTCTACCGATTCGTCTTTCCGTTTCGAGCGCGGAGTTGATCCTAATGGCTGCTTGTATGCGCTTAAGCTTGCAGCTATTCTGGTAAAAGAACTGGCAGGCGGTACGATAGTGGGTGAGCTTCAAGATGTAAAAGCACATGATTTCCCACCTTTCAATGTTGACCTCAGCTACAAACAGATCAACGACCTTGTGGGTAAGGATATCCCTGCTGAAACAGTTGACAAAATACTTGAAGCACTTGAAATAAAGATTGCTGATGTGCACGATGGAGAGATGCAGCTTAAAGTACCTACTTACCGCGTTGATGTTCAGCGTCCGTGCGATGTGATAGAAGATGTGCTTCGTATTTACGGTTACAACAACGTTGAGATGCCGATGGCTGTACATTCGTCACTTTCATTTAAGACACCTGTAGATGCTGCCGATGATATGAGACGTACTATTGCCAACCAGTTAACGGCAATGGGCTTTAACGAGATCTTAAATAATTCGCTGACAGCTGAGTCGTACTACGCTGACCTCGAGTGCTATCCGGCCGACCATTGCGTGCGTCTGCTCAATCCGCTGAGCCAAGACCTCAACGTGATGCGTCAAACTTTGCTTTTCGGTGGTCTTGAGACTATTGCCCACAACATCAATAGAAAAATGCCAGATTTGATGTTGTACGAATTTGGCAATGTGTATTTCTTGAATCCTCAAGTCGAATCCACTGCTGATCGTCCGGCTGCACCATATTCAGAAGCTTCGCATCTTGCTTTGTGGCTTACAGGCAATATGCGTGCCGCCAACTGGTACCGTCCTGCCGAGGGTGCGTCGTTCTACGATATGAAGGCTATAGTGGCCAATATCTTTGCGCGTCTTGCCATCAATTCTAAGGAGATTGTGGTGAAAAAAGGCAGCTTATGCATTTTCGACACATCTGTTGAAATATGCACACGCTCTGGCAAGCATATCGGCAATATAGGCATTGTGAAAAAGGCAATCGCCAAGAAGGCTGATGTGAAGGTGCCTGTGATTTACGCCGAACTCGACTGGGGTGCAATCACCAAGCTGGCTCTGACAAAGCATATTACTTTCGCTCCACTGCCCAAGACTATGCCCGTCAAGCGCGACCTTGCATTGTTGATTGACAATGCTGTGACCATGGAGCAAATTGAGACTATCGTGCGTGAGTCAGAGAAGAAATTGCTCAAGGATGTAACGCTTTTCGACGTGTACGAGGGTAAAAACTTGCCCGAAGGTAAAAAATCCTATGCTATCTCTATTACTCTGCAAGATTCCGAAAAAACACTTCAGGATAAGCAGATTGACCAAATAATGTCAAAGGTTATTGCTAATCTGCAAAAAAAGGCTAATGCCGAACTTCGATAAAAAAACAACTAACAAAATCATAAAATCACAAAAAAATGGGAAGAGCTTTTGAATACCGCAAAGCAAGAAAACTGAAACGCTGGGGTAACATGTCGCGTACATTTACCCGCATTGGTAAGGAAATCACTATTGCCGTAAAGAACGGCGGCCCGGACCCCTCATCCAATCCGCGTCTGCGTATTCTAATGCAGAACGCTAAGGCTCAGAACATGCCTAAGGACACTGTTGAGCGTGCTATCAAGAAGGCAACTGACAAGGATGCAAGCGATTTCAAAGAAATAACATATGAGGGATACGGACCTCACGGTATAGCCATATTCGTGGAGGCTGCCACAGACAACAATACACGTACCGTGGCTAATGTACGCTCTTATTTCACAAAGCACGGTGGTTCGCTTGGCACGCAAGGCTCGCTTACGTTCCTTTTCGACCATAAGTGTGTTTTCCATATCAAACCGAAAGACGGTGTAAGTCTCGAGGATCTTGAACTTGAACTTATCGACTGTGGTGTGGAAGAAATAGAGCAGGACGAGGAGAATATTGTACTTTATGGTGCTTTCGAAGATTACTCTAACATTCAGAGCTATCTCGAAGATAACGGCTATGAAATCGTAAGCGCTGAATTTGAGCGTGTACCTAATGACGTGAAGGATGTAACTCCCGAGCAGCGTGAGGCTATCAACAAGCTTCTCGAAAAAATCGAAGAAGATGACGATGTGCAGAATGTGTTCCACAATATGCGTGAGGACGACTCTGACTCTGAAGAATAATACTTGTTAAAAATCTTATCGGAAAAGTGGCCGACTGATTTATTCTTATGGCCACTTTTCTTATTTTTTCTTACCTCTTATGTATTCCTATGAATATAGTAGAAGCACATAATATTGTAAAGGACTTCACCGGACATCGTGCGCTTGACGACGTGTCCATAGAGGTGCCTCAGGGCACCGTCTATGGTTTGCTTGGTCCTAATGGAGCGGGTAAGACCACTCTTATCCGTATTATCAATCATATCACAGCGCCAGACTCCGGCACTGTGATGTTCGACGGTCATCAGCTTGTGCAGGACGATGTGCGCCAGATTGGATATCTTCCGGAAGAACGCGGTCTCTACAAAAAGATGAAGGTTGGGGAGCAGGCTATGTTCTTTGCTCAACTCAAGGGCTTGTCGCGTTCGCAAGCACGCGAGATGCTTAAACAGTGGTTTGAGAAGTTCGAAATAATGGACTGGTGGAATAAAAAGGTTGAGGAGCTATCGAAGGGTATGGCACAGAAGGTGCAGTTTATCGTCACAGTGCTTCATCGCCCTAAACTTCTCATTTTCGATGAGCCATTTTCAGGTTTCGACCCTATAAACGCTCAGTTATTGAAAAATGAAATCCTCAAACTGCGTGATGAAGGCAGCACAGTGATTTTTTCTACACACAATATGAGCAGTGTAGAAGAGATATGCGATCGAATCACTCTTATCAACCGCTCGCACAATATTCTGACGGGCGATGTCGACGAGTTGCGGCAACGTTATGGTCACAATAGATTTGAAATCGCCTATAAAGGTGAGCAGTCGGTGATTGCTTCGTCATTGCAATCTTGCTGTGACTACATTTCGGCCCTTGATACAGATAAATTTGGTAATAGGCGTATAGAAATCAAGCTGAAAGATGATGATGCACGCCGTGCAGCCATCACGGCAGCCAATGAAAATTCAGATCTTATCAGCTTTAAACCATTATTAATGTCTATGTCTGATATCTTCATTAAGGCTGTGCAGGAATCCAACGACGTTGTTCCGCCTGAGTTTAACCCTGAAAATATTGAAGCTGTATGAATTCAAATCTGTATCTCATTATACGCCGTGAATTTCTCGAGCGGGTGCATCGTAAGAGTTTTATAATTGTCACGCTGCTCACGCCTCTGCTCATGATAGCTCTTATGGCTTTGCCTTCATTGGTGATAATTTTTTCGGGTCCTGAAAGTAAGAAAGTGGCAGTAATTGACCACTCAGGAGTTATCGCTAAGAAGATGCAAAGTGAAAAAGAACTTACTTTTGTTACACTCGATCCGGATAAGGTTACGTTAGATTCAGTGCGTAACATCCCTGATTACGATGCTATTTTAATTATAGGATCGGACGTGATAAATAATCCGTCTAACGTTCAACTTTATACCCAGAGTGCTCCTTCCATCCAGACCGAAACATATATACGCTCGCAGATAGAAAATCAAATAGAAAATCAGCGTATAAAGAAGTATGAAATAGCAAATCTTTCCCAAATCATTGAAGATTTGCAGGTAGATGTAAAGATGAGTACCTATCGCCTTGATACGGAAGATGCTGAAGAAACATCCTCTGTAGTCTCCTATCTGATTGGTATCATGGTGGCTATGCTCTTATATTTCTTCATATTGATATATGGGCAGATGGTGATGAATTCTATCATTGAAGAAAAAAACAACCGCGTTCTGGAAATCATAGTGTCTTCCGTCAAACCCACAACTCTCATGCTCGGAAAGATTCTTGGTATTGGCCTGGTGGCAGTGGCTCAAATACTTATCTGGGCTTTGTTGTTGGGTGCGTTCAGCCGATGGATTATGCCTATTCTATCAGCAAATATCACTACTGAAGATTCTGACTTAATTGTGGCTATAGGACAGCTTGGGGACATCAGCTATATAATGATGATTTTTGCGTATATTGCGGTGTTCCTCATATTCGGTTATCTGTTCTATTCATCGATTTTTGCGGCAATAGGTTCGTCTGTGGATAATGTTCAGGATGCTTCGCAACTCACTTCTATAGCAATGGTACCCATTATTCTTGGTATGATATTCTCAATGACAGTAGCCAATGATCCCAACTCATCGCTTGCGTTTTGGTTGTCGATTATTCCATTCACTTCTCCTATGGTGATGATGGCGCGTATTCCGTTTGGCATCCCTGCTTGGGAGATAGTGCTTTCGTTGTTGCTTTTAGTAGTGGCTGTTCTGTTTATGGTATGGCTTGCGGCAAAAATCTATCGCGTGGGCATATTTATGTATGGTAAAAAGCCTTCTGTCAAGGATCTTATCAGATGGGCAAGATATAAGTGAAAACCTTTATGTTCAAAAAAATGCCATCCTGACAATTATTTGTCTAGGATGGTATTTTTTATGCATTTAAAAAATTTCTACATTTGCAGTATGGGTTCGTCAGGCTGGTCGGTCGACGGAGTTGCTGTGTTTTCTTGCTCTGTAGTCGGCTTTTCCGGCGCTATTTCTTCTTTCACCTCTTCTTCAGCCGGCGGTTCGGGAGCTATTTGAGTGGCTTCGTTTACGATATCCTGAGCGGTGATTTCATATCCGTATGTCTCTTCGCTTTCTGTGGTCAGAGGCTGATCTATTGCAGTACCGGCTTGTTGCAACACTTCGTTTTCACGTATAAACAGAGAGTAAATCAGCATCAGTATCGACATCAATGCTATGAAGCTGAGTAGGAAAATCAGGGGTAGCGACACTTTTGTATCGTTGGCATGTTCTTTTGTCATTTTCTTTTGTTGTTCTGAAGTGTTGTCTATATCTAAATCTTGGAAAGCATCTATATTATCGTTCACTTCTCTTGTCACCTCAATAATATTCACTATTATTGCCGAACGGTTGTCAATGCTTTTTGCCGATGCTTTCTCCAGCAGGGCTCGCTTGTTGCGCATATTGCCGCCGTCGTGAGAAAAGACGAAGCGAAGATAGTCGTCATCAATGTTTTCGGTCATACCGTCGGTGCACAGATAGAAATAGTCGCCGGGGCGTATATCAGTTATCCGATGTATGTCGGCCACACACTTTTTCTCCATTAGCGGCAGCATAGCTCGAGTCAGAGCTGTCCTTTTAGGATGCACCGCGGCCTGTTCGGGCGTACACTCACCGCGCTGTACCAAGAGATTGCCATATGTATGATCATAGGTGGTATGAAGTATCTCAGTGGTGTCTTGGGAGTGTCCGGGGCGTATATGGTACACTCGGCTATTACCGATGTGAACTGTTACAGCTCCATTTCTGTATAGTTTAAGCAATGTCATGGTGGTGCCTATCTTCTTGGTTGAAGATACATTTCCAAAGCGATCAAGAGCCGAATATGAGTCGGATATGGCTTTACTCAGTTTTCTGTCTGAGAGATTACCCGTATCGCCTCCCAGACTCTTCACAAGGGAATTGCACACAGCTAATGATGCTGCATGCCCATATCCATCGGGTCCCATGCCGTCGCACACTACAAAGAGGGTAGGGTTGTCAGAGGCGGAGCCTTCAGGAGGATATATGCTGTCGTCCTGCCTTGGCGAGCCTTTGCCGTCAACCACAGTGCCGGGGTCAGAAAAACTATATTCTTTTAAGCGAAATAGCATAACAAAGATTACTGGCGTTTAAAAATCACTTCAAAATTAATTATAATTTCCCATACTTAAAAATTTTTATGTTATTTTCCGTAAATTACTGCTCTTAATTAGAAATTTTTTCTTAACTTTGCGACCTAATCTTGATTCTCAATTTTAATGCAATGAAAATTTTAAAACTGCTTGTTATTGCCGCTCTCTTAATGCCAGTTTCAATAAACGCACAGACTAAACGTAAAGCTGCTACTACTCAGACAGCTCAGTCTGAGGCGTCGAAATATCCCCGTTATAGCGATACGGAGGCTGCTGTGTTGTGGAAGAAATGGAAAAATAATGAGACTTTCTCTCAGGATAACTATGCAAGAGTCGTTGACTTATGCGATGCCTCATTCGAATACTTAGCTGTCGAAATCCAGCACATCATATCTACGGCCACTTCTCCGAGTCGACTTAGAGAGGAAGCGCTTAAGCTTGATATGGGCATTACAAGCAATATGTCAAATTTTGCACGCGCTTTTGCCGTACGTATGCAGAATCTCGCTGCGCAAGGTCAGCTAACTCCGGAAAACACGCACCTCGTAGCTGAAATGCTTGTCAAGAAAAAGAAATATATGGAGCTTAACCATAAGCTATATCATCCGAATTGATGTTTATCAAATGCTGTTAAGAAAAAGCCATCGCAATGCATCATGCGATGGCTTTTTTATGGATTGTATATAAGGAAAATCCACTACTTATATTAGCTTTAGAAGAATAATTCTCTCGTATTCTTGCTCGAAATTAGGGGTGAGAATGCCGTTTCCGATTTCAGACTCTATATCTTTAGGCTTCCAGAAACGCCCTCCGTCAAGTTCGTCGCTGGGATGTATCTCTCCGTCGTAGGTTGTACGAAATACATTCACAAGTTCGCGCTCTCTTACGCTTTCAAACACGTACCGCATCATAAACTCCGGTTCAAATTCCGATATTCCTAATTCCTCAAAGGCTTCTCTTCTAAGAGCCGCAGTTATATCTTCGCCGTAATCCACATGTCCGCCTACCGATGTATCCCATTTTCCTGGCTGAATGTCTTTCCATTCCGGTCGCTTCTGTAGGTAAAGTTCTCCTCGAGTGTTATACACATGTAGATGTACTACCGGGTGAAGTAGCTTCGATCCATTATGACATTCGCCTCGTGTGGCTTTGCCTACCACGTTTCCATCCGGATCTACTAATGGAAAGCATTCTTCGTTATTGTCCTTTTTCATCTTTTTTGTGTTTGATTTAAATTTCTGTGTTTCGTAATTAGTTTACGACACTCTGTTGAGGAAAAGTATGATAGCTGAGATTCCTATGAGTCGTGCCGTAAATCTTTGAATTTGGCGTTGCCATTTAATAAATGTTTATATTAAAACCAACATGGAACAATTTGTTCCATGTTGGTTTTATGAGATTACTTAATGACGTACTATCTTACAAATATTTTGTGTACGCCTTGAGTCGTGTGTATCAGATATATGCCCGATGCCGGCAATTCGATAGATTTTGATTTGCCTGAGTAGACATTCTGTCCGTTTATAGTGAATATTTGTATGTTATTATCTTGTTCAAAGTTGATATTGCGCCCATTGACACTGAAAGGTTTGTTGTCTGTGATTACATCACTGATGCCACTCTCATCACCATAATAATATGTTATAGTAGAAGTTAGTTCATATTCTCCCTCCTTATTTGTGTATCTGAGTTCTTGTTTCGGACTTCCGTTCTCGTGATAGGTATAACAAACATAATTCTTTATAACCCAATCATTGATTTCATTTGACCAAGAATATGAATTATTACGTGTAATCAAACCGTCATTGCCGTATTCCTTATCTGACTTGTCTGATCCAATCCAATTGTTCAAATCATAGGACCAACTATAAGTGGCATGCATTATTTCAATACCTTCTTCATTGAGAACTCTTTCCCATTTGGAAACCCCATACAGTAGACCTTTTTCGTTAGACCATTTGTATATTGCATCCATGGTTCGACGGTTCAGATTGTCATAGGCGTACTCATGTTTGTCTTCAGCGACAAACGATCCATTCTCATAATATCTAACAACCTCTAGAATAAGATTTTGGTTGCTATCATAAGTATAGTCACTTTTCGAAGTTAATGAATATGTGGGATTATTATAGTCCTCGTCATATTTAGCTTGATAATTATCGCTAGTGATGATATTTCCGTTTGAATCTAAGAATCCTTCCGTCCTGGAATGATCTATCCATTTAAAAAACGAATTTCCATACCAAATTGAGTTGAAATAGAATTTCTTATAGGTTGAGGAAGTAAATTCAGATTCCATTTTTGAAGAATTCTGCCATTCCTGTGTTTCACTGGTCTTTCTCTGAATAAGATTTGAAGTCAATCTATTTTTTGAATCATATACCGAACTCTCTTTATATCCAAAACGGAACACACCATTATCATAATATAACCTCTCGTCTAATATCTTATTGCGATTTTGGTCGAAAGCATATTTGACGTTCATAGATATTACCCAGTCATTTCCGTCCCAATCGCACGTCATCGTCTCATTATATGAGTTTGATAAGTCACTGTAGTGGGTATATACTGCTTTAAATTTATTAAGCCATTCCTCACTGTCTTGTGACCATATATATTCAAAGTATTGAACCTCTATATTATTGCTGTTATATATGGATGTAGAGCGGAAGGAACCAATTAATTTTCCAGAACCATCTATATCTTCATATTCCTCTGAAAGGGTCTTATTTCCGTTGGCATCGAATTCATTTATTGACTTTGTGTAGCAATACCAGTCCTGTCTGGAGCTATCCCACCTATAACTTGCGTAATAAGTACATAAACCATCTTGATTGTAATCAGAGAGGGTCTTTTCGACATTTATCCAATCATTTGAGTCCTCTGACCATATACTGTGGACAAACAACTTCTCATTGTTGTTTGCGTCATATTCATAGTCATATTTTGTTATGCCAATCCAAGCATTATTTTGGTCTGACCAAACACTTTGGATTTCCTGAGTTACATTACCACTGTCGTCATATTTGTAATCAGTTCGACTGCGATTTTTCCCAAGGTAGGTTGTGATGGTATGTGTCAACTTCTCATCTTGATTGCCAGATCTTGAAATTTTTTCAGAACTGTTTTTTTTTGCAGAGCTGGATTCAAAATCCAGAATTGCGCTTTCTTGTTGGGCCGATATCAAAGCAGGATACGTCAGAGACATTGCCGCTGCAAGAATTGTTGAAATAAATTTTTTCATTGAGTTATATTTTAGTTTGTAAAATAGGATTATCCGTATTAGAGCCTATGAAGATACTATATTTGTATTATACCTTAAATCCCCAACTAATTATTCAATAATGGATTCATTTAGGTATTTAACTGATTCAAGGTTTGAAATTTCTGGAGGCAAAGGGAAGAGAGGTGCTTAGAGCAGATTGCCAATAAATCCAGTTGTGTTGGCCGTCGCGAACACGAAGCTGGCACGGTATGCCTTTTTTTCGCATTTCCTTATAAAAGTCCAAATCTTGCGAGAGAAGAAAGTCATCATCACCGATATCCACAAACCATGCCATGGATTTTAGTTTGTCAACGGTGGAAGCATCGGCATTTTTCACAAAATTGATGCAACTTCTCTCTGCCACAGCCTTGTCCAGGAGACCTCTCTTGTCGCTTTTGCTGATTTTCTTGTTTGCATCCACGTCGTTGTGAAGCCACCCTGACATGATATAGATCGAGCCGAACATATCAGGATGATTCTGGGCATAAGCTGCAGATCCGCCTCCACCCATCGACAGACCGGAGATGGCTCTGTGTTCTTTTCCTTTTTTCACTCGATATGTGGATTCGATGTAGGGTATGAATTCTTCAAAGAAAAAGTCCTCATAGTTCCAACCCGGCATGTTGAAATAGCCATTCCAATCTTTTCCCGGAACGCCCCCGGCGTTAGGACTCACTATTATCATCGGCTCCACCTCCCCGGAAGCGATCATCCTATCAGCCTCCAGCGCCAAAGGACAATTCTTAAACCAAGCCTTGTTAGTATCGCTCAGGCCATGAAGAAGATACAGGATGGGATAAGATTTTGTTGTGTCGGTGTCATATCCGGCCGGAAGATACACACAAAATTCTCTTGGAGCATTGAGGATATGGCTTTGCATAGTGTCAGTTTCAACAACACTGCTCCATTTACCACCATGTCCTTCACGGCTTTTAGCTAAGCCTTGAAGAGCACAAAGCACAATGATAATAAAGAGATTGAAATGTCGCATAGTTTATAGTAATCAATTTATTGAATTCACAAAATTAGAAAAAGTTTTTGCAATTTCACTGAAAACATTTAATTTTGTATGATATGATACATACAAAAGTTATAGAGACCAGGCTGATGCCTGAAAGCAAGTTTATCGCCATTACACTGTTTGGTCTGGTTTTCACACGCGACCGCAGATTGATAACGCCGCGTGTGCTTCGTCACGAACTTATTCATTGCCGTCAGCAGTTGGAGTGGCTCTATGTGCCGTTTTTTATTCTATACTTGGTCGAGTGGATCATTGGATTGATAAAACACAGGGCCAATTACAGCGCCTATCGCAATATCTCATTTGAGAGAGAAGCCTATTCGCACGAACACGATGAGTCATATCTTTCGCGCCGTTGCCCATATGCCAATTACCGCAAGAATGCAAAAGACTGCTGACTACTCCAAGCTCGTACCTATTTTCAGATACTTTGGATGGAGCAGATTGTAATATTTCTCCTCACTAATAAATCCGCTTATGGCAAGGATACGTATGCGGTGCATGTATCTTTGGAGCGATGTGCTGTCTTTGGAAAGCATATAGTCGATTGCCGTTAAATCGCCTTTTTCACGGTTGCAAGCGCGGCATGAGCACACCAAATTGTCAAATTGCGTGTATCCCCCAAGCGAGCGAGGGATAATGTGTTCAATATCAGAGTCAATCCCTGTCACAAAATCACGAGCCACTATGGGCTTTCCGCAGTAAATGCACGTTCCCTGAGTTTCCTCCCAAAGCTTCATCTTTCGTCTGCAAGTGGTGCTGGACTCAAGCAAGTCGTTTAGCGAAGGGCCTGTGGATAATGATGGATCTCTTGGCATCTCTTTTTTCTTGACATTTACCGATACAGGGCGCTCAGCATTATGGACCTTACTCTCCTTAAAGCAAGCATCATACATATTTGCAAATGTCATGAAATCCATCGTCTTGAAGTTTTATTCGTTTTGTAGCAGGTTTAGCTCTGGTTGTTTATTCTCTTCTTCCTCAACGATCCACCCGTATCGGCGTGAGTCGATGGTGATTTCTTTACTGCCAAATTTAGCTTTAACAATTATGACTCCGGATTGCTGTTTGCGCATTGACTTTACGGTCACAGTGTCGCCAACCTTAAATGTCTTGGCCGCACTCTTATTGCGTCCGTGATAGTCAGTAAGGGTGATTCTTTCGCCTTTCTTTGCCATAGGCTGAGCCAATTTCAGCTTCTCAATTTTGGCCACTTCGTCAGCTGCTGCCACTACAGGTGCGGCTTCCTCTATCAGAATCTCGTCGATTTCATCACTGTTGAGCGCTTCGTCAATGGCATCGTCGATTTCCGGCACCATCTCCTCTATTATTTCAGCCTCCTCTGCAGCAGTGGCTTCATCGTCATGTTCTTCCGCCTCGTCTGCTGCTTCGGTATCTTCCAGATCATCTACATCATCAGCCAGATCTATATTATTGGTTGGCTCGTTTTCCTGTTGGAGAATAGTCTCAGCCTCCTTGTCCCTTTCGTATTCCGCCATAAAAGCATCAGCGGTTTCGATTATTTCACGCATCATATCCGCTGCATCACGTTCGCCGTTGGTAAGCAATCCTGCCTGGGCATAAGCGTTTAGGAGATTATTAGCCACGAAAAAGCGTCGTTCGTCATTCTTGCTTTTCGGAGCTTTTGCCGTTGGGGTAGGGATAGACTGTGTATCGGCTTGTGGTATGGATTCGCGTTCGGCCATGAGTTGGCGATAGATATTGCGGTATTGTGATTGAAAACGGCGTAAGGCGTTCACCACCTTAGGGTTAACGCCTTTCCAATCTTCGGGATTGATTTCCATAATGTCACGAAATGTCTTTGCCCGGCATATCACCAAGCGTGTATGTAATTTCTGATGGAGTTCAAAGTCTTCTATTTTTGTGTCTAATGTGGGTTGTAGTTGCATGGTGACAAATCAATAATAGATTTATGTGCAAAGTTAGCTCTTTTTAGACTATTTTCATATACGCACTATAGAGCATACATGTTAATAATCGTTAATTAGAATACTAATTCTTTTGTTTTATTCATCTTCTACAGGATCCGGAGCCACACCCTTGGGTAAGGTGAGATGTAAAATCAAGAATCCGGCTATTCCTGAAAGAAGTGAGCCTACTACGATACCGAGCTTGGCGTGGTTGAGAAGTTCGAGCTGAGAAGGATCGTCTCCGAACGAAAGGGTGGCTATGAAGAGTGAAACAGTAAAGCCGATACCTCCAAGTAGAGCTACTGATGCTATCATCTTCCAGTCGCTGTGGGCAGGCATTGGAGCAAGTTTGAGTTTGACAGTAGCCCAAGAGAATATAAATATTCCGAGGAATTTGCCAAATACCAAGGCTATGATGATGGCTATTGAGATGCCTTCTACAATGCTTGCCGGATTGGTGTTGAGCAGGTAGATTCCGGCGTTGGCAAATGCGAACAGCGGAAGAATTATGTAGTTGACGACGGGGTGAAGAGTGTCCTCGAGTTCCTGAAGAGGGGAAATCACTTTATCGGATGCTGACTCCACTTCTTTCAGCCAGTTCATCTGATCCTTGGTGAGAATAGATTTTTTAGAAAGTAGTTCGTCGTCCTCATTGCGGAAATGGGCAATCGATTTGCGAATCATCTTCACATATTTCTTTGGTGCGAACACGGGCGTTGCAGGCACGCAGAATGCCACAAGTACACCTGCGATCGTGGGGTGGATTCCCGAATTAAGGAAAAGGAACCATACTATTCCTCCGATGCCGATATAGAACATTTTGCTCTTGATTTTCAAGGCAGAACCTAAAAGAAGAAGCCCGAGCAAAAGAACGGCATACAGTAGCAGCATGAGATTGATCTCTGTGGAGTAGAAAGCTGCTATTACAATAATGCCACCGATATCGTCGACCACGGCAAGGGTGGTGAGGAATATTTTAAGCGACAGAGGCACACGCTTGCCAAGCATTGCTAATACGCCCAACGAGAAAGCTATGTCTGTGGCCATAGGAATGGCTGCGCCTCCGGCATAGTCGGTGCCTGATGACATACAAAGATAGATAAGCACCGGCACCACCATACCGCCTATAGCCGCAAGAATCGGCAATAGAGCCTGACGGAATGATGACAGTTCGCCCACGAGAATTTCTCTCTTGATTTCAAGCCCGATGGAGAAGAAGAAAATGGCCATAAGTGCATCATTGATGAATTGGAGTACATTCATTGGATGCCCGTGGTGACTGAAGAAGTTGAATGATCCCAACTGTAGTCTTACTTCTTGATTCCAGAAATCAAAATATGTGTTGTTAAGCCCCGGAATATTTGCGACAATCAGGGCCAAAACCGTTGCCGCTATCAATACGTTGCCTCCGGACGCATGGCGCCTTATGGCTTGTCTCGCGGCGTAAAACACTTTAGTCGTAAATGGGTAGTTCGTGTTTGTTTCTGTGCTATCTCTCCTCGTACTCATAATTTAAATAATTTTAAGTTTAAAATACTAAACAACACATCGCCCGTTTGGTTCATTCACTCGTCAATTGCCCCATCGTTCTTGGTGGCGTTGTTGCATTTGGGCTTCTTGAGGGTTATTGGACGGGTGCCAAAACTTTACTCCCATGAGATTGTCCGGCAAGAATTGCTGCACCACGAAGTTGCCGGGATAGTCATGTGCGTATTTGTAGTTTTTGCCGTAGCCGAGGTCTTTCATGAGAGATGTCGGCGCATTACGTATATGCAGTGGCACAGGAAGATTGCCGGTTTCGTTTACTTTGGCAAGAGCTGCGTCTATTGCTTTGTAAGCCGAGTTGCTTTTTGGCGAGTTAGCGAGGTAAATGGTGCATTCTGCCAGTGGAATCCTGCCTTCCGGCATCCCGATTTTGTGTATGGTGTCAAAGCAAGCGTTCGCCAAGAGCAAAGCGTTTGGGTTGGCGAGTCCAATGTCTTCGGCAGAGAGGATGACGAGTCGGCGCGCAATGAATTCCGGGTCTTCGCCTCCGGCTATCATTCTTGCGAGCCAATACACGGCGGCATCCGGGTCGCTCCCTCTTACGCTTTTTATGAACGCGGATATGATATCATAGTGCATTTCGCCGTCCTTGTCATAAGCCATAGGATTCTCTTGTAAGCGGTCGGTCACCACTTTGTCGTTAATTACGATTGCTTCGCCGTGGGGTGTTGACTGTTCAAGGAGATCCAGGATATTTAGGAGTTTGCGTGCGTCGCCTCCGGCGTATCTAAATAGAGCCGTTGTGCTTTCCACCTTCACATTACGTTTCGACAGTATCTCGTCGCGTTGTATCGTGTGGTCGAGCAACTGCTGTAGTTCAGCTTCTTCAAGCGGTTTTAGTGTGTATACTTGGGCACGGGAGAGCAGCGGACGTATTACCTCAAATGACGGATTCTCTGTGGTGGCGCCTATGAGCGTAACTATGCCGCTCTCGACAGCGCCAAGCAGACTATCCTGCTGGTTTTTACTGAAGCGATGGATTTCGTCGATGAAGAGGATTGGCCTCCCCTCGTTGAACATACTGCGTGCCTCTGCCTTGCACTGATCGAGCACTTCGCGCACATCCTTCACGCCAGAAGTAACAGCCGACAATGTGAAGAATTTGCTTTTGGTTGAGTTGGCAATTATTTTTGCGATAGTGGTTTTGCCCACTCCAGGAGGTCCCCATAGAATAAACGAGGCTACGCGCCCTTGTTCTATCATCCGGCGCAAAATACCGTCAGGACCCACGAGATGTGTCTGTCCTATGTAATCGTTTAGCGTCTGCGGACGCATTCTTTCTGCCAAGGGTGCTAAAGCCATATATTCTATGTTTTTATTCCTTCACTTTTTATTAGTTAGTTAAATCTTGAGTCGCTGATTCGTGCTCCGCGTAGGAAGTCAGCTGTCTGCATTGCCTTTTTGCCTTGTGGCTGAAGGCTGAGTATTTCCACCCATCCATCTGCCGCACGTCCCCACAATCGTGACCCTTCAATTATAACTGCTCCGGGTGCAACATTGTTGCTCGCTGACTTTGGTGAAGAGACAACTGTACTTAGCACTTTCAAGGTAAATGGTTCCGAACCTTCACGCCAAAGTTCGGTCCATGCAGCGGGGTAGGGCGATAGTCCTCTCACAAGGTTGTGTATGTCTTTAGCGGGTTTTCCCCAGTCGATGCGGCAAGTTTCCTTAAAAATCTTTGGGGCCGCGGTGGGTTGATCGCCACCTATCAAGCTGTTTTGAGGGATTGGCTTGAGGTCGCCTGCCAAAATGTGTCTCACAGTGTCGAGTGTAAGTTCTGCGCCGAGATGCATAAGCTTATCATGCACCGTGCCTACATTATCTTCCGGCAGGATGGCAATCTTCTCTTGACGCAGTATGTCACCGGTATCAATCTCATGTTTAAGGAAGAAGGTAGTTACTCCTGTCTCGGTGTCGCCATTGATTACAGCCCAGTTGATTGGAGCCGCTCCACGATATTTTGGTAAAAGGGAGGCGTGGAGATTGAAGGTGCCGAGTCGTGGCATTTGCCACACCACTTCAGGTAGCATTCTGAAAGCTATCACTATGAAGATGTCGGCATCCAACTGTCGGAGTTGTTCCACAAATTTAGGGTCTTTAAGCTTTACCGGCTGCATGATGTTCAGATTATGCGCTAAAGCATATTCTTTCACCGGCGAGCTGTACATCTTGTGGCCTCTGCCCGCAGGCTTGTCAGGCATAGTCACTACGCCTACTATATTAAATCCTTCGGTCACAAGGCGGTCAAGACTCTCTACTGCAAACTCCGGAGTGCCTAAAAACACTATCTTTAAATCTTCCTTATTCATCTACAATGTTAAATATTAAGTTGCTTATTGATTATTAGTATTGCTCTCTAATGATTTCCACAGAGTGTCGTCAGGCACAGGAGCTGTGATGTCAATCATTTTGTGTGACACCGGGTGCTCAAATTGTACACGGCGTGCTATCAGAGAGATACTTCCGTCGGGGTTGCTGCGTTTATCGCCGTATTTCAGATCGCCTTTCACCGGGCAGCCTATTGCTGACAGCTGAACGCGTATCTGGTGCTTGCGGCCTGTCAGGAGGTCTACTTCAAGCAGGTGGTAGCGGTCGCTGTTTGCTATCACCTTATATTTGAGCTTCGACTCTTTAGCACCCTCTTTGGGTGTGGCGGATGCATAGCTTTTGTTGTTTTTTTCTACGGTTGTGATATAGTGGGTGAGCAATGCCTCAGGCTCTTTTGGCATATTACGTGTTATCGCCCAATATGTCTTATGCACTTGTCCGTTGCGAAACATATCATTGAGCCGAGCACAAGCTTTTGACGTTTTGGCAAATACCACTATGCCCCCTACAGGGCGGTCAAGACGGTGCACCACGCCGATATACACATTTCCCGGCTTGGCATATTGCTCTTTTATCCACTCTTTCACGGTCTCGCTGAGAGGGACATCGCCGGTCTTATCGCCTTGCACTATTTCTCCAGGTCTTTTATTGACTATTATTATGTGGTTATCTTCGTATAGTACGTCCATATATGTATCAGCTGCGTCTGATTAAATATACAATATTCACGGCGAGATAGTGAATCTCGCCGTGAATTATACTTACAGTCAGATGCCTGGATTAGAGGTTGGGGTTGATTTCTTTCCAAGTGTCGATAGCGGGGAGAACACCCATGCCGATCACCTGGTCGCGAAGTGCGCAGAGGTGGCCGTAGCTCTTTTCAAGGTCTGCGAGTTCGGTGGGAGTACCGGTTACAACCTTTGTGTAAACGCCGTCGTTGGTAAGGCGAGAAGGCATAGCCATCATTATGTGGTGGTATTTCTCGCTTGCTACGTAGCAGCCTACAGGCCATTTGAATTCTGCACCACCCATGGCAGCTGCAATCATCTCAACGCTCATGTATGAGGGGCTCTGGAATGAAGAGCGGCCGCGGAGCTTGATGATAGCTGATCCGCCTTGTGTCACAGCCTTCTTCATAGCGTCCCATTCTTCTTCGCTGAGTGCCACGCCGTTGATGGTCTTTCCGGTGCCGATGATATCGAGCAGCGGAGTGCCGTCGATAGTTACAGGAGAAGCGAATACGGCCATCTGTTCGCCGTGACCGCCAAATGTGCAGCAGTTCTTCACCTTGTACTGGTCGATACCGAAGTGCTTGGCGAGTGCGCTTTGTAGGCGTGAGCTGTCGAGAGCGGCAAGTGTGGTGAGCTGGTTGGGCTTGAGACCTGAATAGAGAAGTGTTACGAGACCTGTGATGTCAGCGGGGTTGAAGATAATTACCACATGCTTGCAGTCGGGGCAGTATTTTTTGATGTTCTCACCAAGTTCTTTAGCCACCTTAGCGTTGCCTGCGAGAAGGTCCTCACGGGTCATGCCTTCCTTACGGGGTGCACCGCCCGAAGAGATGATGTATTTTGCATCTTTGAAAGCTACCTCCGGATCGGTGGTGGCTGTGATGTTGATGTGGTCGAAACCGCACTGACGGAGTTCTTCTGCTACGCCTTCAGGTGAGAACACGTCATAGAGGCATACGTTCGGAGTAAGACCCATCATGCAAGCGCACTGAGCCATGTTAGAGCCAATCATACCGGCTGCGCCGACGATGGTGAGTTTGTCGTTTGTTAAAAATTCCATGTCAGAATATGATTTAAGAATTTATAGTGTTAAGGTTTGATTTCTTTAGATGCCAAGTTCTTTTTTGATGGCGTTTATCTTCTCGTGAGCCTTGACTGTGAGGTCGTCGAATTTATCGGCTGAGGGTAGAGTGTCATGTACCTCGATGTAGAACTTGATTTTGGGTTCTGTGCCCGAAGGACGCACAGAGATCTTTGTGCCGTCAGCTGTAAACCACTGGAGTACGTTGGAAGTGGTGGGCATATCCATCTTATCCACATTGCCTGTGGGCACGTCGGTCACATTGAGGTCGGCATAGTCTTTTACAGTGACAACGGGGCTTCCGCCGAGCTGCTTGGGAGGATTGGCGCGGAAGTCGCGCATCATCTGCTGTATTTCTTCAGCACCGGTCTTGCCTTTGCGGACTACTGACACACCCTCTTCGAGAGAGAATCCATTTTTAACATAGATATCCTGGAGCATGTGGAGATAGTCGGTGCCGCGATCTTTTGCCCAAGCTGCGATTTCTGCCATAAGTGAAACAGCTGATACTGCGTCTTTATCGCGAACGAAATCTTCTGCAAGGAATCCGTAGCTCTCTTCGCCGCCACCAAGATAGCGTTCGCGTCCTTCGAGGTCGCGTATTACGGCTGCGATCCATTTAAATCCGGTGTAGCAGTCGTACATCTTAACGTTGTTGTTAAGAGCGATAGCCTTGATGGTTTCGGTCGTAACTATTGTTTTCACAATGAACTCGTTGCCAAGCAGACGTCCCATCTCGCGATTACGCACCAGAATGTAGTTGAGAAGAATCATCACAATCTGATTACCGTTGAGCAGCTGGTATTCGCCGTTTTCGAGTCGAACAACGCATCCGATACGGTCTGCATCGGGATCAGAAGCGAAAATTACGTCGGCATTCACTTCCTTGGCTTTTGCAATAGCCATTGCCATAGCTGAGGGCACTTCGGGGTTGGGTGACTCTACAGTGGGGAAGTCGCCTGACGGAACGTCTTGCTCCGGTACATGGATAATGTTTGTGAAGCCGTAGTTCTTCAGAGATTCTGGTATCAGGTGTACGCCTGTACCATGGATAGGAGTGTACACAATTTTCAGATCGTGATGACGCTTGATCACTTCGGGATCGAGTGAGAGAGTCTTTATTTCGCTCAGATATACATCATCTATATCCTTTCCGATAATCTGGACCTTAGAAGGATCGCGCTGGAATTTTATTTCCGACAAGTCCTTGATGCGGTTAACATTGTCAATGATGTTTTTATCATGAGGAGCGATAATCTGTGCGCCGTCAGCCCAATATGCTTTGTAGCCGTTGTATTCTTTTGGGTTGTGAGAGGCTGTCACATTGACACCGCTCTGGCATCCGAGGTGACGGATTGCAAATGATAACTCAGGTGTGGGACGGAAGCTGTCGAAAAGATAAACCTTGATGCCGTTGGCTGAGAAGATGTCTGCCACAGTTTCTGCGAATTTGCGTGAATTGTTGCGCACGTCATGTCCTACAACTACAGAAATTTCAGGTAAATCGGCAAATGCCTCTTTCAAATAGTTGGCAAGACCCTGTGTGGCTGCACCCACAGTGTAAATGTTCATGCGGTTGCTTCCCGCGCCCATGATACCGCGGAGACCGCCTGTACCGAATTCAAGGTCGCGGTAGAATGCATCGATAAGTTCGGTCTTATCCTCTGCTTCAAGCATGCGCTTTACTTCTTCGCGTGTTTCTGCATCGTAGCTGTCGGAAAGCCATGTGTTGGCACGGGCAGTTACTTGGTTTAAAAGATCGTTTTGTTGTTCCATATCGCTGAAACTTGGTATTAAAAATAATAAGAAAATTCTGTTAATTTTGTTAATAGCAAAATTACATCTTTACTCTCAATTATACAAGATTTTCAGCGAAAAGTTTTTTATTTTAATGTTTTTTCTTTTGTTTTAATCTTCTGTAGGGGTCAAACTCGGCTTGGTGCTTTGTGTATGATCGTTTCAAACCGTAGGGTTCTTCACCTTACAATAACGGGGGTTCTGCTACTGGACGTGATATGGCTAAAATATATTAGTACATCGACATATTGTCAAAGCATACTTGCTACAGCCCAATAAAATAGGCTGGTGGCAGTTGACACGAATAGTAGGGAGTCAATACGGTCGAGGATACCTCCGTGCCCGGGAATAATATTGCCTGAATCCTTTACACCGAACGTGCGTTTCAGCATGGATTCAAACAAATCTCCCCATGTAGAGAACACGCTTATAAGGGCCCCAAGAAGAAGCCACAAAATCAAGTTGTAGTCTACGGTGTTGAACCATTGGTAGCATGCCCATCCGAATACTACACAGCAAAACATACCTCCCCAAAAACCTTCCCATGACTTTTTAGGAGAAAGACGCTCACATAGCTTGCGTCGCCCCAAGGTGGAGCCAAAGCAGAAAGCTCCTGTGTCGTTGAGCCAGATCATGATGAACATTAGCAGTACTAATGTTGGCCCTCCCGGACAGCTGTACAAGAGATTCAGAAGATAAAGGGGAATGGATATGTACACTACGCCAAGCACTGATTTAGCCAGTCGCACGAACGCTCCTGCGCTTTGAGGCCGGAGTGCAAGAGTGCATTTTGCCAATATATATATTCCTAAGATGAATACGGGTGCATGGAGAGTCTGCTGAAAGTAGGTAGATAAGGTGATACATCCGGCAAACAGATAATCAATCCATTGCATATTATCATTATCTTCGTCGCTATGCGATATTTTGTCGAATTCATATATTCCTATCACTGCGAAGAGGGTTGTCAGCAAATAAAAGGGCAATTCTCCAAGCAGTATGGCTCCTACTATCAAAGCTATGTATACTATGCCTGATAAAGATCTTGTGATTACGTTTTTCATGGGCAAAAAGGTGGGGTGATTAGTATATTCTGCTTAGCTCTTCCATCTCTTGATATTCAAGCCATTCAGGATCATTTTCCGCTTCAATTTTCAGTGGCAGGAGCGGTAGAGACGCCAAGGCCTGGTTGAGCTTTTTGTTGAAAATATTTACTGAAAGGGTGTAAAACACCATTGTGCGCTCATTTGCTCCGGTGTAGATACCGGTGAGCACAGCGATAGGGTCTTCTTCAAAAATCTGTTGGAGTGGGGTAAGAACTTCTTCGAGTATTTCAGCTGCTTCAGTGGTAGGCATGCCGTCGGGTCGTCCCTGATATGGCAACGTCACTGTCACTCGTATTTTAAATCTGGGATTATTACGGAACTCCTCTATATTTCCTCGTCCCGTCACCATTATCATTTGGCCGTTGTCGTTTTCAAGGGGGGAAGTCCACCAATTATCTTCGCTCATCTTATCGAAAATTCAGTTAATATATGAAAAATTACGGAGGTCGGGTATAAGCCGGGTTATGTAGTGTTGCCACTTTCCACCTCCTGAGAGAGGAGGAGTTGTCAAGCACTGCCCGTCATTTATCTGTGCAGTCTACCCGCCGGCGATGGACGAGCCACCCATAAATGCCGGTTTATTTGACCTTGCAACGCGAAAGGTGTGCGGCACGCCATATCGCTGTGGCGTCCGGTGGGCTCTTACCCCGCCTTTTCACCCTTACCGATGGTTATCGGCGGTCATTTTCTGTCACACTTCTCCGACGTTGCCGCCGGCTCTCCTTTCGAGAGTTCGCTGCTCTGTGTTGCCCGGACTTTCCTCTGCCTGCCAAATGGCAGGCAGCGACGAGCCCCCGGCCTCCGTAAAATATCTGGATCAAATACTGCCGCGCAAGATACCACGCTTGGAATTACGGACGAAGAAGATTATTTCGTCACGTTCCGTAGACTCCGGCATCTCGTTCTCTATCACCTCTAATGCATCTGAGAAATTGAGACCAGAGAGATATAGATAGCGGTAAATTTGCTGTATTTCATCTATTTTTTCTGTGTCAAAGTTTTTGCGGCGTAGTCCTATGGTGTTTACTCCGTTGAATGATATAGGTTCGTGGGCAGCTTTAACATATGGGGGAATATCTTTATTTATCAAAGCACCTCCTTGTATCATTACGTTTTTGCCGATGTGGCAGAACTGATGCACCAGTGTGCCTCCACCAACTACTGCGTAATCGTCTACAACAACTTCGCCTCCAAGCTGGGTAGCATTGGACATTATCACGTTATCTCCTATCTCGCAGTCATGTGCCACATGGCAGTAAGCCATGATGAGACAGTTGGAGCCAACTACAGTTTTGCCCTTAGATGCTGTACCTCTATGTACGGTTACACACTCGCGAAGTACGGTGTTGTCTCCAATAATCGCCACACTGTCCTCGCCTCTGAATTTCAGATCCTGAGGAATAGCGCCTATCACTGCGCTTGGAAAAATTGTGCAGTTTTTGCCAATTCGAGTTCCAGACATTATTGTGGCATTACTTAATATTTTTGTACCTTCGCCTATCTCAACGTTTCCCTCAATGGTGACGAATGGGCCTATCTCTACCGAAGGATGTATCTTGGCATCAGGACTGATGAATGCTAAAGGTTGGTTCATATTTTTTTGAGAAAATGTGTTTGGAAAGGATTGAGAAAAGGTCTGTGTTTACTTATTTTTTATAATCTGAGCCATGAACTCACATTCGCAGACAATCTTTTCTCCAACGAATGCACGACCTTTCATCACTGCACATCCTCTGCGCAGTTCGGTAAGGAATGATACGTGGAATATAAGTGTGTCTCCGGGTACCACCTTTTGACGGAACTTCACATTATCAATCTTCATGAAGTATGTTGAGTAGCGTTCGGGTTCGTCAACACTGTCAAGTACAAGCAGTCCGCCTGTTTGAGCCATAGCCTCAACCTGAAGGACTCCCGGCATCACAGGTTCTTCAGGAAAATGACCCTGGAAGAACGGCTCGTTTGTGGTTACGTTTTTGATACCGACAATGTAGTTGGTGCCTTTCTCGATGATTTTGTCAACGAGCAGGAAGGGATAGCGATGCGGGAGGTGCTTGCGTATCTCATTGTTGTCCATGAGAGGTGCAACGTTCGGATTGTACACAGGAGCTTGCACATCCTGACGTTTGATTTCTTTACGAATCAGTTTAGCAAACTTACCGTTGATAAGATGTCCGGGGCGGGTTGCGATTATTTTGCCTTTGAGCGGTCGGCCTATAAGGGCAATGTCGCCTATAACATCTAATAGTTTATGGCGTGCGGGCTCGTTGGACGCAAAGAGAGAAAAATCATTGATATATCCGTACTGGTCCACCTTCTTGTGTTTTACTCCTGCGAGATCAGCTATGTGGTCGAGTTGTTCTTGTGAAAGAGGTGAATCGTAAATCACAATAGCATTGTCAAGATCGCCGCCTTTTATGAGGTTGGCTTGTAGAAGCTGTTCGATTTCGCGAACAAATACGAATGTGCGTGAAGGTGCGATTTCAGTGGGGAACTCTGAGATATGCTCCATTGATGCGTATTGGTTTTGGAGAACGGGAGAATCAAAATTTATTTTCACCTCCACAGAAAACTCATCGTCAGGGAGCACCATTATCTTGGAACCGTTTTCATTGTTGAATTCCATTTTGTGCTTTACGACATAGTATTCCTTGTCTGCATCTTGTTCTGCAATACCTACTTCATTGATTTTCTCTACATAGATGCGTGAACTTCCGTCCAATATCGGAATTTCAGGAGCGTTGACCTTGATAAGACAGTTGTCTATCCCCATGGCATAGAGGGCTGCCATAGCGTGTTCGATTGTGGATACTACCACATCATGCTGGCTTACTACGGTGCCGCGGTTGCTTTCTACTACGTTTTCTGCCACAGCGTCAATTATCGGCTGGTCAGGCAGATCCACGCGTTGTATTTTGTAGCCGTGTCCTTCTGGAGCTGGGCAAAATGTGGCTTCTATCTGTAATCCTGTATGCAGTCCTTTGCCTGATACGGTAAAGCTGTCTTTTAAGGTCAGTTGTTTCATATCTGTTTCGTGATTATTTTTCTGATTGAGAATTTTGGGTGTTCTTTTCGAGCTTCTCCACTCTTTCGTATAGCAAGGGTAAACGTTTGATATAAGCGCATTGGCGAGCAAAATCGCGGGCAGCCACGGATGGTGTTCCCATCATTACGCTATTGCTCTTTATTGAGTTGGGCACGCCGCTTTGTGCGCCTATTTGCACATTGTCCCCAATTGTTATGTGTCCGGCAAATCCCACTTGGCCGCCAAACATGCACTGTCTTCCGATTTTGGTGGAGCCGGCAACACCCACTTGGGCTGCCATCACCGTGTTTTCGCCGATTTCCACATTATGGGCCACTTGGATAAGATTGTCGAGCTTCACACCTTTTGCAATACGCGTAGCTCCCATCGTGGCGCGGTCAATCGTGGTGTTTGCGCCAACTTCTACATCGTCGGCAATCTCTACTATACCCAGTTGAGGTATCTTGTTGTATACGCCTTTATCGTCTGGTGCGAATCCAAAACCGTCAGCGCCTATTACAGTTCCGGCATGTATGATACAACGGCTGCCTATCTTGCAGCCATGGTACACTTTAGCACCCGGATATATAATGGTGTTGTCGCCAACCACAGCTCCGTCGCCTATATAGGTCTGCGGATATAGCTTCACTCCTTTGCCAAGCTTCACTCCTTTGCCGACATATGCGAAGGCGCCAATGTATACGTCTTCCGGTAATTCCGTACCTTCTGCCACATACGAAGGCTGCTCTACGCCTGTGGGGAGCTGCATGGTGGCCTGCTGCACCATTTCAAGCAGGTGTGCAACTGTCTCATAAGGGTCGGCCACACGAATGAGGGTGGCGCGTATGGGGGCTTCGGCTTCGAAATCGTTGCTTACCAGTACTATTGATGATTTTGTATCGTAGATATAGTGAGTGTATTTGGGATTGGCAAGAAAAGAAATTGCACCCGGTACACCTTCTTCGATTTTGGCGAAGGTGGAAACTTTGACATTTTTATCGCCTTCAACTTTACCGTTGACAAGGGCTGCTATTGATTCGGCTGTAAATTCCATTTTATATATATGGTACCTTATATCTCAAAAATTTCTGCAAATTTCGGAAAAAAAACCGAATTATCAGTCATATGGGATTGCAATTTACTTAGATGCATATTAAAATTAACATCTGTTTGCATAGAAATGTGAAATATATGCTCGTTTCCTGCTATCTGTCTCAATTTTTTACGAGATAAAGACCCTGTGGCGTGATAGTGATTTTTTTGTCCTTGTATAAATGCCCGATAGCTTTTTTGAAATCTTTTTTTGAGCAGGAAAACACTTTCTGAATTGTTTCAGGATCAGTTTTGTCGGAGTAGGGTAGGTATCCTTCTGCTTCATTGAGTGCATTTAGTATAGTTGTGCCCAAATCAGAAGTACGTCGGTCGGCACGGTCGCCGAGCATCAAATCAATTTTGAGGTCGGGACGTACATTTTTCACATAAGCACTATAATGCTTCCCTATTTTGATGTCCTGGTAGATTTCATTGGAGTAGATCATGCCGTTGTGCAGATTGTCTACGATACAGCGATAACCAATGGGTGTTTTGGCTATAACAAGTGCGTCTACCTTGTCGCCTTTTACGTAGCGAGGCATAACATTGCCAAGAAATTTATCAATTTTCTGTGACCCTACAATACGTTTTGTAGCGTCGTCAAGGTAAACGTACACTAAGTATTCTCCGTCTTCACGCATATCGGCTTTTTGTTCGCTGAAAGGTACAAGGAGATCTTTTGCCGTGATTCCCCAGTGCATGAAGGCTCCGATCTTATTCACTTGGTTTACCTTCATGAATGCAAATTCACCCACCTGGGCTATAGGTTTTTGGGTCGTGGCAATTAGCCTGTCCTCCGAGTCTTTATATACAAATACGTCGATTTCGTCGTCAACACTCAGTCCTGGCGTGAAATATTTGGCTGGAAGGAGTATCTCTGTGTCTTCTTCTCCGTCTAGATAGGCTCCAAAGTCAACCATTCTATTGACTTTCAGCTTATTTGTTTTTCCTATTTTTAGCATGTTCGTAAAATTTTATAATTATTCAACAAATAAATTAATCTTTAAATAAGTCACCGGGAGCGGTGAGTAGATGAAACATAAGGTCGTGGAAAAGTTTGTTTACGTTTTGTCGTGAGCCCCTTCCCTTACTCTGCACGTCAAATTGTCTTAGTGCCCATATAGCCTCTATGGTTTGGAAAGCGTTGTAGTATCTCAACGCGCTTAAGTATTTTTTTGCCTGTACGGGGTATTTCAGTCCCAAAGCTTGCATTAGTCCTTGCTCTGTTTTGTCTTTGGAATAAAATGCTATAAGCAAATCGGAGTAGAAATTATATAGGGCGGCCGTAGTCACCATCAGTGGATTGGCCTTTGGGTTACGCTCGAAGTAGTTAGCGATTTTGAACACTTTCGCCGCGTCTTTTAC
The DNA here is from genome assembly GCA_964546885.1 of uncultured Bacteroides sp. GTDB lineage: Bacteria > Bacteroidota > Bacteroidia > Bacteroidales > Muribaculaceae > CAG-873. The sequence continues at coordinate 49,777 of CAZJKZ010000003.1, forward strand.
GGCCAAAGCGTCAACGAGCTCAAAATTGTTATAGTCCTTACTGATGCCTATGTTGAGTTCTACCGCCGCAGGTGTGATTGTGGCGTTAGGACCTAAGATTGTCACGAGCTTGTCTATTTGATTAAATAGGGTGCTTAGGTCGTTGCCGATGAAGTCTCTGAGCATTTCCTTTGATTTTTGGTCAATGCTCAGCCCTTTGTTTTTCACGTAGTTCTCGATAAGCGTTAGCATTTGGTAGTCCTTGACCTTCTTTGACTCGAAAATCACGCCTTTTTTCTTTACCGCCGCTATTAGATCCTTCCCTTTAGCTACTTCGCCTCTGAACACTATTACAAGTACGGTGGTATTGGAGGGCTCCTGCACGTAAGAAGCCAGTTTGTCGATTTGATCGGCACGGGCAGCTTGGGCTTCTTTCACGATTACCATTTGACGCTCTGCCATCATCGGAAATCTGCGGCACACGTCGCGGATTTCTGCTGACGATGATTGCGGGGCAAAAAGAATATATTGGTTGAATTCTTTCTCTTCGGGCGAAAGCACCTGTTCGAACTGCTTTACCAATTCGTCGATATAGTATCCTTCCTCCCCGTGCAAGATATACACGGGTGCAAGGTCTTTCTTTATTATACTCTTACTAAGAGAGTCGTATGTCACTGCGGGGGCTGCCATTTTGCTTTAACACCAGTTCGAAAATTCTATAATTTATATTTCTTCTTTAGTTTGCTCCAAAGAAAAACATTCCACATGTCATAAAAATTTTGTAAATTTACAAAAAATTTCAGTTTTCACAAAAATTACTTAGTATTTTGACACTTAATCTTCCTGAATACGACGTTAAGCTTCGTCGAAACACAGAATCTAAACTCCAGATATTCGATTGTCTACGTAGCAAATTCGTGGCACTCACTCCCGAAGAGTGGGTGCGCCAGCATTTTGTGAATTATTTGGTGGCTTTCAGGGGCTACCCTGCTTCAATGATGGCCAATGAGGTGGGATTGAAGCAGAACGGCACATTGAGGCGGTGCGACACGGTGGTCTATGACGCTGCGGCTTGTCCGCTTATGATTGTGGAATACAAGGCTCCTACAGTGGCTTTGTCTCCAAAAGTATTTGATCAGATTGTGCGTTACAATATGGAGCTACGTGTGCGTTGGCTTGTCGTGTCAAATGGCATGAAGCATTATTGCTGCACTGTGGATTCCGATTCTTCCACTTACAGTTTCGTCAAGGAACTGCCTACTTATCAAAAATTAATTGGGAGCGCTTGCGAGGATGTCTGAGAGATGATGCTCGAGTTCGGTCGAGGTCAGTTTTACATTCAGACGTCCTTTGTAAGCGAGCGAAATGTTGCCTGTCTCTTCAGAGACAACAATAGCCGCTGCGTCTGTGGCTTGGGCTATACCTAAGGCTGACCTGTGGCGTAGACCTAACGAGCGGGGTATATCTGGGTCATGGCTAACGGGGAGAATACAGCCTACAGAATTAATGCGCCCGTGGTCGATAATCATTGCTCCGTCGTGGAGCGGAGAGTTTTTGAAAAAGATGTTTTCTATCAGGCGGTTGTTGATATTGGCGTTTATTATGTCGCCTGTTTTTTCGTAATTGTCAAGCGGCATCTGCTGTGCTATCACTATTAATGCCCCCGTTTTGCTCTTTGACATGCTCATGCACGCATATACGATTGGTAGCACATGCTCTCTAAGCTGTGATACGCCTAAATCATCTTTATGATGGTGGAAAAGCTCACGCAGAAATTTCCATCTCTTTTTTGATCCAAGCTCTACAAGAAATCTCTTAATCTGATCCTGAAAGAGTATTACTAATACCAACAGTCCTATACTCATAAACTGATCAAGTATAGTGCCGATAAGCCTCATGTCAAATATTTCAGACGCAAGCACCCAAACCACGATAAATGACATAACGCCATAGAAAATATTTATGGTGCCTGACTCCTTCATCAGTTTGTAGATATAGTAAAGCAGCAGTGCCACTATCACTATGTCTATTGCGTCTTTTAAGCTGAAATGTAACATATGGCTATTAGGAAGGTATTGGATTTGATTTAAGAAAAAAGAGGCGTGATTATATGGAAGAGATTGTTTTTGTATAAATTTTCACTGCCTGGCAAGCGGCTTTCGCGTCATGTACTCGAAGAATCGAGGCTCCGTGCATAAGTGATATCGTATTGATTGATGTCGTACCGTTCAGAGCTTCGTCTGATTTTAGTCCAAGAAGTTTGGTTATCATAGATTTCCGGGAGACACCCACGAGTATGGGAAGCCGGAAGACGTCAAGGTATTCAAGGGCGGCGAGCAGTTGGTAGTTTTGGTCCAGTGTCTTGCTGAATCCGAATCCAGGGTCGATTATAATGTCGTTTACACCAAGAAGTTTAAGTTGGCTTAACTTCTCTGACAGGTCTCCCACAACATTAGCAATGAAATTATCGGCATCCATCGGTATTTGCATTTCTGCGGGGGTGGTGCCTCTGCTGTGCATCAAAATATAAGGAGCGCGGATGTCAGCCACCGTTTGAAGCATCATCGGGTCAGCGTTTCCGCCTGAAATGTCATTTATGATATCTGCACCCATTTGAGTCACTGCCGCACGGGCTATACGCGCCCTAAACGTGTCAACCGACACTATTGCATCGGGCGCTTCTTTGCGGACTGCTTCCAGGCACGTTGAGAGCCGCTTAAGTTCTTCTTCTTCGCTTATGTTTGACGCACCCGGACGTGTGGAGTATGCGCCTACATCCAGCATACCTGCGCCTTCTTCAAGCAACGTGTGCACCCGTCTGCGCACTTGATCTTCATCTTTTACCCTCGACCCTTCAAAGAATGAGTCGGGGGTAAAGTTGATGATGCCCATCACCACAGGCTCGGTAAAGCTATGGAGATTGCCTTTTATGTTAATTGAGAAAGGGCGCATAGAGCAATGAATAAGGTGGTTAGCCTCGGTTGGCGCGTTTGCGTTCGAGATCGTCGAGGATGATTTTGCGAAGACGTATGTGGTGAGGCGTTACTTCCACGTATTCATCTTCCTTAATATATTCGAGAGCTTCTTCAAGGCTGAATACAATTGGCGGAACTATACGAGCTTTATCGTCGGCTCCGGAAGCGCGCATATTAGTCAGTTTCTTTGATTTAGTCACGTTGACCACTATGTCGTTGTCCTTTGCGTTTTCGCCTACCACTTGACCGGCATAAACCTCTTCTTGAGGGAAAATGAAGAATTTGCCGCGGTCTTGTAGCTTGTCAATTGCGTAGGCGTAGGCTGTGCCTGACTCAAGGGCTATCAGCGAGCCGTTGGTTCTGCGCTCGATTTCACCTTTCCAGGGCTGGTAGTTGTGGAATCTGTGAGCCATAATTGCCTCGCCGGCAGAAGCCGTGAGCACATTGTTGCGGAGACCGATGATACCACGGCTGGGAATGACGAATTCCATATGCACGCGATTGTCGTTCTGCGCTGTCATCGACACCATTTCGCCTTTGCGTCGAGTCACCATATCAATTATTTTTGAAGAGTACTCTTCTGTTGTATTGATGGTGAGGAGCTCCATTGGCTCGCATTTCACCCCGTCTATCTCTTTGATTATAACCTGGGGCTGACCTACCTGTAGTTCGTAGCCCTCACGGCGCATTGTTTCGATGAGAATCGACAGGTGCAGCACGCCGCGTCCGCTCACTTTCCATGAATCTTCATTTTCGCCTCGTTCCACTCTCAAAGCAAGATTTCGGTCAAGTTCTTTGGTAAGACGGTCGGCAATGTGGCGTGAAGTGACATATTTTCCGTCTTTGCCGAAAAATGGACTGTCGTTGATAGTGAATGTCATCGACATTGTAGGCTCATCAATGGATATGCGGGGTAGGGCTTCCGGATTGTTGAGATCAGCCACTGTGTCGCCGATTTCAAAACCTTCGATTCCCACAAGAGCGCAGATGTCGCCGCTCTGTACGCTTTCCACCCTTTTGCGGCCCATTCCTTCAAATGTATGCAGTTCTTTTATCCTTTGGCGTGATTTGGAGCCATCCTTCTTGCAAAGGGCGATATCCATGCCTTCTCTTATTTCTCCGCGATGTACGCGCCCGATTGCTATTCGGCCAACATAGTTAGAGTAATCAAGCGATGTGATCAGCATCTGTGCGTCGCCTTCATACACTGTTGGAGCGGGGATATGTTCAATTATAGCGTCAAGCACAGGCAGAATATTATCGGTCGGAGTTTTCCAGTCAGTACTCATCCAGCCTTGCTTTGCAGATCCGAAGATTGTGGGGAAATCAAGCTGCTCTTCTGTAGCGTCGAGGTTGTACATAAGATCGAACACCATCTCCTGCACCTCGTCGGGGCGGCAGTTGGGTTTGTCCACTTTGTTTATCACCACTACCGGTTTAAGTCCCATTTCAAGGGCTTTTTGCAGCACGAAGCGCGTTTGTGGCATGGGCCCCTCGAAGGCGTCTACAAGCAGCAGACATCCGTCGGCCATATTCAGTACGCGCTCCACCTCTCCGCCGAAGTCGGCGTGTCCGGGGGTGTCTATTATGTTGATTTTATAACCGTTATAGTCGATAGATACGTTTTTGGAGAGAATTGTGATACCGCGTTCACGCTCGAGATCATTGTTGTCGAGTATAAGCTCTCCAGCGTTTTGGTTGTTACGGAATAAATGCCCTGCCAACAGCATTTTGTCCACAAGTGTGGTTTTGCCGTGGTCTACGTGGGCGATAATTGCTACGTTTCTAATTTTCTGCATACCTATGGATTTTCTCTTTCAGTCGGCAAAATTACAAAAAATGCCGAATGTGTGCAAATAAAAAAAATTCCCCTTATCTGAGTCTGAAATTATAGCCTAAAGTCACGGCTATTGACATATTGCGGGATGCGCCGAACGTATCGGCTTTGGACGCCGGGTATATATTCCCCAAACCAAAATAATAGCGTCCTTCTAAATAGAGTGATTGTCGAGGATTAAGATAAAACTCAAATCCGACTCCGGCACATATTCCGTAGTCAAATTTGTTGTCCACATCTGTGGTGAGCTGCTCAGTCATACGTGATTTTGATGGCCAGCGGTCATCTTTATACGGATTATTAACATCGAAGTTGGAACTTGTACTCTGACCTAATAGAAAGGCGAATTCCGGACCTAAATTGAATATGCATTTGCAGCGTTTGCTTCCGAAATTGATGTGGGTAAGAAGCGGGATTGACACATAATTTAATGTGCGGCTGAAATTCAGCGGGCTTTCTTCAAAATCCTCTTTCCAGCCACGTTGTATGAAGTTAAGCTCTGCACGGAGGCCTACGAGTTTTTCCTCTGCATAACTGACCGAAATGCCAAGAGTGGTGCCTTGACCCCATTTCTGAAGCACGGGGGGCGAAAATGTCACTTTGGGCATAGATATGCCGGCATGCGCGCCAACAGAAATGTGTGCCACATAGTGCTCTTCGGCATGCATGACTTGCATGCACGCGATCATCAAAATAGCCGTTATGAGTCTCCGTATCATATCCTTTTATAATCAAATCACTTTTATGTATGTGCCGCCTTCGGGAAGGAATTCTATTATGTACAAGGCGTCGTTAATTACGCCGGGTACCCCTGGCTCTTTTATAAGATGATAAGCTGATTGTAGACCGGTGTAGCTGCCGATGGTGCCTTCTTGCTTCATAGAGTTCAGCCATCCATCTCTTATCATTCTGTACAGCATATTGCCGGCGTCATATCCCATAGTGCCTTGTGCCGGGAATACATCACTTTGTGGAGTGCCGTACCAATTGGTGAAGTCTTTGTTAAGTTCGCTTGAGTTGGAGTTTGAAGGATCGAAATAGAAGCGCGAATATATCACTGCTCCGAGATTATGCAGGTAATCGGCAGCATCGCCGCGGAATGTCACCCAGTCAGGATAACCAAAAAGCTTTAGGCGCCCGTATTCCATGTCGTTTTCTATGTAGGATGCGAGTGCATTGGAGAATTTCTCAAACACATCTATAGAACCGCTCTTTGGGATGAAAATATATTTTCTGTCATGCTTCAGTGCTTCGGCAAGTTCGTTTTCGCTGAGCATATGATTGAAGCTTAAATTCACTACTTCTCTTCCCTTAGCGGCGTATTGTGAACGTAGCTCCTCTATAAAACTCACTTTTTCATCTTTTCCACCGGCCAGGTCAAGAATTACGGGGGTGTAGTCTTCGAAATCCGAGAGAAGGGTTTGGATGGCTTTGTCGTACATAAGTTTCTGGCTTATGTTGCATTGTATCACATTTGGCAATGTGAGATATCCTTCGTCTTTGATATTCAGGATGTTTACTACAGTCATGTCATTCTCCGCTGCAAACCTCTCTATTGTTTCTGTTTGCCGTATATCATCGGGTGGAACGACAATTTTTACACCATCTGCCGCCAATTTCATGAGCTTATTGTTCAGTTCATCGTCACTGCACTGCGTGTCAATGGCGTATATCCTTACTGTTTTGTCCATCTTGCCGCTGTTCTCTTTTGTGGCGATTAGGAAACCTTTGTAGAAGTCGGTTGAGAGTAATGATTGTCTTGATATCTCGTTGTGTGACAAATCGAACGGCAGCAGGATAGCAATTGCGTTGTCCTGATTAAGTGAGTTATTTGATTCGATTGCGGGCATTTCCACTCTATAAACCACAGAGTCAACCACCGACAGGTAGGTCTTGTTGGTTTGATAAGGCGAGGAGGCTGTCAGTCTTATCACTTCCGATTCTGGCACAGCATAAGAATCAATAAGGGGATTAAATGCAATGAGGTCTTCTACACTTACACCGGTTTTCTTAGAGATGCTTTCAAATGTATCGCCGAATCGGGCTACGTAAGTGCTTCCTTTCTCCGAATCATTAGTTCTCAAAATCGGCAACTCGGCCATATTAGGGAGAGTGGGGTAGGTCTTCTCTGGATTTTGAGTATCTATGTCGGTTGAGATGGTTTGATTATTCTCTTCGAGCTGATACTCTTGTTCAGTCTGAGAGGCCTCTTCATCATTTCCGTCAGGTATTTTGATGTCGCTACCTGCTTTCAGACCGTTAGCTACTGATGGATTCAGCTTTATAATATCATCTGCGCTAACATTATACTTATGTGATATGCCCCATAGCGTTTCGCCTCTCTCCACATGGTGAATGATATAAGCCTTTACCGGCAGAAATGCAGCGACTGTCAGCAAAGCCATCGTTATATATTTTGTGACGCCTTTAATCATAACTTTTTATATCCCGTTTGGTTTAACGATTACAAATTAATCAAATGCTCCTTCAATACTCTCTTCGACTGTTTCTCCCGATGCGCCGTTGCTGGATCCTTCCGATGGTATGTATAGGTCATTGCCTTCGCAAAGGTCAATATTTGTGGGAAGGTTGAAGCGGTCGCTCTGATTGTAGTTGAGCGATTTGTCAGCGTAAAGTTTTGACATAAATTTGCCGTAGACAGGTAAGGCGGCTGATGCTCCCTGACCATTGGCCATAGAAGTAAAGTGGATATCGCGCTCGTCGCCTCCTACCCATGTGCCACACACAAGAGAGGGGGTAAAGCCCATGAACCATCCGTCGGAGTTGTCATTGGTCGTTCCGGTTTTGCCGCCGATTTGAGCTGTGAGGTTGAAGGGGGCGCGGCGGAGTCGGTTACCCGTACCGCCATCCACTACATTGAGCAGAATGGACAATATCTTATAGTGGCCGGCTGTTGACATCACCTCTGTAATGTTGGGTGTGAATGTCTCGATAATATTACCGTTATTGTCAGCTATTGCCGACACGAAAATCGGATCCACCCTCATGCCTGAGTTGGCAAATGGGGTGTAGGCTGTCACCATCTCTTTAAGAGATATTTCGCTTGGACCGAGACAAAGCGAATTTACTTCGGGCAGTTCGCTTGTGATACCAAGATTGTGCATGAAGTTCACAAGCTTTTTCGGTTTGAGTTCGTTGATTAGTCGCGCTGATACGAAGTTGTTACTATTGGTGAGAGCCCAACGGAGATCCACCATTTCTCCTCCTCTACCGTTGCTTGATCCTCGAGGCGACCATGAATTGCCCCATGCGTCGGTAAGTACAGGGGGGGAGTTGAGGAATTGGGTGCAGGGTGTCATGCCTTCCTCCATTGCCAAAGTGTAAAGGAAGGGCTTGATGGTAGAACCTACTTGACGCTTGCCGGTGGAAACCATGTCATATTGGAAGTATTTGAAGTTGGGACCGCCCACATAGGCTTTGACATAGCCATTTCGTGGATCCATAGCCATGAATCCGGCTCTTAGATAGTGCTTGATATAGATGATAGAATCGCGAGGAGTCATTACGGTATCCACTTCCCCTCTGTATGTGAACACGTTCATATCGTATTTCGTGTTGAATATCTTTTCAAGCTCTTCGGCGGATGCGCCGCGCTCTTTTTCTGCAAGATATCTGTGGCTGTTGCGCCATGCGTTGCGTATCTGTTTCTCACGCTTCTCCTCTGTAATGCCGACATAAGGTGCGGTGGCAGATCCTTTCTTTTCGTAGAAGAACCGGCGTTGTAGGTCGGAAAGGTGTTCGTGCACAGCTTGCTCAGCATATTTCTGCATGCGAGAGTCGATTGTTGTGTATATCTTTAGTCCGTCATTGTAGATGTCATATTTGCTTCCGTCCGGTTTGGGATTCTTTTCCACCCAACCATAAAGTGGATTTATGGCCCACTGCACCGAGTCGTCAACGAATCGCTGGCGATCCCATGATGGATAATTGCTTCTCTCAGGTTTTTTTGCAAGTAGGTATCTGCGAAGTTCCTCGCGAAAATACGGTGCAATTCCTTGCTTGTGGTCCACAGCATGGTAATCAAGGGTCATGGGCAGCTGGGTGAGGGAGTCGAGTTCGGCTTTTGTGATTTTGTCGGCCTTGTTCATCATCTCAAGCACCGTGTTGCGTCGGGCCAATGCTCTTTCCGGGTGGCGGCGGGGATTGTAGAGCGAGGGGTTTTTCACCATACCCACAAGAGTCGCAGCCTCTTCTATCGTGAGATCACGAGGGTCTTTCCCGAAATATACATGTGCTGCCGATTTGATGCCGACGGCGTTGTATAGAAAGTCGAATTGGTTGAGATACATCTTGATTATCTCCTCCTTTGAGTATTCGCGTTCGAGCTTCACTGCTATCATCCACTCGATAGGCTTCTGCATTGCGCGTGACCAGAGTCCTTTGCTCTCCGGCGAATACAGCTGTTTTGCAAGCTGTTGGGTGATTGTGGATCCGCCGCCGGCATTCTTATTTCCCATCACCATGGTTTTGACGAACACGCGCCCGAGAGCACGCGCGTCTATGCCTGAGTGGTCAACAAATCGCTCGTCTTCCGTGGCGATGAGTGCATCCACCACATTCTGAGATATCTCAGAATAGTCGGCGTACACGCGGTTGCCGGTGTTGCGGAAGTATCGACCCATTTCTTTGCCGTCGGCAGTGTAAATCACCGAGGCGAATTTGTCCTGTGGGTTCTTTAGTTGCGAGATAGGCGGCATGTATCCGATAATGCCGTTGTAGATCAATATTATGAGAATGAAAGCCAATGCAAATATTGCAGCGAAGGTTATCCAAATGATTCTCACCACCTTCCGCTTCAACTCTGTATGGTCTTTCTTGCCTTTTATTGTTGTACTGTTGTTGTCCATAGAATTTTATTGCGCATATATTTTACAAAGTTACGAATAATTTTCGATATAGAATATCGGCGTAAATACTTTTTAACAACACTGTTTTTCACTCTATCCGAAATAATTGGTACTTTTGCACATTAAATACTAAACATCCTTACATCAATGACTTTTCATTTCGCTCCGCTTCAAGGTTACACCGATGATGTTTTCCTTGCTTGCCACCGTGATGTCTACGGTGGCGGATATACCTGCTATACGCCGTTTATAAGGCTTGAAAAGGGTGAGCCACGTCCGCAAGATATCAGACGCTTTGAGCGTGCGGTCTCCCAAAGTTTGGACATTGTTCCACAGATAATATTTAAATCTGTTGAGGAGTTTACTGCCCTTATTGCCTGTCTTAAAGACAAAGGCGTAAGACGCATTGATCTGAATCTCGGATGCCCCTATCCGATGCAAATGCGCAAGGGCAGGGGAGCTGCTATGATCTCCGATATTGACACAATTGCGAAAGTGGCAGAAATAGTAAAATCGGACACTGATGTGTCTTATTCTGTGAAGATGCGTCTTGGAGTTAACGCCGTTGACGAGTGGAAAAGGATTATGCCCCTTCTAAATGATATGCCTCTTTCGTTTATCACGATGCATCCCCGCATAGCCACGCAGCTGTATGGCGGCGAATTATATACCGATTGTTTTGCTGAATTCGTCAATCAGAGCAAGCATCCTGTGATATACAATGGAGATTTGTGTTCACGTGAGGATATTGCCGGAGTAATCGCTAAGTATCCGTCGCTCGCGGGCATTATGATTGGGCGCGGTATGCTCGCTCGGCCTTCTTTGATGTCTGAGTGGAACGAAGGCCGCGATTTCAGCTTAGATGAACGTATGGAGAAGTTGCGTGATTTTCACGACAAGGTTTTTACAATATATGAGTCAACTCTTTGCGGTCAAGCTCAAATATTGCAGAAAATCAAGCCATTTTGGGACTATCTTGAACCCGAAATAGGTCGGAAGGCTCACAAAGCCATAAAAAAAGCCGTGACTCTTGACAAATATCGTAAGGCGGTTGAGCCCATTTTTATGTTTTCTTAATACGTTCTTATAAGTTTTTTTTGTAATTTTGCAGAACACATGTAGAAATATCGGGCTCGATTAAACTTCTGCCCGTTTTTACTATCATAATTTATGTCTGACTAATCAACCATAAAAAACACTTAATTATTTTATGAAAAAATCATTTCTGCTATCCTTAGCCCTTGTACTTGCCATGGTGATGGGTACTTTCGCAATGAGTGCCCAATCGACTGTGAAGTGGTCCTCTTCTGTGAAGATGACTTCAAAAAACGAAGGTGTAATAACATTAGAAGCTAATATTGAAAAAGGCTGGCATCTCTACGGTTTTAATCAGAATCCTGATGGTCCGGTGTCAACCACTGTGTCTATCTCTGCTCCTAAGGGCGTAAAATTCATAGACAAACTCACATATTCCCCGGCTCCAATAAATATTCAGGATGATATGTTCGGATGTGAAGTTACATACTGGGAAAATAAGGTGACTTTTACTCGCCATTTCAAGCTTTCAAAGGTGAAAGAGCCTAAGGTCACTTTCTCCATCACTTATATGACATGCAACGATAGCAATTGTCAACCTCCAAAGACTGACGAAATTCAGGTAGTGCTTAAATGATTGTTATGCTGATGCGACGTAATCTAACTCTGATTCTCACTCTCTTTGCAGGTGTCTTATCGATATTTGCTCAGGGAGTGTCTCAGCCGGTGAAGTGGAGTTCTGAAATAGAAAAGGTTTCGGACACAGAAGGTATTATCAAATGGAGTGCGGAAATCTCCAAGGGTTGGCATATATATGGAATGGATATGCCTGCAACTATCCAGGATATGCCCACCAATCCAACCACTTTCACTGTCAATCCCGCTGACGGGCTCGAACTCATCGGCGACGTAACACCCTCCACACCGGTAATGACGTCTTTCGACGAAATGATGGGTGTGGAGTTGCCTTGGTGGGAAGGAAATGTGGTGTTCACTCAGAAATTCCGTATTTCAGGTGTCAAAGGTGTGGAAATTTCAGGCGACATAGCATATATGGCTTGTAATGCCACAGCTTGTACTCCTCCCACAAAGGAGTATTTTGAACTCATATTCGGTGAAGTGACGGCTTCCAATAAAGCAGATGTAGAAAATCAGTCAGCCGCTGTGGCAGCCGATGAAAATCCGTTATGGCAGCCTGTTGACGAGGACGCTAATGCCTCTGTTATGTTAGATCCATCTTCCACGTCTTTGTGGGTAATACTTGTGATGGGTTTTCTTGGCGGTCTGCTTGCTCTGCTCACTCCGTGCGTGTGGCCTATGATACCTATGACTGTCAGCTTCTTCTTGAAGACATCAAAAGAGAGGCATAAGGCTGTGCTCAACGCAGTGGTGTATGGTGTGAGCATTGTGGTGATATTCCTTGTGCTTGGCCTTGCTATCACTTTGATTTTCGGAGCGAGCAAGCTCAATGAATTAGCCACCTCTGCAGTGTTCAATATCATCTTCTTCTTGCTCTTGGTCGTGTTTGCCATCTCTTTCTTCGGAGCGTTTGATATCAAACTTCCCTCTAAATGGTCAAATGCTATTGACAGCAAAGCGGAGACCACATCAGGCTATCTCAGCATTTTCTTTATGGCATTCACCCTCGTGCTTGTTTCCTTTTCATGCACCGGTCCCATCATTGGCACCCTTCTCGTTGAGGCTGCTTCTGAGGGTAATGTAGTTGGGCCGGCTATGGGTATGGGAGGATTTGCTTTAGGTCTGGCTCTACCATTTGCGTTGTTCGCTATTTTCCCGTCGTTCTTGCAGACAATGCCAAAATCCGGCGGATGGCTCAATTCTGTGAAGGTGGTGCTTGGATTTATCGAACTTATTCTTTCGCTGAAATTCTTGTCGGTTGCCGATTTGGCATATGGTTGGCGCATTCTCGACCGCGAGGTTTTCGTGGCTTTATGGATCGTGCTTTTCATTCTGCTTGGCTGCTATTTGCTCGGTAAACTCCGCTTCTCTCACGACAGCCCTTCCACGCACACATCGGTGCTCGGATTCTTTCTCGCAGTAATTTCTTTCTCATTTGCCGTGTATCTTCTGCCTGGCTTGTGGGGTGCACCTCTTAAGACTATCAGTGCTTTCGCGCCGCCGCTCGCCACTCAGGACTTTAATCTATATGGCGGCCATATTGAGGAGTTCGATGACTACGATGAAGGTATGGCTTATGCCAAGGCTGAGGGAAAACCGGTTTTCGTTGACTTTACGGGATACGGCTGCGTCAACTGTCGCAAAATGGAGATGGCAGTGTTTGACACTCAGGAGGTAAAATCGATATTGGAAAAAGATTATGTGATAATCCGGCTTTATGTTGATGAAAAGAAGCCTCTTCCCAATCCTTATACAGTGGAAGAGAACAACAGGAAAGTCAAGATTTCTACTTATGGAGATAAATGGAGCTATCTCCAGCGCCATAAGTTCAATATCAACTCGCAGCCCTATTACGTTTTGCTTGACAATAATGGACAGCTCCTTGCTCCCCCGCGAGACTATAATGAGAATGTACCGCAGTTTGTGGCATGGCTCAACGAAGGTTTGGAAAATTACAAAAAATGACTTTTACAGGATTTATCGGGTGTACCCGGTAAATCCTTTTTAAAAAGATAATCATGGCTCATAATAAAGAAGAAAAACTCAAAGCACTTGGCGATGTTATCGATACTCTCGACATATTGAGAGTGAAATGCCCGTGGGATGCAAAGCAGACCAACGAATCGCTCCGACCTAACACTATTGAGGAAACATATGAGTTGGTGCAGGCGCTTCTCGACAATGACGATAAAAATATTTGCAAGGAGCTTGGCGATGTACTTCTTCATATTTTGTTTTACGCAAAAATTGGGGAGGAGAAGAAGGCTTTTGATATAGCCGACGTGGCCGAATCGCTCAACAAGAAACTGATTTTCCGTCACCCTCACATTTTCGGGTCAGTTAAAGCCGACAATGCCGAGCAGGTGGCGCAGAACTGGGAACAGATTAAGCTTAAAGAGAAGGACGGTAACCACACCGTGCTCGGTGGAGTCCCGGCGGCTCTTCCCGCACTTGTAAAGGCTTTTAGAATCCAGGAAAAGGTGGCTAACGTAGGTTTTGACTGGGAAAAGCCTGAAGATGTATGGGCTAAAGTTAGTGAGGAGATGCGCGAAGTGGAGAAAGAAGTTGAAAACAAGGATCACGAAGCCCTCGAAGGAGAATTTGGCGATCTTCTTTTTGCGGTTATTAATGCGGCACGTCTCTATAATATCAACCCGGAAAATGCTCTTGAGCGTACAAATCGTAAATTCATCAACAGATTCAGCTACATAGAGCGTTGTGCCGCTGAAAAAAATCTTAATGTCCGCGATCTTACTCTCGCTCAGATGGAGGAGCTTTGGCAAGAGGCTAAAACCGGAGAACATATCTAATTTTTATTCACCAAATTTTATCCGCTTTGATTCTTTGCATTACAGAGAAACCCAGTGTCGCCAAGGATATTGCTGATATCCTTGGCGCTAATATACGCCGTGACGGTTTTTACGAGGGTCCGCAACAGTGTCCGTATAAAGTGACATGGACTTTTGGTCATCTTTGCACGCTTAAAGAGCCTGCCGACTATACCCCTTATTGGCAGAGATGGTCGCTTGGGGCATTGCCGATGATTCCGCCGAAATTCGGTATTAAGGTAATACCTCAGGAATCTATCGAAAGGCAGTTCCATGTGATAAAGTCGCTGATAGCCGTCGCACAGGAGGTTATTAACTGCGGTGATGCCGGGCAGGAGGGTGAATTGATCCAGCGGTGGGTAATGCAAAAGGCGGGGATAAAATGTCCGGTGAAACGACTATGGATTTCTTCCCTTACTGATGATGCTATTCGTTCGGGCTTTGCATCGCTTCGCCCGGAGGCCGATTTCAACAATCTATATTATGCCGGTCTGTCGCGAGCAATAGGCGATTGGATTCTTGGAATGAATGCAACTCGTCTTTACAGCCTCAAATATTCTTCTCCCGGAAAGGTGCTTTCGATTGGCAGGGTACAGACCCCTACGCTGGCTCTCATCGTGCAGCGGCATTTCGAGATCGTAAATTTTAAACCGGAGGATTATTGGGAGTTGCGCACCACTTATCGTGATGTGGCGTTTAACGCAATAAGCAAGAAATACAAGAGTGAGCAAGAGGTACAGAAGGTTATCGACCGTATTGCCGCTCATCCATTTGTGGTGGATGATGTGTCGGAGAAAAAGGGACGAGAAGCGCCTCCGCGTCTTTTTGACCTCACTTCTTTGCAGGTGGAATGTAATAAGAAATGGGGATGGTCGGCTGATGAGTCACTTAGGCTTATTCAGTCGTTGTATGAGAAAAAAGTGACTACCTATCCGCGTGTTGACACCACATATCTTACCGATGATATTTACCCAAAAGTGCCGCAGATTTTGCGTGACATGACGCCCTACGCCCCTTTGACGGCTCCGATATTGTCGCATAAATTGCCTAAAAGCAAGAAGGTGTTCGACAACTCTAAGGTGACTGACCACCATGCGATAATTCCAACCGGACAGTCGCCAACAGTGCTTGTAGGCGATGAGCGCAAGATGTATCATTTGATAGCTATCCGTTTTATAGCGGCTTTTTATCCTGACTGCGAGTTTACGACCACGACCGTTAACGGGCATGCTGACGACATTCGCTTCAAAGTTACCGGTAAGGTGATTAATAATCCCGGGTGGCGTGTGCTTTTCGATGGCGATACCTCTCGTCCAGATAATAGCGCTGATGACGACAATCGTATACTTCCCCCTTTTACAAAAGGCGAAAGCGGTCCGCATGTGCCTTTCAGTGTGAAAAAGACCACTCAGCCTCCAAAGTATTTTACGGAGGGTACATTGCTGCGTGCTATGGAGTCGGCGGGTAAGACGGTTGATGATGAAGCTTTGCGTGAGGCAATGAAGGAGAACGGTATCGGACGCCCTTCCACGCGTGCGGCGATCATAGAGACTCTTTTCAAGCGTCGCTATATCTACCGTCAACGCAAGAGCATTATGGCTTCACAAGCCGGAATTGATCTTATAGCCACAATTAACGAAGAGTTGCTTAAAAGCGCAAAACTTACAGGTATATGGGAGAACAAACTGCGCCGTATAGAGCGGGGGCAATATTCGGCTTCCGAGTTTATTGACGAACTTAAAACTATGATTTCCAATATAGTGTTTAACGTGATGTCTGACAATTCTCTACATCGCATTGAGGTGACTGACGATGATCCCACAGACAAAAAAAAGAAAAAAACGAAAAAATGAACGATACAATTCAGCTTCTTATAGTTCTGGCAGTAATAGTCATTGCTTTCGTTGGTCTTGTGCTTAATATTATAAAGAAGACGCAGCCAAAAAACAAAGGCTGCGAGTCATGCCCGTTAAATTGCGATTGCAAGAAATCAAGCTCACATACAGGTGTATGTGATCACATAGATACAAAAAGATTATAAGACAAACATTCTATGTGACGATCGTAGCTCAGTTTAAACGTAGCATAGTTGCCTAACGTATTCTTTTAATAACTTCTCCATAGAGTCAGTGGAGGAAATTACTTATGTATATTTATGGAAATTTTTTATCGGCTCATGCAGTATTTTCGCAGTTTATGTATCTTTATAATGTACAATAATTAAAACCTATATAATGAATAAACTTATCTTTCCATTTCTTTTTATCGCCTGCCTTTTTATGGCAAGCTGTCTGAATTATGACGAACCCAAGGATAGAGTAGAGGAGATCAGAATAGTGGTGTCTGCTGAAACAGGTGTAACATACCACTGGGGAGATGACAAGAGAGAGCATCCAATCGAATGTATGCTCGTCAAATTGCCTAACGACCCCGACAGATGGATCCCTATGATGTTTGGGGAAATCGAGGGATTTACCTACGAGCGTGGGCATGAGTATTATCTTAGTGTCAGAAGAACTACACTTGCCAATCCCCCTGCCGATGCTTCCTGCTACACTTATTCACTTATCAAAGTATTGTCTGATAAACTTGTCATGGAACCTGAAGAGCCAGTAGATAAGGAAATAACGTCTATAGATTATATTGAATACCAAAATTTATGTCCCTTCAATAAGTATGCCATGGAACCGTTGTACTATGTCAGTGGAGATGGGATAATCACATATTCCGATGGACGGGAAGCTCCAAGTTATGAGAATGCTCGCATATATCTTGAAAACATCTTACCCAAAGATGACCCTAACTGGGTTACGTTCCAGCACGTTCAATATCAGGCAACCTACTCTTATGTGTTTTCGCCTCTTTCAGATAAGGTCAGATTGGTACGTAATGAATCATCTGGACCGATGTTCAAGAATGTTGTGCCGGAGGAAGAATTCAATCACATCTGTAAAGATCTGTCGAAAAATGAAGAGTTGGAATATACGCTTGTACTTGCTAACGTGAACAAACTGGGGCTTCAAAGACTGAATTTCACTATTCGAAAAAACTAAATCCCACATATTTGAATTAACCTCGACAGCTATAGTCGGGGTTTTCTTTTTCATTAACTTTTTCAAGATGTGTTTTTGTCGGACATTCATGCCGTTTAAACCATAATTCGGAAGTACATGTTCGTAATATTATATTAAAAATCTCTATATATAAAGTAACTATAATAATAAAATACGTTAGTGATTTACGTAACTTAATATTTATATATCGGTGTTTAAGTTATTTCTTTATATCAAAGTATGTTTTATTAGCATATCCATTAGGAATCTTTATGCCATATTTGTTTTCGAAGGCCTTAGTAATCTCAGAAGCATTTGGAATGCTCTGTCCTGTAGTCTTAATAATCTCTACGGAAATTCCCATTGGCACTTTTCCGAAAGTCTTTTTAGCTGTTACTTTATATACTACATTTGCCATTTTTTTGTTCTGTTTTAGGTGAAAAGTTTTTGTATAATCACAATCTATCCTGATAGTCAATTAATTTAGGATTATGGCAAAAATCTCATATGAGATTTTTTGCCATAATGTGAAGATTCCATACTGCTTCATGAATAGTCGTTATGGCTGCGATAACCTCCGGCTGTTCGAATCCCGAAACAAAGGGAACGGTAAAGTCAAAAGTAGTATCAAATAATATTCTTGTTTTGTCTCGCCATTGACCATTATTATGCCACTGTTTCTCAAATCGATCTCGGAGTGTCCAGCCTTTAAACCATTCTTTCCCTAAAAGTGGCTTGATTGATGAATCAAAATCAGAAATTAATTTGGATAAACTTTCGTTGTAAAGAGCTTTCTGATATCCGGCATTTAAAATGTTTAAAATATTCGGATACTCGTTTGCTGTAATAAGCAAAGGTATAGTCAATCGAATTGTAACTCTATTATTATTCAATTGTCGAGGTTCAAGTCTTGACTGAAGTTCTTTATTTAAAGGATATAGGTTGAATCCACCACCTCGATTTGTTATTCTTTTGACAGGTCTAAACTTCCAATCTTTGTGAGTTTTTGAGATGTTTTTAATAACATTAGATTGGATTTTTGAGATGATTTGAGAGTAATTGATTTCTGACTTTTCTTTAAGACCACCAACTCCCGTAACTGAGGAAAGATTCAAAAATTCCGATAGAATTATTCCAAGATCTTCAGATTCTGCGTTACTTGTAGACTCTACACCCGCAGCAATTTCTACTGATATAAGCTCAATAATATCTTTAATATCTGATTCTCGTGTCTTAAGATAAGGATCTGTTTCACAAATCGATGTTAAGACATTCTCCCAAATGCTATTTTCATTTGAGCTATTTTCAACAAAGTTTGGAACCAAGGCTTTGAATCGGCGTGCAGTTTCCCAATTCCATTCTTTGTAATTAGGCTGATAAACCAAAAGATTATAAATCTTTGGATAGCTAATTTGCACAGCGATTACAGCAAAATTTATAATTTTTCCTGAAAGACTTTCGGGAGAAATTAATTGAGCTCTTTTTTCTCCAGTATCATTTATTCTTGAAATACAATTGATAAGAGATAGTGAATTGATCAGACGTATTATAGAACGGGGATTTTTACCAACCGTTTTATTTACTATTTCAGAAAATTTTTCCCTGAGATAGTCTATATTATTTAAGTCACCGTCGTTAATGTAATTTATATCCCGCAAATTATTTACAAGAAAAGATTGTGGTTGATAATTATTTACAGGAAGGGAAAAAGGGACTTGAATTATTTTATCAAAAAAAGACCGAAATTCTCGTTCGTTCTTATCTGTTAATTTCCCAAATTTGGGTTCAAGACCTTTAACTACAACCTCATAATCTATTGCGAGGATAAAAATACATCCTTTAAGGCAAAAGATATTTTTTAAAAGCTCTAGAATTTCAACAGCAACCGGGGGATTCAATCGGTCCAGGTCATCAACAAATATTAATACTCCTGTTTTACCATTTTTGCCTTTTATATTATCCTCGACAGCTGATTCAAGAGATTTTTTGAGATTTGAAAGTGAAATATCTTCTGCTTTACTCTTGTCATCGTCTGGTCCATTTCCAATAAAACTTTCAATAAGGATAGAAGCTGTGGCTCCTCCTACAACTTTAGCGGCTTCTTTTGCTGCACGAAATGCCATCCCTCCTCCAAGTTTTGCCCATTTAGAGAATTTTTCCATTGTTGTTTTTTGTTTCTCTCCCGTAGCAAGTTCTTTAACAAGGAATTCGATAATCTTAAGAACGGTTTCTTCTGGAGTAGAAAGCATTGAGTATTCCCATGTATTAATATTGATACCAATGAATTCGTTTTTATCTCCACATAGGCGATTGTAGAGGGTATTCATTAACGAAGTTTTGCCACTTCCCCATTCGCCTTGGAGAGCAATGGTCAGAGGCGTAACGGAATACTTAATGAAATTGACTAATCCGTCAATATAACTTTGTGTGCCAAATTCATTATTATCGCAGGCTGATGGTATGTCTGCTACAGAGGTACTGTAATGTTCTCCCATTTAACTAATTATATGATTATTAATTTCTTCAAAGATAATAAAAATGTATATGATAACAGAATTTTAATACGAAAAGATTATACTGCCAAAAAGTTCTATTTATATTACTCTAAAATAGGTTAAATAGATTTGGACTATAATTCCTTTTCCTCCGTCAATCTTCGCAGTAGTGGCGAAGCACGCGGCGGTAAGAATTGAAAATTTTTGATTTTGACACAAAGCCTACATATTTTCCTTTGTCTACTACGGGTAGATTCCAGGCTTGCGTTTCATCAAAAGTTTTCATTACTTTATCCATATGGTCGGTAATTTCGATTTTTGCCGGGGGAATGGACATAAATGAGCTTACATACATCTTCTTATAGAGATCGGGTCTGAACATGATGTTGCGTATCTCATCGAGAAGTACTACTCCCATAAGTTCGTTCTTGGCATTTACCACCGGGAACAAATTGCGGTTCGATCTTGATATTATATCCACCATACCTTTAAGGTCCATATCCGGGGTAACGGTCATAAAATCATTTTCGATTACGTTGTCCACCTTCAGAAGGGTGAGTACGGCCTTGTCTTTATGGTGAGTGAGAAGTTGTCCCTTTCGAGCCAAACGCATCGTGTAAATGCTGTACGGCTCAAAGTACTTGATAGTGCCGTAGGATATCGTGGATACTATAAGTAGCGGCAAAAACAGTGAATAGCCACCGGTCAGTTCGGCAGTTAGGAAGATTGCCATGAGCGGCGCATGCATTACTCCGGCCATCACCCCGGCCATGCCTATCAAAGCAAAGTTTTTAGTGCTTACTCCTATACCCAGACCAAGATAATCAACTGTGTAGGCGAAAAGAAAACCTGTCATACATCCAACGAAAAGTGAGGGAGCGAAAGTACCGCCCACGCCGCCTGCGCCATTGGTGGCAGAAGTAGCAAACGCCTTAAACAATATCACTAACAGGATAAACAGCATGATGAACCATATTTGCGAACTTTCGCCATAGAAAGGCGATGTGCTGATGATACCGCTTGGGTCGCCTGCAAGAAGCATATTTATTGAACTATAGCCTTCACCATATAGCGGAGGGAACACGAATACAAGACCTGAAAGAATTAAACACCCTATAAGTGTGCGCAACTTTGCGTATTTAAATCTGCTAAAGAACTTTTCCATCATATTCATCACTTTGGTGAAGTAAAGCGATACCAATCCGCAAATCACACCGAGAGCTATGGCGAAAGGCACGAGTCCTACAAGAAAATCTTCATTTTGCACGAAGAAAAATTCAAAATCGTACCCCGTGTAGATATACGCTATAGTTGCACCTGTGATTGACGCTACAAGCAGAGGCATCACAGATACAGTGGTAAGATCAATCATCAGTACTTCCAATGTAAAAAGCATACCGGCAATAGGGGCTTTGAAAATCCCCGAAATGCCTGCGGCTGCACCGCATCCCACGAGAATCATGAGTATGCGGGGCGACATCCGGAAAATCGAGCCTATATTTGATCCTATGGCTGCACCGGTACATACAATTGGACCCTCGGCTCCCACCGAACCGCCGAATCCGATAGTGACCGAACTGGCTAAGAGTGACGTGTACATATTGTGGATTTTTATCCGGCTCTTTTTCTGCGATATTGCATAAAGTACTCGGGTCACACCATGGGAAATATTATCCTTAACTATAAATTTCACATATAAGGCTGTTATGATAACACCTATTGAAGGAAAAAGAATATAGGCCCAATTGAAACGACCTTCACTTGTGTCGGTAAGAAGCAAAGCTCCGATATTATGGATAAGCCATTTTAGAATCATCGCCGCCAATCCAGCCAGTATTCCAACTATCAGTGCTAAGAATATCACGAAATCCCTCTCTTTGATATGATTTTCGCGCCATAACAATAGTTTACCAAACCATTCAGGTGTATGTTGAGTTTTGATATTAGGTGCTGACATAACTATTAATTTTACTGATAAAATTATATATGATTAAAAGCTTAAACGCCTTTTCCTGTTACCACCGTCTCTATTGTATAGAGAAGAATCTTGAGGTCAACCACGAACGATACGTTGTCGATATAAAGAAGGTCATACTGGGCGCGTTCGATCATCTGCTCCACATTGCTCGCATAGCCGTATTTCACCATTCCCCATGATGTAATGCCGGGACGCACTTGCTGTAAGAGGCAATAATAGGGTGCTTGGTCAATAATCTGCTTTAAGAAGTACTCTCGTTCCGGACGAGGTCCTACTATCGACATGTCGCCCTTGAAAACGTTCCAGAATTGAGGCAATTCGTCAAGTCGATATTTACGCAGGACTCTCCCAATAGGGGTTATGCGGGGGTCATCCACCGAGGATAGTGAAGGACCACTGAGCTCACTGTCAGTGTACATGGTGCGGAATTTGTAAATATTGAAAGGCTTTTTGTTGTAACCTATGCGCTCTTGTTTGTAAATGACAGGTCCCGGCGAACTTCTCTTCACCGCTAACGATATCGCTGCCATCAGTGGGAATAATAATATTAATGTTATTGCCGATATCACAACATCACTCACTCTTTTTATATTGAGCGTGCTTGCCGGTGTTCTGCCTTTCGAAACGTCAATCAGTACCTTACCCGACACCATCTGAGTGTGAGGTCTGAGCGTGATAAGATGGAGTATATCGGGAGTGAGATACACAGAGCGTCCCAAAGGGAGCAAAGTATTTATTGTTTTTATAGTTTCTTTAGTGTCTCTGTCTTCAGCAGCAATGATGAAGGAATCTACATCCGATGTTTCCAAAATGCCACTTAACTCACACATATTATATACCGGGAAATGCTCGTTGTTAAGATACAGCTCGTCTATACTATCATTATGTTCGGTAACAAATCCCACCACATTAAATCCCATTGTAGGATAGCGAGTGTTGAGCTCGTTGGCCAAGTCTTTTGCTTTCTCTGATATGCCCACAATCAGAGTGTTGAAATACACTGCTTTATTCTTTACTCTTTTAATCGTGATATTCGTAATTATCCAGCGCGGTATCAGAGTGAATGTGAAGAAGAGAAGGAAAAGGACCGCAACCATTTCGTAGTTGCGCAGTCGGTCGTCTATTGAGTCATTGTAAAGGGCAATGAAAAATACTATTATTGTTCCTAAAAGTGATATTCCTAAGGTATTTACCACATTGCTTGCCCTTGACTTAAAATATACTTCATTATAAAATCCTGACAGTGCATATAAGATCACCATCATTATTGGGAAGAAAATCTGACCCGCCACAACCATAGGATATTGGTAATAGTCGGTCAAGGAAGGGGTAGATGCGTTGAGGGGCAGTGTGTAGTATCTAATGATATTAAACACCGCCAATGCTGCGTTACAGCCCAGAAAATCTGATAATATGTAGTATATACGCTGTCGCAGTATCGAGCTTTTCATCCTCTTAATATCTTGAACACTCCGTTGTCGGATATCTTAATTACTAAGGATGCCTTTGAAGGCTTATTTACGTTGCGGCGCGATGTGCATACATAGTCAACACCGTCGATAATTTCCTTGCTTATTTCAGCGAAAGTATGCGGGGTGGGTTGGCCGCTGATGTTGGCTGATGTAGACACGATTGGTCTTCGCATCGATCGGCATAGCATCTGTGAAAACTTTTCACTGGTGACTCTCACTCCCAGCGATCCATCGCTTGCCAAAAGTTCGGGAGCTACGTTTTGTCCATGGTCGTATACCACTGTCACAGGCTTATCGGAAGCCTCGATAATCTGTTCGGCTGCGTCAGGCACATTTTCTACAATTCTTTCCAAAGCTGCCATGTCGGCCACAAGCGTTATCATTGATTTGCTGTCAGCGCGGCGTTTAAGTTCGAATATGCGTTTTACCGCTGCGCTGTTGGTGGCATCGCATCCAATGCCCCACACTGTGTCTGTAGGATAAAGGATTATGCCCCCGCGCTTCATAACATTGCATGCGGTGCGTATATCTTCAGTATAATCTTCCATCATTTTTGTCGTTAGTAGATGCAAATTTACACAAAAATTTGGTACCGTTAGCATTTTTCGGAAAAATTTGAGCGGTTTTTATTTTACCAAATGAGGCTGAATCCCAATTTGTGGATGTCGCGGAATGGTATACTGTCGGCACATTCGCGTATCATGCGTGCGCGCCGTGATGGATGCAGGTCCGGGCCGAGCAAAATTGTGTCGCAATTTATGTGACGTTTTAATTCGGTTATTTTGCCTGTGTAAGTATTTGTAACGAGGGCATAATGTGTGTGCATATTATCTTCTGAAAGATGTTGGTTAGGCTTAACGAGCCTTATTAGTTTGTCGCAAGCCTTTATATAGTCGTTTCCTATGGCAAAATGACTATTCTTCCAACTTTTCTCAGCTATCCCGATATTATCAGAGCAACCTCTGCTCATAAAGAAGCGTCGGTATCTGGAATTACATTCCGCAATTTCCATATCCGTTAAATCTGCTTGTGTGAAGAGCCGACATTCATTGCCGCTTCTCATTATTATTCTTGTGGATTGGGCTAACCTTGGGATGTATAGTTCGGCATCAGGCAACTGTTCAGTGTCGCAACTGTTCACGATTACACAGATACAGAGCATCGACACGAACATCAGCCATTGATGTTGTTTGCGTTGTCTTATTGCGAAAGCCAAAAATATTATGGCTATGGCATATGGCAGAATCACCCAGGGCGAAAAATATATATTAGCAATTTCTCCTCCAAGCCCACTAAAGTAGGAAAGTAATGAGATCATGGAGTCATGCATGAAGTCAACTATTTTGCCAAGCAGCACAAAATTGAAGTGAAGGCCGGTAAATACAGCCAATATTGCTCCCCCCGTAAGTATCCAGGGAAAGATTAGTCCGGCTATAGCGTTCCCAAATACAAACATCGATGGGAGTGCCCCGAAATAATACGCACTGACTATACCGGTGCCTAACATTGCGGCTATTGGTATCAATGTGAGATTTAATATATAGAATAGTATCGGATATTTTTTCAGCTTGATAGGAACAAAATTACCGAACATTAAAATCGACGCTACTGCTGCAACTGACAGTTGGAAACCGGGAGTAAAAAGCCAAGCAGGATTGATAAGCAGAATGACAATTATTGAGATAAAGAGAGAATTGAAGACGAAGTATCCTCTCCCAATATTGCTTGAGATTATTAAAACTGTTATCATTATCGAGGCTCTCAAAATTGAGGGCATCATTCCTACTAATATTGCGTATGTCCATATCGAGGCTATAACAATTGCTCCGCGCAGTCGTCTATGTCTGAAGCGAATACTGAGAGGGAAGAGCAATGTGGAAATAACGGTCGCTATTATACCTAAGTGGAGGCCGCTTAACGCTAAGATATGTGCTACCCCTGTGCTCCTGAATTGTTGGAAGTCATCTTCGGTGAGTAGATTTTTATCTCCTAAAAGCGATGCAATTAGAAAGGAGGCCGTTGATGGAGAGCATGGCGAGTTGACAATTGCATTGTAAATCCATTCTCTTGTTTTTTTTACTGTCCTGTGGAACCCATTAGGATTGGAAAGCAGGGTAATCCCACTGATGATTACACCGGTACATACTATACCTTCTGATTTCAGATATTTGTTATAGTCTATCTCATTTGGTATGTCCCCGGGTATGTCGATAGGACGGAATACAGATAAAAATTTTATAGATGAACCTTCTCCAAAGATGTTTTCAACTGAATTAATTGTCACACGAGCTTTGAAAGGGGGTATGGGTTGTGAACCAATTTTGTCAATCTCAACCACATATGCTGTAGAATTTTGTCTTTCTATAGTTCGTATGATTTCCCCTTCAACTTTATGCTTGCCTGAGAAAATTTCTTCAGGTGGGTAAGTAGGCTCGTGTGAGGCATTTACTATGATACCACATGCTGCAAAAAGGACGAAAAAAGAATAGTAGACTCTATGCGTGAAATATAGAATACCAAATAAAACTAACGAAACGCATATGCCAGTAAAAAATATACCCATACTGTTGACCACTATTCCGGCGACCAAACCTAAGGATGCCGGAAACGCTGGAGCATAAGATAGGGGAGGCCGCATAGTGTTGGGTAATTGACACTTTACTGTCGCAACGTCCTCCTTATGATTTCCAGATATTCCAGGCGGCGAAAGCTTGCATCAGGAGCATTTCAAGACCATTTTTTGTAACAGCTCCGTGCTCAGCGCATTTCTTCATGAAGAGGGTTACGTCGGGATTATAGAGCAAATCGTAGCAAATGTGGGCAGGTGTAATATATTCATATGGGATGTCAGGACATTCATCGACATGAGGGTACATACCAAGAGGGGTGGTATTTACTATCACTGTATATTCTTCTAGTAATTCCGGGTGCAGCTGCAATCCCTCATAAGTGTATCGTCCTTCAGCTTTTGTGCGAGATACGAACGTAGGCTCTACTCCGAGACTATTCAATCCATAAGCTATAGCCTTTGAGGCACCTCCTGTACCCAAAACCAATGCTTTCTTATGCGAAGGGGTGAGCATAGGTCTTATTGAGTCCACAAAACCTATAACATCTGAATTAAAGCCTCTAAGTGACGTTATGTCTCCCTTTTCGTTTCTGTTTAGTTTTATTACATTTACGGCTCCGATTTCAGCAGCCACCGGGTCAAGACTGTCGAGGTAGGGTATCACCTGCTGTTTGTACGGGATAGTCACATTCAGACCCTTTAGTTTGGAATGCCCCGCTAATACATCCGGGAAGTCCTCAATCCTTGGTATTTCGAAATTTATGTATTCAGCGTTAATACCCTCAGATTCAAATTTCTGATTGAAAAAAGTTTGGGAAAATGAATGCCCAAGAGGGTAGCCAATTAAGCCGTAGATTGATTTGTAAAAATTATCCATGTTTAATTCAAATATTAAGTGACGAAACGTATTGAAGGTTTAATCCGGCACGTCAACATATCAATAATTATTTCATGGAACAAAGTTAATAAAAAAAGTGTAAACAATTTGCAATTGTTTACACTTTTTACAAGATATTACATAAAAATTTCTTATTTCAGGTCGGTATCTCGTGTGAGCTCCATAAGGATTTTGTTATCGTCGCCCATCAGCTCCAATGAATCTTGGCTTTTAAGCTTGTATGATGTCACTTGTTCGAGTGCCACCAGCATCTTTCTTTCCAGGTCTTCGTTCTCGCATAGGCGCATCGTCACACCCATTTGTGTGAAGGATAAAGACACTGGGTTGAACGGATCGACTTCAATCTTGCCGTTGAAGTAGTTGCAACCAGTATTGCCGTGTATACTTAGCAAAGGAATGTCAATAAACACATTCATTCCTTCATTGTCAATATCTTCATTTTCAATTTTTTTCACTAACCATTGTCCGCTAAGTATATCCATATTGTTGCGACGTAATGTTAATAGTAAATCGTTGGATCTTGACTTTATATAGAGGTATGACTCAATACCTTTATGTTCTATCACTGTTTTCACCGACACACCATTGTTGAGTACTACGTTGATGTCCTGCTGATATTTTATGTCCGGACACTCAGCCATAGTGGTAAGTACGTTGTTAAACTCCACCGTACTTTCGTCAGGCGTATAAGTGAAGTCGCCGTTGATTACATTGCAACCATTTGATGCGTAGAACCGATTTTCCTCGTCCGAGAATATCAGATAGGGCATATCTTCGTCCTGGCTTATCTTTTTGCCTCCGGCTTCGATGATGGTCCATCTTCCGTCAAAAGGTATGGAGACTTTGGCTTTGTTGGAGCCTTTATCTCCTAACTTTGACTTATAATCGACTCCCTGATTGTCTTTATTGATTAGACTTACTAAATCTAACACATTATCGAAATCATAGTCATCTGCTTTAACCACCGGGTTTTTAGATTTGCACGACGAAGAAAATACCATCAACGTTGCAACTAAGCAAAAACCTAATATTTTTAGTTTATTGGTCATTTTGCTCAAAGATATGCTTTAGTTTGGAGAAAAGACGATGTTTCTCAGCCTCTGTAGGCTGTACGTTTGGTGAATTCTGGAGCGAAGCTATGGCACTCTTCTCGGCGTCGGTCAAACGTTCGGGCATATATACCATTACGTTTACAAGCTCGTCGCCTCTGCTGCCGTAACCCTCCGGCGAGGGAAGTCCTTTGCCGCGTAGACGAAGCACTTTACCGGGTTGTGTACCGGGGGCGATCTTCAGTCGTGCGCGTCCTCCGATTGTAGGCACTTCTACCGATCCTCCAAGCACTGCAGTAGGGATGTCAAGCATAAGATTATAGATCACGTCATTGCCGTCTCTTATAAGCTCAGGATGCTTGATCTCTTCTATTACCACTAACAAATCGCCGTTTTCACCTCCATGACGCGGTGCGTTGCCTTTACCCCTTACGGTGAGGGTCATGCCATCGGACACTCCTGCAGGAATATCGAATGACACTTGCTGATCCTTGCGGATCACGCCTTCGCCATTGCAGTAAGTACATCTGTCGGATATAATTTTACCGGTGCCTTCGCATGTAGGACACTCTGCTTGCGACTGCATTGCTCCGAACATAGTCTGCTGTACACGGTTCACTGTGCCACTGCCTCCGCAAGTGTTGCACGTTGCAAAGGCTGTGCCGTCTTTTGCGCCTGTTCCGTTGCAGTGTTCGCATTTTACATATGTAGGAATCTTCAGCGTTTTTGACACACCGTTGGCAATATCCTCAAGGGATAGCTTTACGCGAACTCGCAAATCACTACCTCTGTGGGTGCGTCGGCGATAGCGAGCTCTTGAGCTTCCTCCCGTGGCGCCTCCAAAGCCTCCTCCGCTGAAAGCTCCACCAAAGATGTCACCGAATTGCGAGAAGATATCCTCCATTGACATACCGCCGGAGCTGTAGAATCCTCCGCCTTGTCCACCGCCGAATCCTTGCGGACCCATAGAGTGGCCAAATTGGTCATACTTCTGGCGTTTCTCAGGATTACTGAGAACGTCATATGCCTCAGCAGCTTCCTTAAATTTCTCTTCAGCCGCCTTGTCGCCCGGATTCTTGTCTGGGTGATACTTAATGGCCATCTTACGATAGGCCTTTTTTATTTCTTCAGGTGTGGCAGTCTTGCTCACGCCAAGCACCTCGTAATAGTCTCTTTTATTATCCATAGGTAGTGAATGACTCGTGTTAAGATATTCTACGAATTATAAATAAACAATCATTTACCCACCACAACCTTAGCATGGCGGAGCACCTTGTCGTTGATTGTATATCCTTTGGTGGTAGTGTCAATCACTTTGCCTTTCATCGATTCGTCCGGAGCGGGTATCGCAGTGATTGCATCGTGGTAATTGTCGTCAAAATCTTTACCTGTTGAGTCTATGGCTTTTACTCCATTTCCGTCGAGGTATTTCACGAGCTTATTGTAAATTAGCTCCATGCCTTCGCGCACCTGCTGGCCATCTGTTTCTTCTTTTGTCGCATCAAGGGCGCGTTCGAAGTCATCAACTATGGGCAGGAGCTCCTTAAGCACACGCTCTGCGGCATTTTTCAAAATGTCGGATTTCTCTTTCACCACACGTTTACGGTAGTTGTCGAAATCAGCCATCAGGAAGAGATATTCCTTCTTCTGTTTGTCGAGTTCGGTCTGTGTCTCTTCGTATTTTTTGAAAAGGGCTGCTTCTTCTGCTTCTTGTGAATCGTCGTCAACCACATCATTTACTTCTGCTTCAGATGTTGTGGCTTCTTCGAGATTCATATAAGGATCGTTCTGCACTTCTCCAAGATTTTCCACTTCGTTAGGCTGATTGTGCTTATTCTGTTTACTCATATCCATAAAAATTTAGTTTATAAAATTGTCCTTAACAAAAACATTGCCAAAAATGCTTAAAATACATCATTGACACAAAAAGATAACAAATTTAAGGGCAATATCGTTCAAACTTTTTTAATTATGAGGGTGAATATCGGAAACTTTGATAGTGCGGGAAGCGGTTGATTGCCTCATCTGCCATTTTGTCATTATTGAAAATACCGTACACGCTGGCCCCGGATCCCGACATCGAAGCGTAGACCGCTCCTATTTCCAATAATGTGTTCTTTATGTCAGCTATTTGCGGCGCTAACGGGAATATGCTGGACTCGAAATCATTTTTTATGCGTCCTTGCCAGTCTTCGATAGGGAGTTTTAGAAGGTCGGCGAGGGGAGTGGTAGGTTGGGCCGGCGTGATGCCTGCATAGGCTTGCTTTGTGGATACATTTACACTATCCGGCTTTATGATCACGATTGTGTATCCGCTTAAATCTAAATTTATGGGAGTAAGTATTTCGCCTATGCCTTCCGCTATCATTGGAGTGTCGTATATAAAAAACGGGCAATCGGCTCCAAGGCTTTTAGCGATTTCAGAAAGTTTCGAGGTTGGTATGCCGAGGTTGTAAATATTATTTAGAAGCATTAGCGTATGTGAAGCATCAGATGATCCGCCCCCTAATCCGGCTCCATCAGGTACGATTTTTTGCAGTATTAAATCAACGGGTGGAAGATTATAATCACTTTCAAGCGCACGGTAAGCCTTCATCACGAGGTTTTTTTCAGGAGGGCAGTCCACCTGCTTACCGAGCACAGTTAAAGTCGTTTCTCCACTTTGAGAGGGGATAATCTCTACGATATCGCCCCACGGAATATGATACATACAAGTCACGATGTCATGGTAGCCGTCAGGTCGTCTTCTTATCACATCGAGCCCAATATTTATTTTGCAGTCAGTAAAAGTTAACATTTGTTTAGATTTGCATTGTTGGTTTTGTGGATCACACAAGCCACTTACATATAAAATATCCTCCGACCACGAGCCATATGAAGAGCGAACCTGCGAGGTAGAAAGGCTTTGCTCCGGCTTGTTTGAATTTGTCAAAACTTGTCTCTGCTCCTAATGCCGTCATTGCCATTGTAAGCAGGAATGTATCAAAACTATTAATGGCGTTGATGCATGGTTCGAGTACAGTCGGGGCAACAAAACTTTGCAGCAAGGAGTTGATGGCGATGATCAACAGGAATCCAAAGGCGAACCAAGGTATTGTGATTTTGCTCTTGCTTCCTGTTTCGGCTACTTCCGAAGTATTGTGTCCGGTCAAAGCCAACACATAGCTCATAATCAGTAGGAGTGGGGCGAGCATCATCACGCGTATCATCTTAGTGATTGTGGCGATGTCGGCAAGTTGGAGCGCACCGTCAGGATCCATGGCGTTTCCGGCGCCCACCACATGAGCCACTTCATGCAGTGTTGCGCCCGTGTACACTGCCATTTGGCGTGTGTCAAGGTCGAGCACACCCGAGCGGTAAAGTATGGGATAGAGAAACATCGAGATTGTGCCGAAAATCACAACTGTTGAGACGGCTATGGCGGTTTTATGTGGTGCGCATTTTACCACAGGTTCTGCTCCCAATACGGCGGCTGCACCGCATATGGCGCTACCTGTTGATACCATTAGTGTGGTCTTTTCGTCAATTTTGAACAGTTTGCCAAATAGTAAGCCGAGAGCTATTGTACCAATTATTATTATAGTGTCCACTAATATAGCCGGAAGACCGATTTCGAACACTTGCTGAAAAGTAAGTCTGAATCCGTAAAGCACAATACCGGTGCGCAATATCTGCTTCGTGCAGAATTTAATCCCGGGAACCCAGGTGGATGGCAGGTGATTGCGTAGACTATTAGCATAAAGCATACCTAAGATAATACCCACGATAAGCGGACTTAACGACAAGTCCTTTACCCATTGGAAATCACTTATATAAAACGCAGAGAATGAGAATAGAGCGATGAGAAGAATGCCGTGTCCAATGTCGGCTCGTGATTCTGAAAGTTTCATAAGGATTTTGTTAATTTCTTTGAGAAGACAAAATTACATAAAAATTTTGAGATTTTTACATCGTCATCTGTTTTTTGAGGAGCATTACGAAAAATCTGCCATAAAAAAATAATAAGGCCGATAATTATCGGCCTTATTATTAAAAGATTTGGCTTTAATATTAAGCAAGGAATCCGAGAAGCACACCTGCAGCAACGGCTGAACCGATAACTCCTGCAACGTTCGGACCCATGGCATGCATGAGCAGGTAGTTGCTGGGATCGTATTTCAGACCCATATTGTTGGAAATACGCGCGCTCATGGGCACTGCGGATACACCGGCATTACCAATAAGAGGATTGATCTTCTTATCCTTCGGCAATATTAGGTTAAAGAGCTTCACGAACAGCACGCCCGACGAAGAAGCGATGATGAATGCCATGAAACCAAGGAAGAAAATGAAGATTGTGTCGAGGGTAAGGAAGTGAGATGCCTGTGTGGATGCGCCCACTGTCATTCCTAAAAGTATGGTGACAATGTCAGTAAGTGCATTGCTTGCTGTCTTTGCCAAGCGAGTTGTGACACCGCATTCACGAAGAAGGTTGCCGAAGAAGAGCATACCCAACAGAGGCACACCTGAAGGCACTACAAAACAAGTGAGGAGCAAGCCCACGATGGGGAAGATGATTTTCTCGTTTTGAGATACGGCGCGAGCCGGTTTCATCTTTATTAGTCTTTCCTTCTTTGTGGTGAAGAGACGCATCAGTGGCGGCTGGATCACGGGTACAAGTGCCATATATGAGTAAGCGGAAACTGCAATAGCACCCATGAGGTTAGGGGCAAGCTTAGATGAAAGGAAGATTGCTGTAGGACCATCAGCACCACCAATAATTGCAATAGCACCGGCCTGATCGGGAGCAAATCCAAGGGCAAGAGCCACCATGTAAGCACCGAAGATACCAAACTGGGCGGCTGCGCCTATAAGCATAAGCTTAGGATTGGCAATCAGCGCACCAAAATCGGTCATTGCGCCTATTCCCAAGAAGATAAGGGGAGGGTACCAGCCTGCGCTCACACCATTATAAAGAATATTGAGCACTGAACCTTCTTCGTAAATACCTATTTCAAGTCCTGCTTGGGTATTGAAAGGTATGTTACCGATAAGGATACCGAAGCCGATTGGCACAAGAAGCATAGGTTCAAAGTTCTTTTTTATGGCGAGCCATATAAAGAACAGACCCACGATGAGCATTATAAAGTTACCGAGCTCGGCGTTGGCAAAGCCGGTAAGCTGCCAAAACTCCGCAAGGTTTTCAGAAAAGAAATTATTCATAATTCTCTACGCTTGGATTGATTATTCGAGTGTAATGATGGGGGCTCCTTCAAGCACTGAATCGCCGGCACTGACATTTACTGCCTTTACTTTACCGTCGCGACCTGCATGTATGGCATTCTCCATCTTCATTGCCTCAAGCATTGCTACAGTGTCGGCGGCTTTCACTGTGTCGCCTACCTTTACAGATATTGACAACACCACTCCGGGGAGGGGAGCTTTTACTGTATAGCCTCCGGCTGTGGCAACAACCGGTTTTGAAATAACCTTCTCGCCCGATGAGGTGCGGGGGGCGGCTGCAGCTCGCGGAGCGTTAACAACTTTTACCGGCGCAGAAGTCTGAGGAAGTTGTACCTTGTACGGAGTGCCGTTGACTTCTACCTGGGCTACATTGTTGTCTATGTCGCCTACGGCTACCTTATAGGTATTACCATTTATGATATATTTGTATTCTTTCATTTTTGTGGTATTATTAGGAATTATCTGTGGATAAGCGACATTTATTTAGGAAGTTGACGCATGTTATAGATTTTGGAGTTCCACGGTGAATATGAGCGTTTCACCTTGCTTATAGTAAGTATTGTATTCTCCATATCATGTGCATCGAGATGCTGGTGCAAAGCCATTACGATTGCTGCTATCTCCTCACCTGAGTCGTGTTCTACTTCCTTGGCTGCGATTGTCACAGTGTCTTCGCTATGCGACTTTGCTTTGTTAGAGCGAGAAATAAAGCTGCCAATTCTGCTGATTGCAAGGAAAGCAAGGCAAAGCACGAGAAGGGCACAGAACACGATACCCATGGCCATTGCTGCCATAGCGAAACCGTGAGGATCTTTTTCAGCGAATTTCTCTATTTTGCCGTTGGTGTCATTGATAATGTTGGAACCGCCGGGTGTGATATACATGTTTGTAGTCTGACCATTGCGAACTTGCCATACCTCTTCTTTACCGTTATCCACCATAGCATAAGAAGCATCAGCTGGGAGCGAAGCCGGCACGACTACATAATCAATAAGAGTTTTGCCGTCTGCATCATATAGACCGATCCAATTTTCCTTGCCGGGTGTAAGAGTAAAACTTGTATGGAATGTGCCGCGGTCAGGCTCGCCGTCGGCAAAGAACACTACCGATTGGCGCTTTCCTATTTTTGTGCGGAGGTCGCCGAGGGGTACAGGATATTTTGTGGGATTGAGCGAGTCGTTGGTAAGATATACGCTTGATATTTCAAGCGGACCGAAATTTGAGTTGTAAAGCTCAATCCAGCCCACTCGCTGTCCGTACTCGTCTTCAATGCTGGTGTTGTTTTCTACCATCACCTCGCTTATTTTCAAAGCCTTGCGGCTTTGAGCCGAGACTGCCAGAGAGCATGCCAACGCTGCTATGATTATAAAAAATCTGCTTTTCATACGCGTAAAGCTCTATTACAAGGGTATATTACCGTGTTTCTTAGCCGGATTTGTAAGTTTCTTTGTTGCAAGCTGTTGCAGAGCGCGTATAATACGGAAACGTGTATTGCGCGGTTCGATTACATCGTCGATGTAGCCGTACTTGGCTGCATTGTAGGGGTTGCAGAATAGTTTGTTGTATTCTGCCTCTTTCTCAGCTAAGTACTTTTTGGGGTCTTCAGCTTCTTTGGCTCCCTTTGCATAAAGCACTGCTACAGCGCCTTCTGCACCCATAACTGCAATTTCTGCTGTAGGCCATGCGTAGTTCATATCGCCTCTCAGCTGCTTACAACTCATCACGATGTGCGAACCTCCATAACTCTTACGCAGTGTCACAGTCACTTTCGGTACCGTAGCTTCTCCATAAGCATAAAGGAGCTTAGCGCCGTGGAGGATTACGCCACTGTATTCCTGTCCTGTTCCGGGAAGGAATCCGGGTACGTCCACAAGTGTCACCAAAGGAATGTTGAAAGCGTCGCAGAAGCGAACGAATCGTGCTGCTTTGCGAGAAGCGTTGCAGTCGAGCACGCCGGCGAGGTATTTAGGCTGGTTGGCTACAATTCCCACTGCCTGACCGTTGAAGCGAGCGAAGCCGATAATGATATTTTTAGCATAGTCGCCCTGTATCTCAAGGAATTCGCCGTTGTCAACAATAGCTCCAATCACCTGGTACATGTCGTAAGGCTTGTTGGCTGAATCGGGAATGATTTCGTTGAGCGAATCTTCAAGACGGTCGATTGGGTCATTGCATTCTACCAACGGAGGCTCTTCAAGATTGTTCTGCGGGATGTAGCTGAACAGCTTACGAATGATTTTGATAGCATGTTCACCGTCTTCTGCTGCAAAGTGGGCTACGCCGCTTCGTGATGCGTGTACTTCGGCTCCACCGAGGTCTTCCTGTGTCACATCTTCGCCTGTTACGGTCTTCACAACTTTCGGGCCAGTAAGGAACATATAAGAAATTCCTTTAGCCATGATTGTGAAGTCGGTGAGAGCGGGCGAATATACTGCACCGCCGGCGCACGGACCGAGAATAGCAGAAATCTGCGGAATTACTCCTGAAGCAAGGATGTTGCGTTCGAAGATTTCAGAATAACCAGCAAGCGCATTAACGCCTTCCTGAATACGTGCACCTCCGGAGTCGTTCAGACCTATCACCGGGGCACCCATCTTCATTGCCATATCCATGATTTTGCATATCTTCAGCGCCATTGTTTCCGACAGTGAACCGCCGAATACAGTGAAGTCCTGAGCGAAGACATATACTAAACGTCCTTCTATAGTACCATAGCCGGTGACAACGCCGTCACCGAGATATGATTTCTTATCCTGACCGAAATTGGTGCAGCGATGTCTAACAAACATATCTATTTCCTCAAACGATCCTTCATCAAGGAGCTGGAGGATACGCTCGCGTGCGGTGTATTTTCCGCGTTCGTGCTGCTTGTCAATAGCTTTCTGGCCGCCGCCGAGGCGTGCTTCGGTGCGCAGATCTATGAGTTCTTTTACTTTTTCAAGCTGGTTGCTCATATTATGAGTTTTTTGAATTTTTGTTTGTGATTTGAAGTTGGCTTATGAGGGAAGCCTTGTATTATTTGTTGGGATCTTCGCAGAGCTCGATGAGGGTGCCGCAGGTGCTTTTGGGGTGAACAAAAGCAATGTTGAGGCCTTCTGCGCCTTTGCGAGGAGCTTTATCGATGAGCTTGCCGCCTTTTTCTTCGATTTCGGCCAATGCGTTAGCCACGCCGTCTTCTATAGCGAATGCCACGTGCTGGATGCCGCCGCGTCCACCGTTCTTTTCGATGAACTTAGAGATAGCGCTGTCAGGCGATGTGCCTTCGAGAAGTTCTATTTTGGTTTGGCCCACCTTGAAGAAGGCAGTGCGTACTTTCTGGTCAGCTACTTCTTCGATAGCGAAGCATTTGAGTCCGAGCATATTTTCGTAGAACGGGATTGCCTCGTCAAGGCTGGGTACGGCGATGCCGATGTGTTCGATGTGTGAAATGTCCATGATTGGTTTTATTTAAGATTAATAGTTTATGCTTAGTCTTTATTTGTTTAAAATAGTGTCAACGTATTGGTTAGCTTGGTTTTTACTTATATTACTAAGGATGGATATACCAATCTCGCTGCAAAGATACGTTTTTTTTTTGTATTAATGAATTAAATTTTGCATTATTCGGTGTAGTATATTATCAAGTTGCGCATTGTGCGTTGGCAAACTGGGCAGAAAGCTTCCGTTTCGTTGTCGCGCATACGGCATCTGTCAGCAGGGCGATACACGCCTTTAAACGAGTAGCCGCCGCCTTCATAAACACCCACGGGATATTTAGCGGCATCCTCCGGATCTGTGGGCATGGGTGTGCCTTCCGGCAACATATCCTTCCATTTTGAACCGAAGTCCACCAGGGTTGTCAGGTTAGGCTCCCACGGTTCTGCATCTTTGGGGTAGGTGTCATCCATCACGTCGCCCACATAGAAATATTCATCGGCTAATCCTCCGAAAGAGTGTCCGAATTCGTGCACCACCACAGGTTTAAAATATTTGTGATGAGCAGCTGTAAGAGTATAGTCGTTATATATCCCTCCTCCTCCGTATTCTTCAGTGTTTACAAGAATAATTATATGTTCGTAGGGAATACCATTGAGGGCATCGTGCATGTCGAACACATTATCAGAGGTGAGATAGCGATCGGAGTAAAATGTGGAATAGTGAGATTTGAAAGCAGTGTCGTGCCATTCGTCATTTTTTGGCACGCTCACATTTGATTCTGCCGAGGGCGATTCTACAGCTATGAAATCAAACCGCTCTTTCATTTCGCCAAATGGCTCGTGATTTAGCAATGCCTCCACTGCGATGGTTGCGTCGTTACGAAATGTCTCCATTTCGTGGGGCTGGTAGCCTTCTGCAAGAAAAGCCACGGAAATGCGGTGGCCGGGATATGAGCCTTTGCGAATGTAAGTATAGGGCAGGGGGGCTGAGGAATTGTTTCGAATTAGAATATCTTTGGGGTCAACTGTGTGGCTGAGTGTGCTTATGGGTTTGTGCCATTTGTCAAGAAGGTTGACTGTAATAATTACAGAATCCTTTGGATAAGGCACGAGCACTGTACACTCATGTGCAGTCGGGGTATTATCATTTAGGTCAAGCCATTCGTTGAACAGCGATGAGAACGAGTTGGTATAGATGGTGTCGCCTTCCAAAGACGTCATTGTCACATCGGCGTTGCCAGTATAGAATTTTTTGTCTAAATTGTTGCGGCGTCCTGCCCATCCTTTGGACTTGTGGGTGTTTTTAAGACTTATGCCAACTTCGCCGGGTTTCCCCGACAAGATATAGTCGAGGCGCATAGTTGAATCTGCAAAGTGTTTGTTGAAATTATCAGCTTGGGCAGTTGCGCTCATCAACGCTGCGACGGCTAAAATAGTGATTCTTTTCATTTTTTCAGGGATTCTCGATAATAGGCAACTGACGTTTGAACACTTCCTTAAAGGATATAATAGTTTCAGTGCGATTGGTGTCAAGTTTCTGGAAACTGTTTTGGATAATGTCAAGAAGGTGATCGTTGTTGCGAGCCACCACCTTAGTAAACATATCGTAATGGCCTGTTGTGAAGTGACATTCCACCACTTCGGGTATCTTTTCAAGCTCGGCTATTACCTTGTCAAATTTCGTGGGGTCGTTGAGTAATATGCCAATATAAGCGCATGTTTCGTAGCCCAATGAGCTTGGATTTATAAGACACTCTGTGCCTTTTAACACTCCCTTAGACACGAGGCGTTGCAGTCGCTGATGTATTGCCGCCCCTGATACTCCTAAATCTTTGGCAATTTTGAGATAAGGTTTGCGACCGTCTTCCGCGAGCTTTTTTATTATTTTAATATCGATGTTGTCAAGCTGTTGACGTGCCATTTGTCACAGGTATTTAGTAGGTGGTGAGACATTGTAAAAGTTACAATTTTTAATTTTGAGGTTGCAAAATTAATGAATTTTTTATGATTTAACAATGTCTTTGAGCATTTTTGCTCGTTTTGCTTATAAATTTTAAGATCTTACCCTGAGACAGTTTCATGCTCTCGGCAGGCAATAAACTCCATTATTTTGAAAAAAAATGGTAAAATCATAAAAAACTTCGGATAAATTTCTTACTTTTGCACTTTAAAAGAAAAAAATTGTAGCAACGTTATTAACCACTATTATCAAATGAGAAGGAGATCAACTATTATTTTGCTCGCGTGGCTTCCGTTTATGGTCTCTGCGGCCACGAAGCAGTATCAAATAATCATTGATAATCCTTTGTCTGTGGCTCGTGTGGATGCTCCTATTGTAATCCAACTTGGAGAGTTAGAGCCTGGATTCAATGTGTTGAAATCTGTTGTTACAGAAGAGAAAATTGAGATACCATGCCAGATCGACGATCTCAACCTCGACGGTGTTGCCGATGAGGTTGTCTTTGTGGTAGATGTTCTGGCTTCAGGAAGTCGTATTTTGCAGCTGACTTTAAGCGATGAAGGCTCTCGACCTTCTTTGCTGTCTCTTGAGGATTCAAGATATAAGCTTCCCATTGCTTTTAACAATTCCATAGCATTAAAAGGTTGGGATGGAAAGAAGACGGTGGAGATCGATTCTGTTGATGTTATTACCGAGCGACTCGTTGCTGCGGGTCCGGTCAGAACTATTTCAGAATTGAAGATAGACGGTTGGAATTATCAAGGCTCTAATATCAACATGCTCAACCGTTATACGCATTACTCTGGACATCAGGACATGCAGATAGATGTAGAGTTTGACGAACCGCTGTCGGGAGAGACATTTTCTACGGGTGTTTCGCGCACCAATGGAAAATCTACTCCTTTTTGGAGCGATCATACCGGACTTATGTCAACACCGGGCCACGCCATATTTGTTCCCCATGTATATATCTACGGCGAGACAGCCACTCCCGACGAATATATATATAAGGTTAAGGCTCCCGGAGGTAGAAATTTCCGCTATTACGCTATGTCCGCTCCAGGCAAAGAAGATGATAAGGAAGAATGGTTCGGTATGCTCCAGGCATGGAGGAAAAATCTCGACAATCCCTTAAGAATAGTCATTGAAGAAAAGTAAAAAAAAAAGTTCGATAAATGGATCAGACCGCACTTAGCCAATTATATTTAAAGGACACAGCTTTTCAGAAGCTTATGCAGAAGCGTATTCTAAATGTGCTTCTCATAGCTTCGCCTTACGATGCCTTCATGATGGAAGAAGACGGTCGTGTAGAGGAGCAGTTATTCTTCGAATATATGGCTCTAAACCTTAGTCTGCCTCCGCGTGTCACCAAAGCTTCTAATATAAAGGAGGCTATGGAAATCATGAAGACAAAGAAATTTGACCTCGTGATAGGTATGCCGGGCGTAGATATTTCAGAAACGTTTGACGGAGCCACCGCTATTAAGGAAGCTTATCCAACGGTGCCTTTTGTGGTGCTCACTCCTTTTTCAAAAGAGGTGTCGCGCAGATTGGCAGATCAGGACTTGTCGAAAATCGACTATGTGTTCAGTTGGCTCGGGAATATGGATCTAATACTTGCCATAATCAAGCTTCTCGAGGATTGGCAAAACGCCGAAGAAGATATTCTGGATGTAGGAGTCCAGATGATTATGCTGGTAGAGGACTCTGTGAGGTTCTATTCCTCCGTATTGCCTCATCTCTATAAATTCCTTCTCAATCAATCTATGACATTCTCGACGGAGGCACTTAATGCCCACGAGCGAATGCTGCGTATGCGTGGGCGTCCAAAGGTGCTTTTGGCACGAAATTATGAGGAGGCGGAAGCTCTGTACAAAAAATATTCAAATAATATTTTGGGTGTTATCAGTGATGTATCGTTCAACCGAGAAGGCAAAAAAGATAAGGAGGCTGGCTTGAAGCTGGCACGCTATCTTCATGAATGTGACCCTTATCTGCCGCTGATTATCCAGTCCTCCGAGTCAGAGAACGCCGATAAAGTAAAAGAGTTCAACGGCATCTTCCTTGACAAGAACTCAAAGAAACACCCGGTTGACCTCGGCAAGGCAATTACCGACAATTTCGGTTTCGGCGATTTCATCATACGTAACCCCCATACTATGGAAGAGATTATGCGCATCCATAGCATCAATCATTTCCAAAAGAGAGTGTTTGATATACCCGATGAGTCGCTTCTCTTCCATGCCAAGCGAAATGATATTTCAAGATGGCTTTATTCGAGAGCCATGTTCCCGATTGCCGAGATTCTTAAAAATCATCGTTCGCGCACAATTGATGACATCCCTCATATCAAGCAGCTGATTTTTGATATGATTGTGAAATATCGTCGTATGAAGAATAGAGGTGTTGTGGCCGAATTTAGGCGTGACCGTTTCGACCGTTACTCCAACTTTGCGCGTATTGGCCAGGGCTCAATGGGTGGTAAGGCACGCGGTCTTGCTTTTATCGACTCAATTATTAAGAATCATCCCGAA
The DNA here is from genome assembly GCA_964546885.1 of uncultured Bacteroides sp. Lineage (GTDB taxonomy): Bacteria > Bacteroidota > Bacteroidia > Bacteroidales > Muribaculaceae > CAG-873. Next base: position 90,585 of record CAZJKZ010000003.1, read on the forward strand.
TGCGACGATTTTGAAGGGGTCACTATAAGCATTCCCCGCACAGTGGTGCTGTGTACGGATATCTTTGATGAATTTATGGCATCTAACAATCTGTACCCCCTTGCTCTTAGCGACGCTTCTGATGAGGAAATACTCCGCGCATTCCTTGCCGCACGATTGCCGCAGCGTGTACGTGAGGACCTTCAGGGACTCCGAGATGTGATAGACGGCCCGATAGCTGTGCGTAGTTCGAGCTTGCTTGAGGACTCGCATTATCAGCCTTTTGCGGGAATCTATTCTACATATATGGTGCCTCATGCTCCCACGCCTGAGCAGCATCTCGTCTTTCTTACCGACGCGATTAAAAGCGTGTACGCATCTGTGTTCTTTGAGGCGTCAAAATCTTATATGACGGCTACGGCAAACGTAATCGACCAAGAGAAGATGGCTGTGATCCTTCAAGAGGTAGTAGGCAACTATTATGGTGATTTCTATTTCCCGTCTTTCTCAGGAGTGGGGCGATCTCTCAATTATTATCCGTTAGGCGACGAGAAGGCAGAAGAAGGCGTTGCACAGGTGGCGGTCGGACTTGGCAAATATATTGTGGACGGCGGTCGCAGTTTGCGTTTCTCTCCCGCTCATCCAGCCAACGTGCTGCAGACTTCCGAACTCGACATTGCTCTAAAAGACACTCAGACGCGTCTCTATGCAATCGACAGAAATAACATGCCTGAGAAATTCAGTATTGATGACGGGTTCAATATTGCCAACAAGCGTATTCAGGATTTTGCCGATACGGGCGCGCTAAAAAATATGGTTTCGACATACGATCCGTATAACGATATGTTGTTCGACTACGAGACCGGTAAAGGGCGTCGTGTAGTCACTTTCAACAATATCCTGCGTCACGATGCTTTCCCGTTGGCTCACGCTGTTGACTTTATGCTGAAATTAGGGCAGAAGGAGATGTGTCGCCCGGTGGAGATAGAGTTTGCAGGGACTATTTCCTCTGATAAGAATTCGTCTTCTAAGGGCCATATTTATTGGCTGCAGATTCGTCCTATCATCGACAAAAAGGATATGGTCGATGATGATATTCTTGAAATTCCAGATGACCAGGCTCTCTTGAAGAGCTTTACCGCTCTCGGCCATGGCAACATAGAGAATATCGACACTATTATATATGTTAGGCCCGAAACATTCAACTCTATGAACAACGTGAGAGTTGCAGCTGAAATTGAAAAGCTTAACAAAAAGTTCCTTGCCGATGGCCGCAATTATATATTAGTCGGACCGGGGCGTTGGGGCTCGAGTGATCCCGCATTGGGTATCCCGGTGAAATGGCCGGCTATTTCGGCTGCTCGTCTTATTGTAGAGGCTTCGTTGGGCAACTACCGTATAGAGCCGAGCCAGGGTACACATTTCTTCCAAAATCTGACTTCATTTGGAGTAGGGTACTTTACGATAAACCCGGCAATCTCCGATGGAATATATGATATTGCATATCTCAATTCTATACCGGCAGAATATGAATCGGACAGATTGAGAATAGTGAAATTTGACACTCCTTTGCAAATTGCTATTAACGGTAAAAAGGGCATAGGAGTTGTGGCAAAACCGAGTATTAACGAATAAAGACCATATCTATGTCTTTTTTAAAGAAAATAAAGAATGCTTTAGGCATAGGCACTTACGAAGAGTCAGATCCCTTGGTAACGACGCCGGAAAATGAAATATTAGTCAATGAAGCTGCTCCTAATCTTGCAGATGCTGACACTGTTATAGAGGTGTCTCCGGAAATTATGAAGAAAATTTTCGAAAAGGTTGTGGAGGTCACTAATACAGCCATACCGGCATACTTCAAGCAGTCGGTTGATACAGAGCGCCAGAAAAAATATCTCTATGACGCTCTCGATGCCTCTGTCAAGGAATATCTTGTAGCCCTCGACGAAAAGTCGCAGGCTAAATGTATGGCGGTGTGGCAGAAGGAACGCGACGAATTGCGGACTCAGATGGAGACCCTCAAGCAGCGTGCTGCCGATCTTGAATCTCAACGCTCGGAAATGAACGAGCAAAAACTTAGCGGTGATCGCCAGCGTCGCGCCCTTTCTGAACGCGCTCATGACCTTGAAGTTAAGGTGATGCAGCTTGAGGCTGAGAAAGAGCAGTACGAAATAGAGAACCGTGGTCTTATTAATAAGGCTAAGGTTGCTTCCGTGTATGAGTCCGATATGGAGGCAATGAAGCAAGAACTCGATATGCTGCGAAAGACGGCTTCTACTGAAAAGGTGAGAGATGAAATTGACAAACTCAATCAGGAAATTAATTACTTAAAAGCTGAAAACACAAAACTCACAGAGTCATGTCAAGCCGCAAAGGTAAAGGACGAGATGAGTGAGTCGATGCTTAATAATTTGCAAAAGCGTGCTTCCGAGTCGCAGCATAATGTCAAGGAACTCGAAAAAAAGATTGAGGAGCTTGAAAAAGAAGAACAGGTGAAGAAAGCCCAAATTGATGACCTTACGAAACAATTGGATGAGAAAAACGCTCGTCTCGCTGAAAATGAGCAAACATTTGAAGAATTCGAGAAAATTGCTTCTCAACTTGATGCTTTCGAGGATATAAAGAAAAAATACGAAGAGAGGATCCAAAAGCTCAAGGACGAGCTTGCCTCTGCACAAAAGGCAGCTCCTCAGAAGGCCGAGGCACAAATAGATAATGTGCCGCGGCAACCAGCTCCCAGGAAGGATGGAGATCAAGCTAATCAACCGCAACAACATCAAGCCCCCAAACCTTCTAAAGAACAAATTGAAAAACTTAAGACCGATCCAATCGCAGGACAGGATTTCTCTTTTGACGATTATACTTTGTAATCTTTCTACTTAGTTATGAAAAAATTATATTCTTTTTTTGCAGTAGCGCTCATCTCATTTGATGTTTTTGCATCGGGAAAATATCTTACATCTGATATCGAACCCTATGTGTCGCCCAAGAACAAAAGCGAAGCTCCCGCAGGTTTTACTTATGCCTCCGACGGCAATGGCTGCTTTATGCTCTCTTCCGACCATAAGACTATTGACCGCTATGACATTAAGACAGGAAATAAATTAGAGACGATTTTTGATGTGGATCGTACTCGCGAGCTCTCTATAGATGACATAGAAGGCTTTGAAGTGAGCGATAATGGCAGATACATTCTTGTGTATCGTAATTCAGAGCCGATTTACCGCCACTCTTTCACTGCTAATTATTACATTTATGAAGTGCGCTCGCGTCTGCTCCGTCCGCTGTCCTATGATTTTGACAGGCAGAGAGCGCCTCTCATGTCTGACGACGGGCGTATGGTAGCTTTCGTCGCAGAGGACAATAATATCTATATCAAAAAGGTAGACTATGACTCGCAGGTGGAAGTGACAACAGACGGTGCTGTCAACCAGGTGCTCAATGGTGTGCCTGATTGGGTTTATGAGGAGGAGTTTGCCACAGATCGTTCGATGGTCTGGAGTCCGGACAATCTCACACTCTGCTATCTGAAATATAACGAGACTGATGTGCCGATGTATTCGCTTCCGATATATGAGGGTACTTGTAATCCTAAAAAGGAATATGCTCTTTATCCCGGAACGTATTCATATAAATATCCAGTGGCAGGTATGAAAAATTCAAAAGTGTCTCTTCATTCATATGATGTTGAGACTCGTAAAGTGATTGACATCAACTTGCCTGACAGTAATATAGAGTATATTCCTCGTATTGCTTTCGGAGGAGCGTCAGATAGACTAATGGTGTCCACTCTCAACCGTGAGCAAAATAAATTTGTGATTTACTCCGTCAACCCGCGATCAGCTGTTTCTAAATCCATATATACCGATCAAACTAAAGCATGGGTAGAGGAGGGTAGTTATGCGGACATCATCTATGGTGCTGACAATTTTATAGTGATGTCAGGACGGTCGGGCTACAATCATTTCTATCGTTATGGCTATAACGGGTCGTTGCAGAAGACCCTCACCAAAGGCGATTTTGACGTAACGGCTTTTTATGGTTTTGATGCTAAAGGTAATTACTATTACCAGGCTGCAAGTCCATCTCCTCTCGACAGAGTGGTTTACATGGTTGACGTCAAGGGCAATATCACCCCTGTGTCAATTAATAGCGGCACCAACAGCGCTAATTTCTCCCCGGATATGACTTATGCTATGATGATGCACACCGATATCTCTACGCCTCCGTTGTACACTATTAACACTGCCTCCGGCAAGCGTGTGCGCGTGCTTGAGGATAATGCTAAAGTAGCATCAAAGTTTGCAGGTTTGCCCAAAAAGGAATTTTTCACAATGACCTCCGACGGCGTAACGCTCAACGGATTTATTATTAAGCCTGAGGGATTTAGCGAGTCAAAGAAATATCCCGTAATTATGACCCAATACAGTGGCCCTGGCTCTCAGCAAGTGCTTAACAAATGGGGCGTTGATTGGGAGCAGTACTTTGCCACTCAGGGCTACATAGTGATGTGTGTTGACGGAAGAGGCACCGGCGGCAGAGGCCATGCTTTTATGGACGTGATATACAAGCGTTTGGGCTATTATGAAACAATAGATCAGGTTAACGCTGCAAAATATGCTGCTTCGTTGCCTTATGTTGACGCTAATCGTATCGGTATTTATGGATGGAGCTTTGGTGGTTATGAGTCTCTTATGGCAGCTTCGCAGGCCGGTGCGCCTTATGCTGCAGCCGTGTCAGTTGCTCCTGTTACCGATTGGAGATACTATGACTCAATATACACTGAACGCTACATGCTGACACCTCAGCAGAATGAGGACGGCTACAACTCTTCGTCGGCTATCGGTCGAGTGGGGAATCTCGTTTGCCCCGTGCTTATTATGTACGGTACAAGCGATGACAACGTGCATCCTGCCAATGCTCTCCAGTATGTGTCTACTTTGCAAAGCAAAGGAGGATATTGCGATATGTTTATTTTCCCCAATATGAATCATAGTATTTATGGCTGCAATGCTCGTGCTGTGGTGTACGCAAAAATGCTTGATTTCTTCAATAAGAATCTTAAATAATTGATTGGGTAAATCCCAATCAATTATTTTTCAATACCATAAACCTTTTGCATGGCTAATACAGTAAATTATAAGGATGTGCTCATAAGTACGACAAAGTCGTGGATACTTTGCTACGGTATGATTACGGTTCTGGTGGTGTCAGGCTACTGGGTGAATGCCCTTTGGCGTCCGTATGTTGGATTGTTGCTGATAGGCATAATTATTTTGTTCGGTAATCATAATCTGCGCAAGACGTCGATGCATTGCTCTATGGTCACCCACTATTCAATCTACAGCCTCTTTTATTCAGGTATAGCCATGCTTCTGCTAAACGCACTGAGCACGAAGTACGTTCTTTTACATTATCCGACTTTAGCCTATATCGGCAATTCTTACAACACTGCTTTTGTGGTTTATCCCATAGCATCGATAGTGTTTGCTTTATCGATACTTCGCCGCGGCAAGACGAAATATTGCGAGATATGCAACACTATGGCAAATGTCTCGATTTCTGAGTCCTTACGCAGAAATGTGCTCCATCACGAGGCCAAATTCCAGTTGCGTTTTTCATTTGCCGTGTCATTGTTTTTGTCTGTGGAGGTGTATGTCTTTTATTTCATTTATTTCAGCAAGTACGATGACGGACATCTTCAGTCGCCTGATATCTTCTTTTTGTATGTGATTCCGGCTGCTGTATATGCAATATGCGTCATTTACATATTAGTTAGATATGCGTCTCTTGAGTTTGAAATTCCGATTAAGATGTCTCAGTACTCCAACAATCGCTCTTCGCGCATCAGATACATGGTGGTATGGCGCGATCAATTGCTTCTGAAAGATCTTGTTGAGGACAAGGCTCACGGGGCTTACTGGGACACCCCGGCTGATGTGTCTATCGGTTTCCATAACAATTTGTCAGCTCATCAGGCGTTTGTGGAGTTCAGGAATCTATCCGGATTGGAGAATTTTAAACTCAAATGGCTATATTGCACAAGTTTGAATGATCAAAACGTGTTTCATTACGCTGTCTTTATTGACGACGAGGTGGAGGATGCAAAAGGCACAATGACGGGTGAATGGATGATGCTGCGCGATGTCTCTATCTTGTTGAGAAAAGGGCATATTGCTCGGCCGTTTGCCTCTGAGCTGCATAGGATTTTCACTATCACTATGGCATGGAAAACGTATGACCGTGACGGCAAGCGCCTTTACCCCATAAAGAATTATCGTCCTACTTTCCGTCTGCGAGATTTCCATAAATGGGATGTGGACTATGAGGATATGCACTTGATGAGTATTGCTGAGAATAATGAGGATAAGCCGTTTTTCCATTTGCGCAGATTCTGGCGCCGACATGTAAATGGCATTGATAAGCGCTGGGATAAAAAATAATATATGGAAATGCTGGTGATTGTGGGGCCTACTGCCTCTGGAAAGACTGCTCGAGCCGTTGATGCGGCAAAGACTTTTGACGGGGAAATCATAAGTGCGGACTCCCGTCAGATTTATTGCGGCATGGATATTGGCACAGGTAAGGATCTCGAAGAATATGGCGATGTGACGCACCACCTCATTGATATCGCCCCTGCCGGATATAAATATAATCTGTTTGAATATCTTAGGGATTTCTCAATAGCTTTCAATGACATAAAGTCTCGTGGAAAATTGCCGATTTTATGTGGAGGCACCGGCTTGTATGTAGAGTCGGTGTTAAAGGGATTGTCGTTGCCCACCGTGCCTGAGAATAAACAGCTTCGCCAGAGTCTGGAGGGAAAATCGCTTGACGAACTCACAGAAATGCTTGCGGCTATGAAAACTCTCCACAACACCACGGATGTTGATACCGCTAAGCGTGCGATCCGTGCCATAGAGATAGCCACATATTATCAAGAGCATCCTGTGGAAGCCGATGCCGCCACACCGCATCCTATTGAAGGCGCCGTGGTGGTTGGTGTGGACATTCCTCGTGATGTCAGACGCATGCGTATATCCAGGCGGCTTCACGCACGCCTTGAAGCCGGTATGGTTGATGAGGTGCGCAAGTTGCTTGACAGCGGCATTTCTCCTGAAGACTTGATTTACTATGGCTTAGAATATAAATACCTAACTCGCTATCTCATCGGAGAAATAAATTATGATGAGATGGTATCGGGATTAGAAATAGCCATCCATCAGTTTGCAAAACGCCAAATGACATGGTTCAGAGGCATGGAGCGTCGCGGCTTTCCAATCCATTGGCTGCCTTACGACGCCTCCTCATCAGATTTCATAGAGTACATCCGCCTTCTAAATCAAAATTCCTAAATCAAAATTCAGCAAAGAAAATCGTACAGCTATATCACACTTCCTGACTAAGCCTATTGGCATAGTCATCGATTTTGCGAAGTTGGCGTGCAATCTTTATATTTTGCGGGCAATGAGATTCACATTCGTGGCAAGCAATACAGTGCGAGGCTTGACGAACACGAGGCACAGTGCGGTCATAGCCCACCAGAAATGCTTTACGCGCATTTGCATAGTTGGGGTCTTTATTGTCCCACGGCACATTATCAGCATTAACGCACTTATTGTAATGCCCGAAGATGGTGGGAATATCCACTCCATAAGGGCAAGGCATACAATATTTGCAGTCCGTACAAGGAATGAGATCGGCAGCAAGATAGCGGCGAGCTGAAGATGCGAGAAATTCGTCCTCTTCTTTTGTTAGAGGCTCAAGAGGTGAATATGTGGCGAGATTGTCCTTGAGATGATCCATGTAGGTCATGCCCGACAATACTGTAAGCACCTTTTCAGGCGACCCGGCAAATCTGAATGCCCATGATGCTATACTGTCCTCCGGTCGGCGTTCTTTCATTTTGGCCACAATAGGGTCCGGGAGATTGGCTAGGCGTCCCCCAAGCAGGGGTTCCATAATCACAGATGGTATGTCGCGTTGTACAAGCTGTTCATACAGATATTCTGCGTCGGTATTGCGTGACTTGGGACTTTTCTCTCCATTCCAGTCTATATAGTTTAGCTGGATTTGAACGAAATCCCAGTGTACACGCCCCTCGTCCATCCACTTCAACATTGTGTCAAACACCTCCACATCGCCGTGAAATGAAAAACCGAGATTGCGTATTATTCCTGCCTTCTTTTGTTCCACCAGCCAGTCAAGAATACCATTGTCAATGTAGCGTTTATTAAAATTCTCCATTCCTCCTCCGCCAATCGAGTGGAGGAGGAGATAATCAACATAATCGGTCTGCAAATATTTGAGCGAATTTTCAAACATTTCCATCGATTTCTCTTTTGTCTGAGTCTCAGGAGCAAAGTTGGAGAGTTTGGTGGCAATATAGTATTTGTCGCGCGGATGGCGGCTAAGAGCTATGCCGGTTGACTCTTCTGATTTACCTTGGCAGTAAACTGGCGAAGTATCGTAATAGTTCACACCGTGGGCCATAGCATAATCTACCAATTCGTTTACTGCCTCCTGGTCTATTACATTCACCTCATTCACTCCGTCGCGCTTTGTGATGGTTGGGAGGCGCATCATGCCATAACCGAGTATCGACACAGTGTCGCCTGTATTGTGGTTGGTGCGGTAGGTCATTTCTCCTGTGCCGGATTTGCTCGTCTTTCCGACATTGGCTGATTTGTCTTCGCTCTTAATGCCACAGGCTGTAGCCAAGCCGGCAATAGCGCCGGCTCCCATAATTTTCAGAAAATTTCGTCTGTGGGGATTGATATAATTATTTTTTTTCATTTTTGATTCTTTGTGTGATGATTATATTTCCCGGTGTACATTCACTCCTTCAACGTGTATGGCTGAGTGGGAGGCAGTCATTCCTTCAACGCTGCCAACAGGGCAGTGGTATTCGCATGAGCCGCAACCTATGCAAATAGCTTCGTTAACTGTCGGTATCTTTGGGCTATTGTTGTCTCCGGGAGTCTTATGCACCATTATTATTGCTCCCACCGGGCAGCGGCTTGCGCAGTTGCCACAGACTTTGCCTTCCGATGCTGAGATACATGTATCAAAATCCACTACTGCCGTTCCTATCTTTATGCTGCTTTTCAGTGCTTTATCTATTGGTTTTATTGCTCCTGTAGGGCAAATCTCAGAGCAAGCAGTACATTCAGGGTGGCAGTATCCAGCTATAAAGTCCATTGAAGGCTGCATAAATCCGTCGAAAGTCAATGTCGGTTTGAGCAGGTTGTTAGGGCAAGACTGAACACATAGCTGACATGCTGTACAATGGCTTTCTAAGTTGCGTATGCTCACTGCGCCGGGAGGCACAACACGATTGGCTCTTTTTACGGGGCGTTTGTCTTTAAGAGCGGTGAGTCCGCCATCGGTGGTTTTTGCAATTGCCTCTACGCCTAATGCGCCTATTAGCACACTTGTGCCCGTTACGAAGCCTCTACGTCCTTTATCTACTCGGTTTACAGTGTTTGTTTCTGCATCTAAATGGCGGCGGTAGGTATAGCTGATAGCTCCATCCTTGCATACGTTGATACAGTCCATGCACACCACGCATCTTGAATAGTCGATTGAGTGATGCTTAGCGTCAATGCAGCTCGATTTGCAGTTGCGAGCGCATTTTCCGCAGTTGATGCATTTACTCGTGTCAATCACGGGTTTAAGGATTGAGTAGCGAGATATAAATCCCAGGAAGGTTCCAACAGGGCATATGGTATTGCAATAATTGCGTCCTCCTGTCCATGAGAAAAATAGGATTACTAACAGCGTGATTATCGCAACTGCAAGAATGGGTACTGACACGGCGTACACCACTCTGTAAAACATATAGTTGTCTGTTTGGCTTTCCGACCATCCGGCAAGCAGATTGTTGATTCCGTCATATGCGGGTGCGAATATGCTTGAAGATATACGGCCATAGGCACTGTAAGGTTCGATAAGTCCGGCTATTGATGCTGAAAGAGCAGAAAACAGACCTAATATGACAAGTACCACAAATACGGTAAATACGCTAAGGCGCACCGATGTATAGGCTTTTGTAAAGCTGAATCGGTTCTTGCGCTTGTTTCTTTTGCCTACATGACCCTTTACCCAATTGACTGCATCTTGTAATATTCCAAGAGGACATATGATTGAGCAATATAGGCGTCCGAATATTAATGTGCCTATTAGTACGGCGACCACGGCCAGAATATTCCCTGCAAGAATTGCTGGCATCAATTGAATTTTAGCAAGCCATGGCCATAGTGAGCGTGCTGTGCCGGTAAAGTCTACAAAAAGAAAGGTTATCGCTATAATTGAAAATAGAGCGAGCAGAATACGTATATTTTTCAGCATAAATGTATGATTGGTTTTATTATGTTGCAAATTTACATCAAAATAGGTATTGCACAAAATCGTGTAAAGATTTTTATAATAAATTTACAACTTACTCCTTCCCATTTTCTTATCATTATTTTTATTCAAATTTTACTCCGACAACGTTATTGAGGAGCACGTTAGTGCCATCCTTAATAAAAACAACTCGTTCGATCAGATCAATTTTCTTGACAACACCCGATACTTCCTGATAGCTTCCTCCTTCTTTAGTTTGGTCGTGAAGAAAATATGTAATAGTGATTAAAGATTGATTTTCTATTGCAAATGCAAGTCTTTTAGATATTTCATGTTTTTCTTCATCAGATAATTCTTTCTTTTTCTCTGTGTGTCTGGCAGTTTCGTTTATAGCCGCTCCATGACCTGTTAAAGCCGCAAAGGGTGCGAATTGTGCGGCTCTGTTCTCTATTGGCATTCTTTTATGCTTCGGCTCATAGTGCGGTAGGTTGATTATGTCGTCGTATCTACTCATGGTGCCCTCCTATCTGTTGGTTTCGATAGCGTTGTGTTGCGCCTTCAGTGTAGTTTAAACCTTTTAAAATTGCGTTTTTGCCAAATTTTTTCTTAATCTTCAATATTGCCTCTTGTCTGCGTCGTTCTTTCAATAACTCCGCCTCTTCGATTTTTCTTCTCCTGTTCAATTCTTCATAGTCTGTGAAGAGGTCGAGTTGTTCCGGCTTATTATTGATGTTTACTCTATCTTCTTTTACAAGATGATTGATAGAAAGTGTGAGGCGGCGCACGAGGAGATCAGGATTAACTATTCGGTCATACAGTTCCGCCACCTTCTCTATCAGTATTCTTGCCGATGATGTAGGACGCTCAATATTTATCGTTCCATGGGCATGGGCAGGCACTTGTCGGCCATAATAATCCGTCGTTATCCTGCCGTCGTATTTTGTTCGAATGGCGGGATTAGTGAGAGATTCTGTGTCATATCCTATGGTTAGTACTATCTGGTCTGTTACCATTCTTGCGTCTATCAGTTCAAGCACCGCTGCGTCTGCCATTTCAATGATGACATTGCGGGCTTTATCTGTCGTGTAGGCTGATTGAAGCACTTGCCCGCTATTCATGCTGGTGGTCTCAGGGCGATAAGCCTTTACCATAGCCATGCTTACGGGTTCCCAACCCCAAGCATGGTCAATTAGCAGTTCGGCATTTACCCCGAACAGTTTGTAAAGGAGGTCTTCGTTCTTCAACGAGCATCTGGCAATATCTCCCATTGTATATAGGCCGTTAGCGGCGAGTTTGTCGGCGATTCCGTGACCCACTCTCCAAAAATCGGTAAGCGGCAAATGATCCCACAATTGCCTGCGATAACTCATCTCGTCAAGTTCGGCAATGCGTACACCATCGCTGTCGGGCGGCATTTTCTTTGCCACAATGTCCATGGCTATTTTGCACAGATACATATTCGTTCCTATACCGGCTGTAGCTGTCACGCCGGTTTCAGACAATACTTCCCGTATCATCTTTACAGTTAATTCATGAGCTGTCAGTTTGTAAGTAGACAGGTACGATGTTACGTCCATTATCACCTCATCTATAGAGTAGACGTGGATATCTTCTGGCGCAATGTACCGTAAATACACTTTATAGATTCTTGTGCTGTATTCGATATAGTAGGCCATTCGCGGGGGCGCAATTAGATAATCAACTGCTATTTCAGGGTGTGCATCAAGTATCTTTTTTGAATAGGATCTGCCTTGGCGACCTCTTCGATAGTTAGCTTCCTTTACTTTCTGCACCACCTCAAACAGTCGTGGTCTTCCTCCTGTACCATAGCTTTTCAATGCGGCTGAAACAGCCAGGCAGATCGTCTTTTCTGTCCGAGAGGCATCAGCTACGACAAGACATGTGTCAAGCGGATCAAGTCCTCGCTCAACACATTCCACCGATGCATAAAACGACTTCAAATCAATAGCTACATACTGCCTCTCCATCATTTTTTCCATATCACACATTAACACTATGCAAATATACAAATAAAATAGTTAGTGTGGATATAGAATAAAATTTATTTGACTTCTGCAAGCAAAATTTTCTATACTTAGGTAAAAACAAGGAGAAATATTTGGTAAGATGTAGAATTCTTCCTATTTTTACCGATGATAATTT